>JAHEJI010000230.1 GCA_024638965.1 Planctomycetaceae bacterium
AAGCAGTACTTAAAATTCCCCAGCGGCAGACTGAATCGTTCACACAAAACTCCAAAATTTGATTCGGTTATTTTTGCTACCATTTTGCGAACAATTCTTCGTTCAGCAACCGCCGGTCGCTGGGGGGTGCGATTGATTTGATTGGATATCTTGCTAGACGACGAACCTGAACGACTATTCGACGTTCTCGTCGGGAATGGGGAACGGAGTTTCCGCACCATCAATTTCGGCCAGTGCATTGGCCGCTGCTTTTTGTTCGGCCTCTTTTTTGTTTTTGCCCCATGCAGGTTGAAACTGACGTTTCCCCACTTGTGCTGAAATCATGAACGATTTGTCATGATCAGGTCCTTTGTTGCCCAGCAATTGATAGTTTGGAGGCAGCCCGAATCTTTTTTGAGCATACTGCTGTAATTCGGACTTGTAGTTGGTTGAGGCATCGCCAGTGACCGTGGCCTCAATATGCTCAGCGATCACCTTCAATACAAACTCTTTGGTACGATCCATACCACCGTCCAGGTACATTGCACCCACGATTGACTCGAACGCATTTGCCAGCAATGAATTCGGCACGTCACCTGACGAACCTAACCCTTTTCCAACAATCAGAAAGTCGGCAAGTTGCAGCTGATGCCCGATAATCCCGCATGTGAATCGGCTCACAACAACGGACTTGACTTTCGTCAAATCACCTTCCAGCCAGTCCGTAAATCGCTCAAAAAGATGCTCACAGACGATAAAGCCCAGGATCGAATCGCCCAAAAATTCGAGACGTTCGTAAGAAAGCAGACGCGTGTTAGAACTCGACGCGTGAGTGATAGCTTCGAACAGTAGTTGCTTGTCTTGAAATTTGTACCCGAGACTTTTTTCGCAACGGGCTATCTTGTCAAGCTGTTCATCGGTCAAGTGATCCGATGTGTCATTCATTCTTATTTACAGACCAGAAAATTCTTGGAGGGTCATGTCCTGTCGGCAAAATATCACTTCGCCAAATTATTGTCAACAAATGTATTATTTGGATGATTTCATGTGATCGGCGATCATAAATGCCAACTCCATCGCCTGATCATAATTCAAGCGGGGATCAACCGCACTCTTGTAGGCTCTTTCCAAGTCGGGTTCCGCGAGTTGCCCGACACCGCCAATGCACTCCGTGACGTTATCGCCGGTTAACTCCAGATGCACGCCACCGAGTGTCGTATCATGCGCCTCGTGAACCGTGAATGCTTTTTCCAGCTCTTCGGCAATATCGTCGAAGCTACGCGTCTTAATTCCGGATTTGGTGGAATAAGTGTTTCCGTGCATCGGATCGGAGGACCACAAAACGTTTAATTTCGCTTCGGAAACGGCTTTGATAATCGGCGGCAGTGACTGGGAGATTTCTTTCGCCCCGAACCGATGAATCAACGTCACCTTTCCTGGCTCATTCTTGGAATTGATGAACTTGACTAACGACAAAAGTTCATCGGGATCCGACTTGCTTCCAACCTTGAGTCCAACTGGATTACTAATTCCGCGAAAATATTCGGCATGGGCTCCTTGGACATCGCGGGTTCGATAACCGATCCACGGAAAGTGCGTGCCCACGTTGTACCAACCTTCGCGACGCGGAACGCGACGAGTCTGGGCCTGCTCATAACTCAAATGCAGACCCTCGTGAGACGTAAATATGTCAACCGCTCGGCTTTCTCGAATTGAGGAACCCAATAAGGCTTCCATGAATTGCAGCGAACTGGTGATCGAATCAACCATCTCGTGGTATTGCTGAGCACGTAACGAATTGCTCGCAAATTCCAGATCCCAGTTTTCGGGATGATGCATATCGGCAAAACCACCGGCGCTCAATCCACGAATAAAATTCAACGTCAGTGCCGCCCGTTCGTAACCGCGCAACATCAAGTCTGGATCGGGTTGTCGGTCGCTTTCGGTAAAGCCCGAACGATTCACAATGTCACCGCGATAAACTGGTAAAGTCACGCCATCACGAGTCTCTGTGTCGTTGGACCTGGGCTTCGCATATTGACCCGCGATCCGACCCATGCGAATTACTTTTTTCTTCGAACCAAAAATCAACACAAAGCTCATTTGCATGAGAACTTTCAGATTACGAACGATCGAGTCGGTTTCGCAATCCTCCAGGCTTTCGCTGCAATCGCCGGCCTGCAATAGAAAGGCCTCCCCTTTCGCCGCCTCAGCGATCGATTCCTTCAGAGATTCGATTTCCCAACTCGTTACCAAAGGTGGCAATTTCGCCAATCGACCCAGCGCATTTTGCAGCGCTTCGGCGTCCGGATATACGGGCTGCTGAGTGGCAATTTTGCTCCGCCAGGAACTCGGAGTCCAATTCTGATTCGACATTGATTTTGGTGGTATTAAATTCGCATAAACATAAACGTCAGAGCTTAGCAGACAATCCCGATACGTTGAACGTAAAACATGGATATTCAAATGGATGTAATCGTCGAATAATAAGGCCCAGATGATGAACGATTTACAATTTCACGATAGAATGCCCTTCTACGGGTTGTGGTGCCGTCACAGTCCGATCACGATGGACAAAGACTGTCCCTACCCTCAATCGACATTACCGGAGTTCCACTCGATGAAACCAGTTTTGGTTTTGGCAAATTGCCTGCTTGCCATCGTTTTCACCGCAAATTTCAATACTGTGATTGCTCAATCGATCGACGAGACGGCGAAAACTGAGTCAAGCGACGCCGACATCGACAATTCGGTGGATCAGATTTTGCAAGGCCACTCGCAACATGGAGAAGCTTTCAACGAAGGGCCCCGACAAGCTGCCTATCTGATGGGTGGCACCGGTCGCGTCAATTTTCCTGCGACGACCGATTCGGAACAAGCCCAGGCTTTTATCAACCAGGGTGTCGGACAACTGCACGGTTTTTGGTACCTGGAAGCAGAACGCTCATTTCGTCAAGCCGCCGCGATTGATCCCGATTGCGCCATCGCGTATTGGGGCGCCGCACAGGCCGCGAATACCAACCGAAAACGAGCCCAAGGGTTCATGGAAAAAGCAGTCGCCCTCAAAGACAAAGTAACCGAGCGGGAAAAGTTATACATCGATTCGGCCGACGCTTATTTCCAAGGCGAAACAGACGTCAAGAAGATCGACGAAGACGACAAAAAGCGAAAAGCAAAAGCGTACTTGAAAGCGCTCGAGTCGATCGTCTTGAAATACCCCGACGATCTTGAAGCCAAAGCGTTTGTGGCTCATCGAATCTGGCACAATGGTCGCGAAGGCGTGCCGATCGGAAGTTACCTGGCCACCGATGCGTTGATCAACGAAATTTTTGAGAAAGAACCCCTGCACCCCAGTCATCATTACACGATCCATCTTTGGGATTATCGACATCCGGAAAAAGCAGTTGCTTCAGCCGCCCGATGTGGCCCAGCGGCTCCCAGCATTGCCCACATGTGGCATATGCCTGGCCATATCTATTCGCGTTTGAAACGATACGAAGACGCCGTTTATCAACAAGAGGCATCGGCACGCGTCGACCATGCTCACATGATGCGTGACGGTGTAATACCTGATGAGATCATGAATTTTGCTCACAACAATGAGTGGCTCATACGCAACCTGGTTTACATCGGTCGAGCTTCGGATGCCCTGGATCTCGCCAAAAACATGTGTAGCCTGCCGCGACACCCGCGATACAACACGCTTGACAAAAATGGCGGAAGCGCGAGTTACGGTCGTCGTCGGTTGTTGCAGGTGCTCCGCGAATATCAGCTTTACGAGCAGGCAATCGATTTGTGCCAAACTGGCTATTTGCAGTCACCCGACGTTCCAGAAGAACAGGTAAAGGTTCTGCGTTTGCTTGGTTGTTCGGCAGCAATCACAAGTTACGGTGACCTCGCGACAACAAGCGAAGATAAAATCGCCCAGATTCTCGACGAGAATCAAGCGCGGCTAGAAGAGCTGACACCGCTAAAACGTCGATTAACGGTGGCCAAGTCTGCGAGCGAAAAAAAGGGTGAAGACCATCCGCCCACGCCGATGCCCGCTGATGTCAATCTGAAAACACTGGATAAAGACCTGGCTAAGACAAAAAAAGATCACGCGAAAGCCAAACGCCTGGTTTCTCAATGCGAAAAGGCGATTTTGGCAATCGAAGGCTATCGGCTCGTCGCTGACATGGAATATGCCGCCGCCCGCCAGAAGCTTTTGAAAGCCACTGGAGAAGATGTCAGTTGGCTAGGCGAATTGCATTTCCTGGCCGGCGAGTATCAAGAAGGCACCAAAACCGTTAAAAAACAAATTGAACGGCGACCCAACGAGTCCATTCCACTTGCCCGTTTCGCCTTTCTCCAATACCAGAATTACCTCATTCATGGGAAAAAAGAGATCAGCGACGAGGCAGATGTTGCGGACTTGAAAGACGTGCTGGATGCGTTCGAAGAGTTAAAAAAATGTTCTTCGTCGCTTGATTTGAACGCACCGATTTTTTCCCGGATAGAACCTGTTGCTGAACTATTGCAGCAGGAAGACGATTGGCGTTCGCCGCCGGACATTGCCACTGACATCGGTGAGCGACCGGAACTTGATACGCTCGGTCCGTTTCGCTGGTCGCCTTCTCCCGCTCCGTCGTGGAACCTTGCGGATTCGAATGATTCAGAGATTAGTTCGAGCGAATTTGTAGGCCGCCCGCATATCATCATCTTTTATCTGGGTCATGGTTGTTTGCACTGTGCCGAACAGCTTCAAAAATTCGGCCCACATGTCGCTGAATTCGAAGCGGCCGGTATTGAGATGGTTGCAATCAGCAGCGACGAAAGAGCTGGGCTGGCCAAGTCCATTGAAAATTATGAAGGTGAGATGCCATTCAAGAATCTTGTTTCCGATCAAGAACTGGAAGTATTCAAGAAGTTTCGCGCCTACGACGACTTTGAAGACCAACCCTTGCACGGAACTTTTCTCGTCGACGGGCGAGGCATCATTCGCTGGCAGGACATCAGCTATGAGCCTTTTATGGACCACGAATTTCTGCTCAAGGAAGCCAAAAGGCTGCTGGAGCAGAACGATCGAGACCGCGAGGTCGTCGGCCAGGTCTCGAAGCAGCGACTGGAATGAAAGAAGCCAGTCATTCTAAACCGTGTTGAGCGAGGTGAAGATCTCTCGTGTTATTACGAGAAACCTTTTGGTCGTGAAAACTCTTCTCGCGTGTGTGTTGAGTTTTTTGAATTAGCAGGAGTTTCGCCCTCCCGGTCGATTGAACACGTTCCGATTATCACGATTCTGATGGTAAATCGTCGAACGCAAACTGCATTCGGACGCTTCCATGATTACAAATCTCCATCTCCATGTTTCCCAAAACGTATGTTTGTCACACACAAATCCATAAGGAGCCAAACATGCGTCCCGTTTCAGAAGTAGCCTCCGAATCATGGGCGAACGGCCTCGACATCGTCACAAAAACAGTCCAGGAACCGGTCGCGATTGCGATCATCACGGGCATCGCCATCGCGGCGTACATGATCTTCTTCAGGAAGTAACCAGCCCAACCGGCAGCCACCGGTTTTGCTGCGGGAACCAGACCCCTACTGCCCATTCTGTTTGGCTTCTGTCCCTTTTTCGAAATCAGAAGATTCCTTTTGCGCGGGCGAATGAGGCTTGCCGGCCAACTCGAGATTATCGAAATTCGCTGTGTCGTCAAATGATCCTACTCCAATCCGGCCACGAGTAAACGTTTTGTCTTTGGCCGTCATCACCGGTGTGTTCATGTCGTCAAAAAAGACTTGAATGTCGCCGGTCGTCGCGTCTCTCAAGAGTCGCACAGAATGCCAGCGATCATCCCAGTTCGTTCCTTCGCTGGTCGTGAGTGATATCTTTGTCCGGTCGGCATGGTTAACGACAAAAATTTGATTGCAATGAGGATCTGTCTTTTTGCCAAGGTGCACATAGTAATATTGCGTCGGACTCTGGTATCCGAAAAACAAACATACATCTCGATGGTTGTAATCCTCGTTCGTGCTTTGAACCCGCAAATTCAAATCGAAATCTGCAACCTCGTTGTCTTTTAGCAAAGCAATATGAGTCGGAGAACGATGAAGCGGCTTAAAATTGCTTGCCTTTTTGTGCAGACTTAAGACCTTCGAATTGCCCGAAGGAACATGTTTCCAGCCGTCATCGACCAACTCCCAATTAGCGATATCGCTTTCGAAATCCTCTGAGAAAATTTCCTGGAAACCAGCCGTGGAAATCAAAGCGACAGGAGATTTACTGGTTTCCGTTTCGTCCGTTTTTTTCTCTTGTGCAGACGTGTTCCCGTTCCAGGCTAAACCGACGGCGACCACTGTTAAAGTTGACTTCACAAGACAAGACATTAAAAAACTGAACATATTCGACAACACGCCATTTCTCCTATTTGAGTTTGCTCGCGCATCATCATAACACGTTTTGACGATGCTGAGGAGAAAAGGAATAGCGTTGTTTCAACGCGATTAAGGAGCGTGCTGAGTACTGATCTGTACCCACTTCTAGCTTCTCGCCTCACGGCTTCTCGCTCGCTTCCCGCGTCTACGTCATCAATTCATAGCGAACTTGAGGCGTGTTGGCGGGGCCGATCCAACGTTGATTCAAGCCTTGAAACGGGAAATGGAGTTTGTAGGGATCGAGCCCCAGAAGTTGCAGGACGGTCGCCTGGAAATCGCGAATCGAGACCCCGTTTTCCGCCACTTTGTAGCCGAGTTCGTCGGTCGATCCGTGCGAACCGAATTTCGTACCGCCACCCGCCATCCAAATCGTGAAACAGTCGGGATGATGATCTCGACCAAAGTACTTTGAACCATTGCGTTCCTCATTCATCGGCGTTCGGCCAAACTCGCCGCCCCAGATCACCAGCGTTTCCTCAAGCATGCCACGCTGTTTCAGATCCTTGAGCAGTGCGGTAATTGGCCGATCGACTTCTTTGCATTTTTTTGGCAACTGAGTTACCAAGTCGTCGTGGGGAGCCGTCCCATGAATATCCCAACCCCAATCGAACAGTTGCACAAACCGGACCCCCTGTTCGACCAGCCGGCGTGAGAGCAGGCAATTGTTCGCAAATGAGGCTTCTCCTGGGTTCGCACCATAAGCTTCGATCGTTGCTTTCGACTCCCGCGAAATGTCCATCACTTCAGGGACCGCCACCTGCATCCGAAAAGCCAATTCGTACTGGCTGATTCGCGTCCGAGTCTCCGGATCATGAAACTGTTCGAGTTCTTTTCGATTAAGTTCGTTGATCGCATCAAGACTGGCTCGACGAATATCGCGTGGCATGCCTTTGGGATTACTGACATAGAGGATTGGATCGCCGACACCGCGGCATTGAACGCCTTGATAAATCGATGGCAGATACGAACTCCCCCACAGACTCTTTCCGCCTGACGGGTTTGTGCCGCCCGAGACCATCACCATGTAACCCGGCAGGTTTTGGTTTTCAGTCCCCAAACCGTAGGTCACCCAGGAACCGAACGAAGCGCCGCCAAATTGTTGATTTCCTGTATGCAGCAACAGCTGTGCAGGAGCATGGTTGAACTGATCGGTAAACATCGACTTGACAATACACAATTCGTCAGCACACGTGGCCAAGTTAGGGAGCAGTTCGCTGATCCAGGCACCCGATTCCCCGTGTTGTTGGAATTTGTAGTGCGGCCCCAACAATTTTGGCTTCCCTTTGATGAAGGCAAATGTTTTCCCTTCCAATAGCTCGTCGGGACACGGCTGCATATGGCGTTTCGCCAATTCGGGTTTGTAGTCGAACAACTCGTGTTGCGGCGGAGAACCGGCCATGTGCAGATAAATCACATTCTTGGCACGAGCGGGCAACTTTGGACTACGTGGGGCCATCGGTTCGTCAGCGCTACTCCGCTTATCATCGGCAACAGCAACACCCGCTCCCACCATTTGAGCGAGCGCGATCGCCCCTAGCCCGGAATTGCATCGGCCCAGAAAATGCCGCCGAGTCATCGCTTGGACGCGGTTATTCGCAAGTTCCTGTTGAGGTTGTGTGGGCATCGAGGTGTTTCCTATCTCGTCAAAAATGAGTCAAGATTCAAAACAACGTTCGCCACGACCGTCAGAGTCGCCAGCTCGGCGGAATGGGAGGCGATGGTCTCTTCGTTTACTCCAAATCCCGCAACCGCGTCGATCATGGCCTGAGCCTCATCGGGCGCAGCCCGGTATCGTTCGATCGTTTTCGAATACAACTCCGTGAGCAATTCTAATTGTCCTTGATCACAGGGTCGCAAAAGTGCGAGTTGAAAACCGTGTTCAATTTGTTCGCTGGGTTGACTCGAGCTGTCGAGCATCTTTACCGCCAGGGCCTGAGCCGCCTCCAGGAAAGTTCGATCGTTCAACGTCATAAAAGACTGCAGTGGAGTGTTGGTTCGAATTCGCCGCAAGTTACAGACTTCTCGAGTCGCCATGTCAAACGTTTCGAACAAAGGATGAGGCGCGGTGCGCTTCAGGTAAGTATACATAGCACGCCGATAACGATCTTCCCCTTGGCTCTCCTTCCAAACCGTTCCACCGGTGAATGCGCTCCGAACAACCTTGACTGGATTTGGCGGATAGACCGGCGGGCCAAACATTTTGCGACTTAATAAACCAGAAACGGCTAACGCCTGATCGCGAACGACTTCGGCACGCAGCCGAAAACGCGGTCCTCGCGAATATAACAAATTACGCGGATCGAGCTGCAACCTGTCATCCGTGGCCACGCTTGTCTGTCGATAAGTCGAGGAAGTGACGATCTGTTTCAGCAAGCGCTTGACATTCCAGCCGTTTTCGCGAAAGTCGACGGCCATCCAGTCCAGCAATTCCGGGTGTGTCGGCTGGCTCCCTTGTGTTCCAAAGTCTTCCTCGGTTTCTACAATTCCAATTCCAAACAACC
>JAHEJI010000047.1 GCA_024638965.1 Planctomycetaceae bacterium
AAGCTCAGAACCATTCTCCAAATCGATGCCCATGAGTGTCGATCGACTTTGGATGACCGCCTGTTTTTTGCCGCCAATCGTTGCCAGTACAGGAGACGAAAACGCACTTCCCATCATCCCCCCGCCATCAACCGCTCCGCGCCAAATGACTTCGCCTGTTTCCTTGTTCAGTTTGCAGAAACCGCCACCGGCTTGAATGTAGAGATATTCGCCATCTATTAGCGGCGAGCTTACGAATCCAAAAGCTGGTTTTGACGTCCCAAATTTTTGTTTAAAATCAACTCGCCAAAGCTGTTTACCGGACTCGGCGTTGATACAGACAAGTACATCCAATATTCCGCCGACGTAAAGTCTGCCAGAATCATATGCGGGCGTCGAGCGAATCCAACTTCCGTTCCTCGCTGCGAAAAAGGGCACGCTCATGGCCCCTTCCCATTCCGTATTCCAAACCTCTTTGCCGGTCTTTCGATCGAGAGCGCGTACGATTTCCGTTTTCTTGTTCTTCGTTTCGGTCGTAAATACTCGATCGCCGACCACAAGCGGACCGCTGTAACTCGGGCCCATTGGTACCGACCAACGTTTGGTAAGAATTTTCTGACTCAGAGAATCCGGCCAATTTTGATTGTCAACGTGGCCGTCTCGATTCGGGCCTCGCCATTGAGTCCAGTCGGCAATTTTCGTGTTTACTTGCGTCTGTTTTGTGGGATCGACCTTAGCGACAGATTTGGCAAGATACGGTTTGGACGTTGCATTGGTCCCATTTGTCGCTTGTTGTGCAGCACCGAACTCGGTCGAAAATGTCACCAATAAAGCCGCAATCGCTAGACGAAAAATAATTACCATCATTTAACCCTTTGATTCGTTTAAGTTTGATTTTGCTTGGCAAATTCCAAATAATTTAATGACTCTCGCTTTAACCCAAAAATTTGCGGCTCCCAACAAGCGGCCACGCGATTTACACGTAGCCATCCCGGCAACAGTTACCTCCCGTTCCAGCCCGGCTAAAATCCGCACTCTGTTCAATGCCCCTGATTCAAATGTTTTGTGTGTTAGGGTTTCGCAGCTGATATATGTTTTTCGCAAACATTTCAATTTGCCGCATATTGTCGCAACAGATTGAAAAGTTCAGCTGTTTTCGCAGCTCCGGCGTTATCGCTTGACCGCCGATTGCCAGGGTGGTGGCTTTGGGCAGTCGTTCGGCAAAGTCGTTAAACTCTTGAATAAGTTTTGACTCGTCTTCAATGTATGAAAGACTCACCCAGAAGATTTGCGGTTGATAGTCGCTGATCGCAGCCAACAACGTCGCGAAGGGCAAGTTCGAACCAAGCGAATGGGCTCGCCATCCAAGCGAAATCATGATCATCTCCACCATCAACGATGGCATCGTGTAGAAATCGCCGGCAAGACTTGCACCAATCGCAACCGGAGCGCCTTGTTTCGCTTTGGGGATCAGAGTCCTCAACTCACGCAAGGTATTGATGGCAATTTCACAACTGAGTCGTTCTTTGTAGATCTCGATATCGTTGCATTGAAACATCTCGCCAATCGACGCGAAGACTCGACTGATGACGTCGTCGAAGATGCGGTGCAATCGCCAACCCGAAACGTACATCGTGAAAAGAAGTTGCCGCACTGTCGCTTCGTCCGCTGACAACAACGCATTTTTAATTGTCTCCGAAACAACAGGGTCGTCTCGAATCGCATCGGAATCGATTTTCGGAAGCCCGATGGCTTCGGGGTCCGCAAGGCTTAAGTTGGCTTGGCGCAAAAAACGAACGACTTCGGCTCGACTAAGCCTGCGATGCCCGCCCGCCGTTTTGGTAATGTCGAGGCGGCCCTGGTCGCACCATCGCTTCAACGATGACTCGCTCACGCCGATGGCGCGCGCAACCATCCTTGGAGAAAAATGAGCCTGGTCGCCGATCATTATGAGCTCCCAAAAAAGCAAATATGGGCGTGGACGGTTTGGACGAATTTTTATACGGTAGGAAGGCCAATCCAGATTCAATAAACAATCGAATCCTGCGATTTTGAACAAACTCTGTTATTTTTGCATCTCTTGCCATATTTCAAACGAAACCCATTTTGAACGTTTTGGCCGAAATAAGTTGGTATGTCGACAAGTTCTCCTGTGATTCAAATGAAACCAGACGAAAATACCGGGCCATTTCAGGTCTTTTACGATGGCGAATGTCCGCTCTGCAAGCGGGAAATTGACTTGATTCGATGGAAGGATCGGAAATCCGGCCAGCTACTTTTAACCGATATCGCCGATCCGGAGTTTGACCCAACCGAATTCGGAAAGAGCCTTGACGAATTCCATCGGGAAATCCACAGCCGCGATCACCTCGGCAATTGGTATTCTGGTGTCGATGTCTTTCGCGAAATTTACCGACGAATTGGTTTTGCGCCGTTGGTCAGAATCAGCCAATGGCCCATCGTGCGACAAGCATTGAGTCTAGGTTATCGAATATTTGCGTGGATTCGTTATCGCACTGCCATTCGCAGAATCAAGAAACCAGCCGTTGGATCCGCTACTTGCGATTCCGGCTGTTCTCCAATTGGAGACGGCAAATGAGGATCGCAATTATTGGTGGCGGCATCTCAGGACTGGTGACTGCTTTTAAGTTGAACAAGTGTCACGATGTCACGTTATTTGAGGCCAACAACTATCCAGGTGGTCACACTAATACGGTCGATTTTGAAATGGGTGATCGGAACTACTCGATCGATACGGGATTCATCGTTTTCAATGATCGCACCTATCCGAACTTTATCGCTTTGTTGGACGAACTCAATGTAGAATCGCAAGCCACAATCATGAGTTTTAGCGTGACCTGTGAGGAGACCGGGCTTGAGTATCGCGGTGCCGATTTCAGCGGCTTGTTTGCTCAGCGGCGAAACCTTGTTAACTTACGGTTTTATCGCCTGCTTTACGATTTAGTTAAATTCAATCGCCAGGCGAGAAAGTTATTGTGCACAGCCAATTCCGGCAACGTGACCGTCGAACAATTCATCGCTCAAAGAAGATACTCGGAATCGTTTGTGAAGCAGTTTCTCTTACCGATGGGTTCTGCAGTCTGGTCGTGCCCTTTTTCCAAGTTCCTTCAGTTCCCCATCCGGTTCATTGCTGAATTCTACGAAAACCATGGGCTTCTGAACGTCACCAACCGCCCTCAATGGCGTGTTATCAAAGGCGGATCTCAAGAATACGTTAAAAAGTTGATTCAAAGTTTCAGTAACAACATCAGACTCAACGCACCGGTTAAACACGTCTTACGCCGCGCCGACCATGTCTCGTTAGCCCTTGAAAACGGCAGCCGTGAAGATTTTGAGCACGTCGTCTTCGCTTGTCATGCCGATCAAGCCCTGAAGATACTGGGACGGGAAACAACACATCAAGAAACCGAGATTCTCTCTGCGTTCCCCTACGAAACCAATGTCGCTACGCTTCACACCCAAACCTCACTGCTTCCCAAAGCACGGCGGGCATGGGCGAGCTGGAATTATTTCAATCCAAAAGGTGAAAATCGCAAGGCGACCGTTACTTACAACATGAACATTTTACAGTCGATCGACAGTGATTACGTCTTCAATGTGACGCTTAATGATGACGGTCGGATCGCTCCGGAAAACGTAATCAAACAGTTCACCTATCATCACCCCACATTCGACGTCCGTCAAAAACGCATGCAGGAACAGCATGCCGAGCTGCTCGGGCCAAATAGAACTTCATATTGCGGAGCCTACTGGGGAAACGGTTTTCACGAAGACGGTGTCAATAGTGCGCTCGCCGTTGTAAATTCTTTGGAGGGACAACCGATATGAATAGTTGTCTGTTTGAAGGTCAAGTTCTGCACTCGAGAAAACGGCCAATTAAACATCAATTCTGGTTCAGCACATTTTTCTTTTACCTGGATCTGGACGAACTCGATCGCGTTTTCGAGAACCGTCTTCTATTCTCAATCCGGCGCTTCGCCTTTGCACAGTTTAGATTCAGTGACCATTTGTCACATCGTAAAACGATTTCCAACAAACAGGAGATGCGTGAGGAGGTCCTTCGAGTTCTGCGCGATCACGGCATCTCGCGTCCGATCGGCCCAATTCGATTGCTGACGCAATTGCGGTATATTGGTTTCGTCATGAATCCGGTCAACTTTTATTTTTGCTTCGACGAATCCGGAAATCGTGTCGAAGCGATTATTACAGAAGTTAACAATACTCCGTGGGGTGAGCAACACTTATACGTCATTGAAACCGAGAAGGCGTTCAAACCAACCACTGAATCCAGCCAGCGGATATCCGCGAATAACGTTAAAAAGGCGTTTCACGTTTCACCTTTTATGCCTCTGAAAATGACATACGATTTTGATTTCAGGATTTCGCCCGCTCGCCTGGTCGTCAACATTTCATCCTTTGAAAATCAGGAAAAAGCGCTCAGCGTCGGAATGTCGTTGAAACAGAAACCCATCACTTCCAGCAGCCTGAGACTCGCGTTGATCAAGTATCCTCTGATTAGCTGGAAGGTCTTTGCGGGAATCTATTGGCACGCTTTGCGTCTTTATCTCAAGCGTGTTCCGTTTTACCCGCATCCGCGAACGCACGATGTCGCTGCAAACAATTGCCACAAGAGTGAAGCTCCAACCTGCGACGACTTCCCAAACTCCCAAGTCGATGCAAATTGCGTCGACGAAAAAGACTCGGAACTCATAAGCCAATGAATCACATCAATTTTGATGAACAGGTTAAAAGCAACGCCTCGAAGGTGGCGCGCGCGAATTTGAACCGCGGCTGGTCGCAAGCATGGCGTGAATCTCGCCTAAACGATTGGGTCTCCAGGCAATGCAAAACGCAGCTGTTGCGCGGTTTTTCGAACTTGCGGCGCGGGATGATCAATGTTTCGGATTCGAATTCCCATTGGCAGTTGGGACAAGTTCCAGAGTTTCATGACGACAGCGAATTGAATGCCGCGATTTACGTACATCGTGCGGAGTTTTATCGCAAAATTTTACTCGGCGGCACCATCGGCTCGGCGGAGTCGTTTATTGATGGCGACTGGGATGCGGACGACCTCACGGCCGTGATTCGAATCTTCATCCAGAATTTGCCTCAGATGGCGAAACTCGAAAACACCTGGGGCAGAATTCGCAGGAGTCTGCATTGGATCCATCACCAACTTCGTCGCAACACCAAAGCCGGCAGTCGTCGAAACATCGGGGAACACTACGATTTGGGCAACGAGTTTTACTCGTTGTTTCTCGATAGGACCATGAATTACTCGTCCGGTATTTTTGCGGACGACTCAAGCTCCATGTTGGAAGCTTCTTTAAAAAAAATGGAGTGGATTGGACACAAACTACAGCTCAAACCAACAGATCATCTCCTCGAAATCGGATCGGGCTGGGGTGGTCTGGCCATTTATCTCGCCCAGAATTTTGGCTGTCGCGTAACGACCACCACGATTTCAAAACAGCAATATAAATTTGTACAACAGCAAATCGCGGTGCACGGTCTGCAAGATCAAATCACATTACTTCATTCCGATTACCGCGACCTGGCAGGAAAGTATGACAAAATCGCTTCCATCGAAATGATTGAGGCGGTCGGACATCAGTATTTTGATCAGTATTTCGCCAAGTGTTCCAGCCTTTTGACCGACGATGGTCTAATGTTGATTCAGGCGATCACGATGAGCCAGCAAAATTATGCGCATCATATTCGCAGCGTCGACTTTATTCGGCGCTACATATTCCCTGGCGGTTGCCTTCCATCCGTCGTTGCGATTGGCGAATCCGTTGGCCGTGCGACTGACATGCGAGCGGTTCATCAGGAGGATATTACTGAGCATTACGTTCGGACACTTCAATGCTGGTTGCAAAAATTTCACGCAGAAATGAGCAACGTTCGGCGACTCGGTTTCGACCAGAAGTTTGTGCGTCTGTGGCACTTCTATTTGTGCTATTGTGAAGCCGCATTTATTGAACGCCGGGTACAAAGTGTGCAAATGGTGTTTGCAAAACCTCAGAGTTCAGTCGATCCCGCGAATGACTTCGTGCCTCGCAATCACGAAATCGGACATTCCGATCTCGGCTTTGAAACGACTTCCGCCCCGCGTCTCTATTCGGAGTCGCAACTGGAGGCAATGCGTTGAATCCGTTGTTGATCATATTGATTGCCCTGATGAGCGCGTTTGTCGGTTTCAGTTTGCTTTGGGTTTATCAAAAACGCACGGGCGATGCCGGCATTGTTGACGTCGCCTGGAGCGCAAGCGTTGGTATCATCGCGGCCTGTTTTTGCTTGAGTGCGATTGGTGGTAACCAGACGAGAAGGTTCCTCGTGGCTGGTTTAGCACTACTTTGGGCGGGACGGCTGAGTTGGCATGTTTATCAACGGTTGCAAAAGCATTCCGAGGACGGTCGCTATGTGGAGATGAAGCAGAAATGGGGTGAACAAACGGACAAAAAGATGTTTCGTTTTTATCAATTTCAGGCTTTTGTCGCCGTTTTGTTTGCTTTACCGATGCTGATTGCCGCCTGGAACCCAACCCCATTTGGAATCCTCGACGTGATTGGGATCGCAATCTGGTTTTTGGCACTCGCCGGTGAAGCGATTGCCGACCGACAACTCGATTCGTTTCGCAACAACCCGTCGAACAAAGGGCAAGTCTGCAAACGAGGTCGTTGGCGATTTTCGAGACACCCAAACTACTTCTTTGAGTGGATTCACTGGTGGTCTTACGTATTCCTGGCCATCAGTTATCCAATCGGCTGGTTTTCGATCGTGGCGCCGTTTGCGATGCTGTTTTTTATCCTGCGGGTAACGGGCATTCCACCAACGGAACGACAGGCACTCAAGTCGCGGGGAGACTTGTATCGCGACTATCAACGAACCACGAGTGCGTTTTTCCCCTGGTTTCCAAAATCCACGTCAATTTACTAAAGCGAAGGCTGGCAGATGGGTATCTCGGATCGACTAATCGACTTGGCAGAACGCGGATGGGTTCCAGATTTTTTGCTTCGTTTGGGGATCAGGCGATTATGCCGGAAACGATTACAGGACGTCGATCTGGGCGACTGCGAACAGAATCAATTGCAGTTGGAACGTTTAATCGAGCAGTTTTCGATCGGACCGATCGCACCGCTTCCCGAAAAAGCGAATGAGCAACACTACGAAGTTCCGGCCGGCTTCTACGATCTCGTATTGGGCAAGCGTAAGAAATATTCTTGTTGCCTGTACGCGAATGGATCCGAAAACCTTGATCAGGCAGAAGAAGCGTCACTTGCCGAAACGTGTCGCCGCGCCGAGATCTCGGACGGACAAAACATACTTGAGTTGGGTTGTGGTTGGGGTTCCTTAACCCTTTGGATCGCAGAAAAATATCCCAACACCAAAATCACTGCTGTATCAAACTCGCGGTCACAGCGTGAATTCATCTTGGGTCAGGCTGAATCCCGCGGACTCGATGGCAACCTGACCGTGATCACCTGCGATATGAATGATTTCGATACGAAAGAGACATTTGATCGAGTTGTATCCATTGAGATGTTCGAACATATGCGAAATTATCGGAGGCTTCTGAAAAACATCGCGCGATGGCTTGCTCCAAAAGGCAAATTGTTCGTTCACATTTTCTGTCATCGCCAATTCACCTACGAGTTTCAAGACCTGGGTGCGAATGATTGGATGAGTCGCTATTTCTTTTCCGGTGGAGTGATGCCGAGCGACGGTTTGTTCTTGCGATTTGCGGACCACATGCAGATGACTCGACAATGGCGTTGGGGTGGAATGAATTACTCTCGTACCAGCGAGCATTGGTTGGCTAACCTGGACCGCCAAAAATCAAAAATCATGCCTATTTTGGTTCAAACTTATGGACCAACAGAAGCCGTTCGGTGGTTTAATCGATGGCGGATGTTTTTTCTCGCGGTCTCTGAACTGTTTGCGACCGACAGCGGGCAACAATGGTGGGTTTCACACTACCTGTTTGAACGCCACACTGCTCTCAAAATTGTTTCAGAACTTTCCCAAACCAAACTTGAGCCTGGTCGGCTAATCTGTACCTTCAAAGTTTGTTGATCGTACAACTCATCTTTCCCAAATCGAGATGGATTCGGAACCGACCGCAATCGTGATCGGTAACTTCGGATGAATCGGGTATAATTGTCCAATCCAATCTAATTCTCGATTTTTTGACCTCGGTCGAAAGTGAGCGGCGATGAAACCGGACTTTTCTAAAACGACCCTATTTTTGATCGGAATTTTTGTTGGCATCGGGTGCACTATCCTTGGCATGTCGGTTTGGCAAGAGCGGCCTCAAACATCAGAAAATAGAGTTTTGCCTGCCGACGGATTTCGCAACATTACTTTTCAAAACGGTAAATTCAACATTGAACTTGTAACCCGAGTCGATGAATCCACGATTGAAATCGAGAAGGTACTTGAGGTGCCCCAGGAAGGGTTTCTGAAAGGCTACGCAGCCATCGAGCAATTGGTTGATAAATTGATCACGGATGGCTTGGTTTCGAGAGGCGAACAGCGAGAGGCTAGTAGCGAGTGATTTGTTCGGGCGGGAAGCTTGAGGTCATCACTTGGAGACCTGCGGTCGGTCAAGTGGATCGGTTAGGAGACCCGCCCAAACTGAGATCGTGCGGCTTTGGAGTTCGGATTCTGCAAGAGTTTACGAGCATCAAATACTCTCCCTTTGGGAGAGTCGGGCTCTCAGGCCCGGAGAGGGTCTTGTGAACCGCACGAAAAACCCTCCCCGGCCGCTACCCCGTCTGACCCTCCCGCAAGCGAGAGGGTGATGTAACTCTCATCTAATCAACGACTAAAAAAGCCGCACGATCTCCAATGTGGAGGGTCAAGGCGGCCCCGGGTTGTGGGTTGGTCTCCCGACCACTCCACTCCGCCAACCGCGGGTCTCCCCGATTCTCTGCGGTCGGCATCAGGAGACCCGCTCACAACTCGGGTTTATACTCGTGCAGACCTGACGATCAAGGTAACGGTCGTATAAAATCGTTGGACGAACCCGTTCAAGAAAGCCTCGAAAACGGAGACAAACATGCCAGCTGTACTAACGAAACTAAGCTGTGTTGCGGCCCTGATTCTTATGTGTACTTTTTCGCATGCCCAGACCACTGGTCAGGACGAAACTGATTCGCAGCTAACCAAATACGTCAGTGTCAAGTTAACGGCAGACCTTAGTCACCTTTCTGAGAATCAAAAGCAGTTGATTTCGCTGCTCATCTCGGCCGCGCAAGACATGGATGACGTATTTTGGATTCAGGCGTACGGTAACAAGGACGCCTTGCTCGATTCGATTTCAGAACCGGTACTCAAGAGATTCGCCATCATCAACTACGGTCCCTGGGATCGGCTCCAGAATAATCGGCCCTTCATCGACGGCGTGTTAACCAAGCCTGCCGGCGCAAATTTTTATCCTCAAGACATGACCAAGGATGAATTTGAAAAGCACCTGCAAGAAAATCCCGCTGATCAGGAGGCGCTCAAAAGCCTTTATACGCTGGTTGAACGGGACGAAAACGGAAATCTGGAGGCCGTGCCTTATAACGTCGCTTTCGAAGATCAATTCGCAAGCGCTGCCGAGAAATTGCGAAAAGCATCGGAACTCGCCGAAGACTCAGGATTCAAAGCTTATCTGCAAGCCCGTGCTGAAGCCCTTCTCAGTAACGAGTATCGGGCAAGTGATATGTTATGGATGGACATGAAAACCAACAAGCTTGATGTGGTTATTGGTCCGATCGAAAATTATGAAGACCAGCTTAACGGTTATAAAGCGGCGTGTGAATGCTATGTGCTCGTCAAGGACATGTCCTGGAGCGAGCGGCTGAGCAAATACGCGTCCATGCTGCCGGATTTGCAAAAGGGCCTGCCTGTGGCAGACAAGTACAAGCAGGAAACTCCCGGCACTAATTCGGATTTGAACGCTTACGATGTAATTTACTACGCTGGCGACTGCAATGCGGGCTCGAAAACCATTGCGATTAATTTGCCGAACGACGAGGAAGTTCAACTAAAAAAAGGCTCGCGGCGTTTGCAACTCAAGAATTCGATGCGGGCCAAGTTCGACAAAATTCTCGTCCCGATCGCTGATCTGCTGATTGTGCCCGAACAGCGCAAGCATATTACCTTCAACGCTTTTTTCTCAAACACGATGTTTCACGAGGTGGCTCATGGCCTGGGTATCAAGGAGACGATCACGGGAAATGGCAAAGTCCGCTCCGCTTTGCGCGAAGCCGCCAGTGCCATCGAAGAAGGCAAAGCCGACATTCTGGGGCTGTACATGGTGACTCGATTATTTGAACAAGGGGAGCTCAGCGAAGGCAGTTTGGAAGACTATTACGTCACCTTCATGACGAGTGTTTTTCGCTCCGTGCGATTTGGGGCGTCGAGTGCTCACGGCAAATCTAACATGCTTCGTTTTAATTTTTTCAAAGAAAAAGGCGCGTTTACGCGCGAAGAATCTGGACGTTACCGGATCAATATGGACCAAATGAAAGTCGCGATGAAAGAACTCAGCGCCCGACTTCTGGAACTACAGGGAAACGGCGATTACAAAGCCGCTCGCGAATTCACAGACAACCTGGGTTTTGTGGGTCCGATTCTTCAAGCGGATCTGGAACGAGTTAATCGGGCTGGAATTCCAACCGATATTGTTTTTGAGCAAGGTACTGAAGTTTTGGGCTTGGGCCAATAGTCTTCCGACTAACAGCCGTTGTTTCTTTACCGCAGGCAACATTCATGATTCGTCAAACGTCGTTTGTCATTCTCGCTTGGACCGTTCTCGTTTATTCCGGTTGTGGGTACGTAAAACAGTCGTATCTGGACTCGTTTGTCAGCAGCGAAAAACAAAACCTGCCAAAGATGTTGTTTTCCAGCCTCAAAGCGGTCGACGTTGAATCGGGACCTGGCGAACTGATTTATGTGTGCGAGAACAATCGCCTCAACGACGAACAGACGAAACAGGCCCATCGCAAGACTCAAATGGCATTACAGGATTATGTCAAAAAAAACAAAGACAATCTCGAAGACCTGATCAGCAACAAGATCAAGTTGACGATCGCCTTGCAGGGCAAGAATGGCGAAGAGTTATACCGCATCACGGTTAATCCGTGGGAACTTTAGCCGGTAAAGCCGGTAAACTTTGGGACCACTGTTCCTCATCGAAACACCCCGGACATGATTCGGTACTTGGGCTTGGCCCGCACTCTTTCTTCGAAACCGATTGGAATGCGTCTGGGCGAGCTGACACGGACGGCGGGAGCCATTCGTGGCGGAACAACTCGTTCAGTCGGAATTTGTGAGTCCGATTTTCTGGCGATCGCCAAGAGCTTTTTGATGCGTTCCTCGGTTTCTGGGTGGGTCCGCAAAATCGCGGGTTGAGTTTGCCTTTGTCCCGGTGCCAATATCTTGCGCCAGATGCTCTGGGGTTGAGCCAGTCGTTCGAGCTTATCGAGAGCCGACGCCAGTCCGTAGGCATCTCCCGTCAATTCGATGGCCCCCATATCCGCGTTGAATTCGCGTTTGCGGGAAAGTGCCAACTGCAAAATGATGGTGATTGCCGGAGCACAAAATAACAACAATCCCCTTAGTAAAAACCAAAACGGATCCGAGCCTGTGAATAGGCTCGACAGCGAAAAAAACATCATGAGCAGCCCAATTCTGGACAACATCGATGTGATACGAGCAATCGTATCGGCCAGCCCCATGACATGTGTATCACGATGAGCCAGATGGGAAATTTCGTGAGCCAGGATCCCTTGAAGTTCTCGCGGGTTCATGGTTCGAAGAAGCCCATCGGTCACCGCAACCGCCGCTGTTTCGTCATGTCCGACAGAAAACGCATTTGGCAATTTGGTGGGAATGTAAAAAAGTCCCGGCAGTGGATCAAGTTCAGCCCGACGACAAAGCAAATAAAACATTTCAGCAAGTTCAGGCGAATGATTCGGCAGAATCGGTCTTGCTTTGTACATCTTCAGGACGACGCGCGGCGAGATTCGTTCGCCAAGTAAGATTCCCAAAACGGCCAATCCGATAGCAATGACGCATCCCCAGAAACCAAACAACGTCCACCCAATCAGTCCCAGCAACAAGATCATCGATACGATCAGGATCAGGCTGTGAAAACTGTTTTGAGACTTGTTGACTTTAATATGTTCCAGCGGCATCGTGATGGTCGCTCAAAATTCTTTACCAAAAGCGAATTCGTATAACGTTACTAGCTCACTTATTAGTCTTCCAGCGCCGATTGACTTGACAATAGGCCAGTTTGGATTGGTCGGAACTAATCCCTAGATCCACATGCAAATTGGCCAATATGTTTGAGGAAAATGGGCCAAGTCTACTCACCTTTTTCTCCTTTTATCGAAGCTTCTTGGATTTTGAAAACGAAGGCAGCCAAGACACCGCCCGCCAAGGGCGCGGCGACATGCAGGACGATGCTGTTCAACACTTCGGGCGCCCCGCCAATTGTCCCCTTGATGACGGCAGGCCCAATGCCAACGGCCGGATTGAAGGCGCCTCCGGAAATCCCTCCGCCAGCGAACGCTGCAACGACAATCGTAAAACCTATCGCCAAACCAAAAAACGAGTTGCCTTTGGTTCCAGAGGATGTTGCGCAATTAAGAACGACAAGGCAAAGTGCAAAAGTGAACAGAATTTCGATCAACCAAGGCCCCACTCCCCATAGCGAGTACCCTGCCCCGACGGCCGGACTAAAGTAGTTTGCACCGACGGTCTCTCCTTCACCGCCTGGAATAATGATGCTGACGACAAATGCCGCAGCCAATGCACCCAATACTTGTGCGATCCAATACGGCACCACATCAGCGGGTTTTAGCGCTCCCCGCAATAACGCGGCTAACGAAACTGCCGGGTTGTAGTGCCCACCTGAAATGTGACCGCCCATATAAACCATGATCATCAGGGAACAGCCAATTGCGAGAGGCGCCATCGCAACGTCTTGCGTCACTGTCAAGCCAATAGTGAATACAAGAAAAAACGTTCCGACGAATTCGGTTAAATACTTCGCCATAGACATATTGATTTCCTTTTAGTGTGCAATTTGAAACAAACAGACGTACAAACCCGTCAGATTTCTCGGATTTGATCAACAGGCTTAGCTATGTCAACCAAAATACCAAATTTGACGAAGGAGCAACTGTAAACTCCCGACAGCACAGGGGGCATCCCAAAATCGCGAATCGATCGACATTCTTTTTCGACAAAATGATCGTCACGATCCCTTCCGTCGTCATAGTCCCTTCATATCGTTAAAGATTGCCAAGGTTGCAGAGTTTGACGAAACGACGTCGATAGTTTGTCTGTGACAACAACATAAAACGCGACAACTTAAGGCGATATATATGAAACCTGAAAAGAAACATGACATCATCGATTCAGAGGACGTCGCTTTGGACGATGACATTGAAATTCAGGCAGCACCAAAAACAAAGTTTACGACCCGCGAATCCAATCTCCAGACGCCGCTTGAAACCTACTTGAAAGAAATTAACGAAACCAATCTTCTGAACGCTGCCGAAGAAAAAATGCTGGCTCGTCAGATCGCCCAGGGCGACGTTCGAGCTCGTGACCGAATGGTCCGAGCCAATTTGCGATTGGTCGTCAACATCGCTCGAGGCTACACCGGCAAAGGACTCGGGCTTCAAGATCTGATCGAAGAGGGCAACCTTGGATTGCTCCGAGCGGTGGAAGGCTTCGACCCCGACATGGGGACGCGGTTTAGTACTTACGCCAGTTATTGGATCAAACAATCGATTAAGCGAGCTTTGATTAACTCGGCAAAAACGATCCGCATTCCCGCGTATATGGTTGAGCTACTTTCGAAATGGCGTCGGGCAAGTGTTCGCTTAACCGACGAACTCAAACGCCATCCAACCCCAGAAGAAGTTGCCCGAGTTCTTGGGCTACCGAAACGAAAGTTGCCAATCATCAAAAAGGCAATTCAGATCTACAACTCGACTCCTCAAACTGATCAATCAGATGCCGGTTGGTCGCTTGGCGAAATGGTGATGGACGAGCGGATGCGAAGTCCAGATCAAGAGTTGCTTGAGAACGATGTCATGTCTCATATCCAAAGGATGATGCACGAATTGGACGAACGAGAAGCGGCTGTGTTAAAAATGCGATTTGGATTGGAAAACACGGAACCGCACACGCTCAAAGAAATCGGTGAAAAACTCGGCCTGACTCGTGAACGAGTCCGGCAAATCGAAACGGAAGCACTCAAACGGCTCGGTGACGGACTTCGCGACCCATTCGACCTCGAAATGACATTGCCTTTTTGATGTCTTGGCATTCGCATATAATGTGGGATTCAAAACAGATTGGTTTCGATCGTTTAAACTTCGCCACTAAATCCTTGAAAACCATCTAGTCATCCTGAACTGAGTGGAGCGAAGTGAAGGATCTCTCGTGTTTTCGCGTGAGATTCTTCGGTCGCTGACGCTCTCTCAAAATGACTGTGGAGATTGCTTGCTCCATTGAACGGTATTGGCGTTAAACGATTACTGCTTTTGCCGAAAAACGGCGAAAACAATCCCAATCCTCAGATCGCCATTTTGGGTTACAATAACCAAAACCGGTTTCCAGTGATTTGTCGCTTCCAACCGACCTCATGCGAATGCTCCAATCGCTTAAAGCAATTATCTTTATCGTCCTGCTCAACGGGCCATTGGGATCAGTTTGCGGGTTGTTTGCGCAGGAAGATAGAATTTTCACTGAGGCCGACATGGATTTCTTTGAGAATGAAGTTCGTCCGCTGCTGGTCGAAAACTGTCTTGAATGTCATGGCAAACAAACCGAGAAAATTCGCGGCGGACTCCGTCTGACGTCCCGAGCAGAAGCGATCAAAGGCGGTGATTCAGGTCCGGCGATCGTGCCCGGTCAACCTGACGAAAGCTTGTTGATCGAAGCGATTCACTACGAGTCGTTTGAGATGCCACCCACAGGCAAGTTGTCAGACGACCAAATCGGCGTGTTGACGAAATGGATTGAGATCGGTGCGCCCGATCCGCGAGCGGCTACCGCGCGGACAAATCCGGGTCCGGTTGATATGGAAGAAGGCAGAAAATTCTGGGCTTTTCAACCGCTCCAAAAAATCAATCCACCGAACATGCAAAATGCAGATTGGCCGCGTTCGACGATCGACAGATTCATCTTGAATCGCCTGGCGCAGAACAAATTGCAACCGGCGGTCGATACGAATCGGGAAACGCTGTTGCGTCGTGTCTATTTCGCATTGATCGGATTGCCGCCGTCCGAAAAAACGGTCGTAGATTTTGTCGCCAGCACTAATTCATTGGAACTAGATCTCGAGGATTTGGTCGATGAACTATTGGCCTCCAGCCATTTTGGCGAGCGTTGGGGACGTCACTGGCTCGATGTTGCCCGGTTTGCGGAATCGAGTGGCGGCGGGCGAAGTCTGATGTTTCCCGAGGCGTGGCGATATCGGGACTACGTCATTGATGCATTCAACAAAGACAAACGCTTCGATCAATTTATCAAAGAACAGATCGCCGGTGATTTATTACCCTACGAATCCCAGGTTCAAAGATCAGAATTTATCGTCGCAACGGGCTTTTTAGCGCTGGGACCAACCAATTACGAACAGCAAGATAAAGAACTGCTCCGCATGGAAGTGATCGATGAACAAGTTGACACGATTGGCCGCTCGTTCATGGCTTTGACTTTGGGTTGTGCGCGTTGTCACGATCACAAATTTGACCCGATTCCAACTCAAGACTATTACGCATTAGTCGGCATTTTTCAAAGTACAAAATCACTGGTCGACGGAAATGTCTCAAGTTACGTGCAACGATCTTTGGCCACCGATGCCGAAACCGCCGCCGAACAAAGGTACAAACAGCAAGTCGCGAGATTGACAAAGGAACTCAGCGCCGCAACGAAGCACTTGAATGCCATCGGAGGAGCTGTCGCCACAAACGGACACACAAAACGGCTGGCCATCAAAAGTCTTCCAGGCATTGTTGTCGACGACTCGCAGGCGGAGCTAACGGGCCAGTGGAAAAAATCGACGTATGTGCCTTCTTACGTCGGTGAAAACTACATCCATGATGACGGACAGATTAAAGGCAAAAACCGAGTCGTGTTTTCGCCCAGCCTGGTAACGGGTGGACAGTACGAAGTTAGGATGTCGTACTCACCAGGTGGAAATCGTGCTTCCAACGTTCCTGTCACGATTAATCACCAAGACGGTCGAGCGGAACGAATCGTCAACCAGTCGCAGGATCCTCCCATCGATGGAATTTTCATTTCCTTGGGGACTTACCGTTTTGAAGCCAACAATGTCGCTTCGGTCACGATTTCAACCGACGATACCGACGGCGTCGTGATTGTTGATGCAGTTCAATTTCTCCTGCAAAACGACGAAAACAACACCGAAACCAAAACCGAACCGAAGCCCGTTGCACAAAATCAAACTCAGTCAGTGGCCGCGGTCGAGTCAATCGAATCGGATGAGTTGAGAGCAGCGAAGCAAAAAGTAAACGAATTGAACCTTCAGCTAAAACTGCTGAAACAAGACGCTCCCCGGCCAATCGCCAAAGCGATGTCAGTCGACGAAGAACCCAATCCTCGAGACGGGCATATTCACATCCGTGGCAGTGTTCGGAATCTGGGTGACGTTGTTCCACGAGGATTCGTCAGTGTAATCTGTAACGAAGCTGATAATGTGAAGATTCCGACCGACGCAAGTGGCAGGTTAGAACTCGCCAGCTGGATTGCCAGTTCCGAACATCCATTAACCGCACGTGTCTATGTCAATCGAGTTTGGCGGCACCTGTTCGGTAAAGGACTTGTTGAGACAACCGACAACTTCGGCAAGATGGGGCAGCGTCCTTCTCATCCGGATTTACTGGACTATCTCGCATCCAAGTTTATCGAGGATGGTTGGTCGACAAAAAAATTGATTCGCGAGATCATCCTTTCTCGAGTTTTTCGAATATCCACGACCGCTAAGGCGTCTGCTGCCGCCGTCGATCCTGAAAATCGTTTGCTTTGGCGAGCCAATCGTCGCCGCGTCGATGCGGAGGTTTTGCGAGACTCAATGCTTGCCATTTCAGGACAACTGGATTTGACAGCTGGCGGTTTGACGATCCGTAAAATCGAGCAATATGACCTGGGATACGAATTTGATTCGGTAAGGCGCAGTGTTTATGTGCCAGCTTTTCGCAATTCGATGTTGGATCTTTTCGAAGTGTTCGATATTGCCAATCCAAATCTGGTGGTTGGAAACCGCAATACAAGTACCTTGCCTACCCAGGCACTTTACTTGATGAACAATCCGTTTGTAATTGAGCAATCTGGTCTTGCAGCCAAGCGATTGCTTGATGAAACAAGCCAGAGCGTCGCCACGGAACGATTGAGACTTGCCTATCTCAAGACGTTGGGGAGAATCCCGACAGCAGAAGAAACCAGGCTTGCTCTTTCGTATCTCGCGCAATTTGGCGATAAAACAGATGAACGGGAACAGGAGGCGTGGACAAGTTTGTTTCACGCCTTGTTTGCCAGTCTTGACTTCAGGTATATCAACTGATGCGTGATTCAGACCATTTGCATTCCAGTAAATTATCCAGGCGCCAATTGCTCAGCCGTACCGCGTGTGGATTCGGGGGACTGGCTTTAGCCGGACTTTTTGCCGACGCCGCCAAGGCCGATGAGAAAACCAACACGCTTGCTCTTCGAGAGCCAATGTTTGCGCCCCGCGCAAAAAGGGTCATTTTCATATTTATGCAGGGCGGCCCAAGCCATGTTGATTCGTTCGACTACAAACCCGAATTGATCAAGAGCGACGGGAAAAGCATCGATTTTACTGGCGTACGATTTGGCACATTTGGGTCAAAAAGCAAACGAACCTTAATGAAACCGCTGTGGGGCTTTAAGCAATACGGCGAGAGTGACCGTTGGGTATCAGACCTGTTTCCGGAAATGGCCCAGCACGTTGACAAGATGTGCATGATTCATTCGATGCACACCGAAGGCGTTGCCCATGGTCCGAGTACATTGTTTTTGCATACCGGTGCGACCAACCTGGTTCGGCCTTCGATTGGCAGCTGGATTACTTACGGGTTGGGAACCGGAAACCAGAACATTCCTGGTTTTATCACGATCAATCCGTCGGCCAGCAAAGGCGGACCACGAAATTACTCGAATGGGTTTTTGCCGACGATCTTTCAAGGGACCGCGGTTGGAAGAGCCGGCCAAACCGTTTCGAAATCTAGGATTCGAAATATTACCAACCGCATAACGTCCGCCAATCTGCAACGAAGTCAGTTTGAGTTTCTTCAGTCGCTCAATCGCGCTCAGGCGAAGCGCTCAGTTCATGAAGATCAGTTAGAGGCGACGATCGAATCATACGAGTTAGCCTATCGCATGCAGCTTAACGCGCCGGGTGTGATGGACCTCTCGCAGGAAACCGAGACGACGTTGGCAATGTACGGTATCGATCAGAAAGAAACGGAGAATTTTGGTCGACAATGTTTGCTGGCACGGCGACTGGCCGAAGCCGACGTACGTTATATCCAGATCAACTACGCGGATGAATCGACCAACCCCAGATGGGATCAACATTCGAACATGGGAAAGCACGCGGAGCATGCGAAAGCGGTCGACAAGCCGGTTGCCGGTTTGCTGACTGATCTTGCCCAACGAGGATTGCTCGAAGACACGTTGGTCTGGTGGGGCGGTGAATTTGGCCGGACTCCGTTTTCCCAGGGCAAAGACGGTCGTGATCACAATCCGCGCGGCTTTACCGTCTGGCTCGCGGGCGGCGGTGTGAAAGCCGGGTACGCACATGGCTCAACCGACGAGATTGGCCACCACGCGGTTCGAGACAAAGTTCACATGCACGATTTACACGCCACGATTCTACATTTGCTTGGTCTGGATCACGAAAAATTGACCTATCGCTACGCTGGAAGAGATTTCCGTTTAACCGATGTCGCGGGTCGAGTCGTCAATGAAATCATTGGCTGACAGTGTAGCAACAATTGTCTCAATTATTGCTGAACAACACTTGTTGTTGCTCGGCAATTGAGACAATTGCGGCTACACTCCCTACGTTGCAACCTGGCCAGCTTCGATTTGCATCACCTTGTCAACTCGGCGTTGATGCCGCCCACCTTCAAATTCGGTTGTCAGCCAAACCGTCACCATCTCGGTCAGCGTTTCGGGAGTGAGAGAAGCTGACACGCACAACACGTTTGCGTCATTGTGTTGTCGACTGAGTTCCGCTGTCTTGCGATCGTGACATACTGCCGCCCGAATTCCGTGCACTTTGTTTGCGGCAATTGACATTCCGATCCCAGTTCCACAAACCAGAATCCCTTTATCGGCTTCACCCGCAGCGATTCTCCGCGCGGCGACTTCGGCAATATCGGGATAATCGCAAGGCTCGGTGGTGTGGGTTCCACAATCGACGACCGTCATTTCGAGCGACTCAATCGCTTCGGCAATCGTCTTTCGCTGGTCAATTCCCCGATGATCACTACCGATGGCAATCTTCATATCGAATCTCTCGATTCAAAAGTTTCGTAAGTTACAACGACTCAACTACAGTTGAATCCCGTCAATCCATTGAATCACGCTTTCGTCAATTTGATCTGCACAAGACTGGTACGCCTCAACCGGCATGCCGATCGGATCCGATACATCGACCCCGTCTTGACGCAAAGTATTCACTCTCGACTCGACATTGGGCCATTGAGACACAATCGCTTGCCGATGCCCGTTGGTCATTGTCAAAATCAAATCTGCAAACTGGGCGAGCCGGTAGGTTACGGGTTGCGAGCTGTGACCGTTAATGTCCAGCCCCATTTTCTTCATGACATCGACCGCTTGCGGCGTAGCCCGGCCACCGGGCATCGCTGCGATGCCAGCTGAAATAACGGTCACGCCATGATCTTCGAGTTCCTCGATTTTGCATCCGATTTTGTCGGCAAACCGTTTTCGCATGATGGCTTCACCCATGGGGCTGCGACATGTGTTTCCGGTGCAAACCACAAGAGCGATATACCCGGCCATTCGATTGAGCGTTTTTTCGTCGATCACGCCGTGGCGGAGAAATTCAATGTCATTTTCGGTAATCTTAACCACGGAAGAAGGCTGTCCAAACCGGCACGGTCCGTCGTCTAATATCAGATCGAGGCTATCCGACAGGTTGTCGATCACCTGTTGACCCGTGATTGCCGGTTCTCCCCCCGCTTCATTCGCGCTCGTCAGCACCATCGGACCGGCCGACAACCGAAGAATTTGCAGGGCAACTTCATGAGCCGGAACCCTCAACCCAACCGTTCCTGTCGGCACCGTGACATCCTGAACGAGTTGGGGCAATCGTTGAATTACGCTGTCCGGGTGGTTATTATTCACCACAATCGTGATCGGACCCGGCCAACAACGTCTGGCAATTCGCCGTCCCAGTGCCGACAAATTGGGAACATAGTCAAGCGCGTCTTCGTAGCTCTTAATGGCGAACGCCAAGGGTTTATTCGGGTCGCGACCCTTGATTTCCAACAATCGGGCTACTGCGTCTTCACGCAATGCACTTGCGGCCAGACCGTAAACTGTCTCCGTTGGCAGGGCAATGACCTGTCCAGCGGCCAACGCCTCGACTCCACGATGGACCACATCGCGCAAATCGTCCACATTCTTAAGGTCAATGACAGATGCAGTCATATATTGGCAGAATTCCAGAATCTATCGTCCTATTTCGGTACTATATCTGTATGGGTCCGGCAGGGTCAAGTAGTTCCAAAACTGTGTTGTAGGTTAATTTGGACAGCATGGCCTTGGTACGACGAATTGTCGATCGGTCCTTCGGACAATTAGCCCACCAGCCAACTTCGTTCAAGGGCAGATATGCAATCGTTTAACGTGCCAAGTCGACACTTGGCCACTCTTAACAACCTCGACCGTTGGAGTCGCCCAGCGTTTCGACGGCTGCTCTTCGTCATGGTAGTTTGCTCAACGGTCAGCGGTTGTCAAGATTCGGTACCGCCTTCCGATTCTGTTGTGGTTTATGGTCGACGTGGCCTGGGCGACGCTCGTTTCCAAAAGCCGCGTGCCATTGCCATTGATGACGAAGACCAAATCTACATCGTGGATATGACGGCCAGAATCCAAGTCCATCAGGTCGGTGGCGAGTTTCAACGGAGTTGGCGAACTCCCGAATTCAAAGACGGCAAACCCTGTGGGCTTTCGTTCAGTAATGACGGATTGATCATGGTTGCCGATACGCACTACTATCGAGTCCTGTTTTTTACAAAGACGGGGGAACTGGTTGAATCCAGGACCATCGGAGGCGTGAATGGCCGCGGTCCGGGTGAATTCGGGTTTGTGACGGATGTCGTCCAAGACACCCAAGGCAACTATTATGTCGCCGAATACGGTGACTACGATCGTATTCAGAAGTTCGATGCCGCCGGCAAATTTCTGTTTGAATGGGGAGGTCACGGATCTGAACCAGGCGATTTTCTGCGACCTCAAGGCATCACCATCGATGAACGGGATTTTATCTGGGTTGCTGATGCGAGCAATCATCGCATTCAGGTGTTTGATGCGACGGGTGATTCGGCAATCTTTATTCAAAGTTGGGGAACGCCTGGTTCTGAAGTAGGGCAGCTGCGATATCCCTACGATTTATGGCTCGATGGTAAAGGGCACATTTACGTTTCCGAATTCGGGAACAATCGCATCCAGAAGTTCACCCTGGACGGAAAATCGCTTGGCACGTGGGGAGGTCCCGGACGCGAACCAGGGCAACTCCATCAACCGTGGGGAATGTGCATTGACAGCCGGGGTATGATTCACGTGCTCGATTCTTACAATCATCGAGTCCAGAGTTTTTTTTGGAACGAACAACCCATTCGGACTTCGGAATCGCAGGATCCGTTAGCCAATTAATGTGGATGAACTTTCGCAGAGGGTGAAAACCACTTAGAAAACATTTCATAGCTGGCGCTATGGGTCTGTAGTCTGGCCATCAGGGCATCGGACATTTCCTGGCGTAGGTTTCGATCAATAACACAAAGGCAAAACCAGCATGAACGATGACAAACACCATTGGATCGGATTTGATCTAGGCGGAACCAAGATGTTGGCCGTTGTGTTTGACGAAAACTTTGAACCAATTGGTCGAGCAAGAAAAAAAACCAAAGGGCACGAAGGCATGCAAACCGGTCTGAAACGGATTAATGCCGTTATCGCGGAAGCGCTCGCCGACGCCAACTTAGAGGCCGAAGAGATTGGAGGTTTGGGGATTGGCTGCCCCGGTCCTCTCAACTTGAAAAAACGGACCATTCGTGAAGCTCCTAACCTTGGATGGAAAAATGTTCCGATCGGCGACTCGATCCGGGATGAATTCGGTTTTCACGTCACTGTCGCCAATGACGTCGACGCCGGTGTTTTCGGTGAATACACGTTTGGCGCGGGTAAAGGCGCACGGTGTGTCGTCGGCATATTTCCCGGAACCGGAGTTGGCGGTGGTTGTGTTTACGATGGCAAACTCATTCGCGGTGCGAATTGCACTTGTATGGAGATCGGTCATATTCCGATCGTGCCTGATGGCCCCTTGGACGGACTTGGCAATCGGGGTTCACTGGAGTCGGTTGCATCGCGACTGGCCATCGCAGGCAAGGCGGCTCAAGCCTGCTACCGGGGAGCTGCACCTGTGTTGCGTGAAAAGGCAGGAACTGACCTTTCCGATATTCGTAGCGGCGCGCTCGCCGATTCAATTGCCGGCGGCGACATGGCTGTTCAAGCCATCGTTGAAAAGGCGGCCATCTATATGGCCTCCGCCGTCGTCACGGTGGTCAATCTGCTGGCGCCCGAAAAAGTTATCTTTGGTGGCGGCCTGATCGAAGCCATGGCGGACACCATTTTGCCGATCGTCGAAAAATCGGCTCGCCAACGCGTTTTGCCGTCTTTGCGAAACGTTTTTGAAATAGTTGAGGCAACTTTGGGCGATGATGCAGGAGTTATGGGCGCTGCGGCGCTGGCTCGACAGGAAGTTTTGCAAAAATAAGTTGTCATAGGAATATGGTTGTGCAGACCCTAGTTGAATTCCCTAAAATGACCTGACAATTTTTCAGCGACCGTGGACACCCGCCAAATCTATGAATGCCGATTCGACTTATTTGAAATCCGACCGTCTCATCAACCAACCCCGACAGGTTGCCGTTATTGATATCGGTGCAACTTCCATTCGGATGCAGGTCGCGGAAATTCAACGCGACGGCAACGTCCGCAAACTGGAGTCTTTTTCTCAAGCGGTAAGCCTGGGCAAAGATTCGTTTATCAAAGGGCGAATTGAAAAACAGACGATTGAAGATTGCGTTCACGTGCTGCGGATCTATCGCCGAAAACTGAACGAATACGAAATCACTGCGAAAGACCAAATTCGCGTCGTTGCCACGAGTGGAATCAAAGAAGCCAGCAATCGGCTCGCAATGAAGGATCGGATTTACATCGCTACGGGATTTGAAATCGAGCCCTTTGACGAGGCCGAGCTCCATCGGGTCACTTTCCTGGGTATTCAACCGTTTTTGGCGAACCATCCTGAGCTGTTTAAGGGTGGAAGCGTGACTTGTGAAGTTGGCGGTGGTACAACCGAATTGTTGGTCATGAACAAGTCGGATGTCATTTTCTCGACGACGTTTCGCCTTGGCTCGCTGCGTCTGCGAAAGACTCTGGAGGCGCTGGACGTCTCGCGTGAAAAGTCTCGGCGGCTGATGGAATCGCAAATATTGCAGACGATCGAACGAGTTCGTGAACAAATTCTGACAGCCTACGCAGAATGCTATGTTGCCATGGGGAGCGATATCCGATTTGTCGCTGCCGAAATCCAACATGCCAGAATTGACGATCAGCTGGTTGAAATTGATATTCAACAACTTGAACAATTTACCAACAAAGTGCTCTCGCTTTCCCCCGACAAGATTGTGACCCGGTTTCACTTCAGTTTGCCAGACGCGGAATCATTCGGGCCGGGTCTGTTGACTCATTTGTTGATCGCCGAGTCCATGAACGCCAAGAAATTTTTAGTTGCCAATGTCAATTTGCGAGACGGGTTGCTGCAAGAAATGGCTCAAGGCCGACGCTGGTCACAATCAATTCAAGAACAAATCGTCCGCAGTGCGAAACAGCTGGGAGAGAAGTTTCATTATTCAGAAGAACACGCAGTTCATGTGGCCCAACTGGCTGGTACGCTATTTGATCAACTGCATCCACTGCACCACCTAAAAGAACGATTTCGGGGCGTCCTGGAAGTGGCGGCAATTCTTCATGAAGTCGGGCAATTCATCTCGCAACGGTCAATGCACAAGCATTCGATGTACCTCATTCGAAATTCAGAGCTTTTTGGAATCGGAAGTCATGACAAAGAGCTGGTTGCTCTGGTTGCGAGATACCACCGGCGTGCCAATCCTCAACCAGGTCACGACGGGTACGGTCAACTAAAGCGCGAGGACCGAGTGACCGTCGCAAAACTGGCCGCTTTACTTCGGATTGCCAATGCACTTGACGCTTCTAACGCGCAACGAGTCGAAAATCTGGAATGCGACATTCAGGGTGACGGCAAACAGGTCCTGTTGAAAACGTCTTCTTCGGCTGACCTTTCAATGGAACAACTGAAACTGAAACAGGTCAAACCTTTCTTCGAGGAAATCTTCGGAGCCGATATCGTGTTGAATTCAACTCGAAACGTGTAGTCAAACCACTTTATCGACAGACAACACTATGAATCCATCGAACTACATCAATCGCGAACTCAGCTGGTTGCAATTCAACTACCGCGTCCTTGAAGAGGCGATGTGCAATTCAAACCCGCTCCTGGAACGACTCAAGTTTCTGGCAATTACAGCGGCCAATTTGGATGAGTTTTTCATGGTACGAGTCGGGAGCCTGACGGTACTCGCCGATTCAGAGTCGCAAAAAACCGACATCGCCGGATTTACGGCTGACGAACAACTGGCCCGGATTCGTGAGCAAGCTCTTGAATTCAATCGATCTCAGAGCGAATGTTTTGCCGAACTGGAAAAAGAACTTCGAGAACAAGACATCATACGCTGCTCGCCCGACGATCTTACAAGTAACCAACGGGTTCACTTGGAGGAATTCTTCTCAAACGAAGTTTTGTCAGCCGTCGCTCCGATCGCAATTGACAGCGCGAGCGAGTTTCCAATGCTCTCCGGAACCCGGCAATGCATTTGCGTGAGGCTGGAGAATGATCCTGCCTCGCAACTCAAACCCAACGATCGTGACGAGAAAGTCGACTCCACGGGCGAAGTGGAAATCGCGGATCGCTATGTCATTATTCCACTCGGTCGATCCTTACGCCAAATCGTCACCCTGCCGAGTGATGAGGGCTACCGTTATATGCTCCTGGAAAACGTGGTGGGCATGTTTTTGTCCAAGATCTTTGGCCATCAAAACGTCATCGAGTGGGCAGCCTTTCGCGTCACTCGAAACGCCGATATCCTGCTCGATGAAGATGCCGCCTCTGATTTGCTTTCTGGGATGGAACAGATGTTGGCTGAACGAGCCGTTTTGGATTGCGTTCGGCTTGAAATCAAGAGCCTGGCCAGCCGGGAAATGCGATCTTTTTTGCAGACGGCAATTGGCGCGTCCGATCGTCAGGTTTACCCGATTGACTGTCCCGTTGATTTATCCTTTTGTTTTGCATTGGCCGGCATCAAGGGCTATCAGTCGCTCAAGGATACGCCCTGGACTGCTCAGTCCTCCCCCGATTTTCATATCGATCAGGATCCGTTTGAAACGATCGCGGAAGCCGACAGGTTGCTCTATCACCCCTATCAATCGTACGAACCCGTTGTCGATTTCATTCGCGCGGCCGCCGTCGATCCGAGCGTGATCTCCATCAAACAAACGTTGTACCGAACCAGCCGCGACAGCCAAATCGCGGAAGCCCTCATGACGGCTGCGGAAAACGGCAAGCATGTTACTGTTATCGTCGAACTCAAAGCCCGTTTTGATGAAGCGCGTAATATCCAGTGGGCCAAACAACTCGAACATGCCGGAATCGATGTGATTTACGGCGTACGCGGCCTGAAAACACACTCGAAAGTATGTATCGTGGTTCGCCGTGAACCCGACGGCATTAAAAGATATCTTCATTTCGGCACAGGAAATTACAACGAATCAACCGCCAAGCTTTACAGCGATGTCAGTTACTTTACCTGCGAGGAAGAGCTGGGCATGGACGCAGTTCACTTTTTCAACGCCATCACGGGCCTCTCAGTTCCACAGCCTTTCGAAAGACTCGTGGCAGCTCCTATTAATTTACGTGAGACGTTACTTGAACTAATTCGAATCGAATCTGAAAACGCAGTCGCAGGTAACGCCGCAAACATTACCGCCAAGATCAACTCGTTGGCTGACAAAGAAATCATTGACGCGCTGTATGCCGCATCTCAAAACGGTGTAAAAATCCGGCTCAATGTCCGCGGAATTTGCTGTCTCCGGCCTGGCATTCCTGGCATCAGCGAGAATATTCAGGTAATCAGCGTGGTCGATCGGATGCTGGAGCATGCCAGAATTTTCCATTTCCGCCACGGAGGCAATAACCGAATGTTTATTTCCAGCGCTGACTGGATGGGGCGGAATCTCGATCGGAGAGTTGAACTTATGGTTCCGGTTGAAGACAAGGCTTGCAAGTCGCGGTTACTCCAGATCCTGAACTGTTATTTCGAGGACAATGTAAAAGCCCGTGTTCTTCAATCCGACGAAACTTACCAACCCGTGAAACGAGGGCAAGGCGAAAACCCGTTACGCAGCCAGCAACAGCTCTACAACGAGGCCTGCGAAATTCTCGCCACCCATACAAATCCTCGCACAACTGTCTTCAAACCTCACCGTGGTGAAACGGGCTGACTCGGTTAACGTTTGTGTTTGATCAAATGTAGCTCTTGCCGAAGGTAGCTTTTGACGCTCTGCCAATAGTCAAAAAACATGTCAAATTACGGTCAGGCAAAAAACACTGGAGAAAAGTATGGCTTGGATAAATGTGATCGGAGTCGATGAAGCCGACGGCCAGTTAAAACAACGCTACGACGAAGCAGTCAGTCGCGCCGGTCGAATTTGGAATATCACTTCCATCATGAGTCAAAATCCTGCAGTCTTGAAAGCCTCGATGGAATTCTATCTTGTCCTCATGTATGGCCCGTCGCCGCTTTCGCGCAGCCAACGGGAAATGCTGGCCACGGTCGTTTCCGCGACGAATCATTGCGTATACTGAATCCGGGCACACGCCGATGATCTCCGTGCCGAGATCCAGCAAGATTTTGGTTTGAACGACGAATCCGCAGCGAATTTATTGGTTTTCAAGATCGCGAGCGATTGGACTCAGGCTCAGCTATCACCGGAAAACCGAAAGCTCTGCGAATTCGCCGAAAAGCTGACTAAGACTCCCGATCAAATGAGCGAACAGGACATACTTAATCTCCGCAATCTGGGACTTTGCGATCAGTCCATTCACGATGCGACGCAAATCATCTCATACTTCAACTACATCAACCGAGTGGCAGACTCACTCGATGTGGATTTCGAGGAAGAAATCCACTCATGGGAGTTGTCGGTTCCCAAACACGAACAGTCGAACTGAGCACAATTTGGGTTTCGCCATTTATTCTGGCCTCAAAATGTCGGCATCCATTCGTCTGGCAAATAAAAACCGGACCTACCGATAATCTGGCGCCCAAATTAATCGTCCACATCTAATTGGCGAAACGCCAAAAATGGGGCTTTTTCCAGACGATTCCGCCCAGAGTCAAAAACTTGGGCCAAACTGCCATTTTTTGCGAAAAATCGGGCCAAAAAAATTTTCTTTTCTTTAGCAACTTCTTCGGGCATGCTACGAGAATAAAGAAAACGTGAGAACGTAAACAACTTGTTGGTTCATGTTCAAAGCCTGAATCCCACCCCACGCTTCGTTTGAACCATTTTTAGCGTCGCCGTTAAGATCAATTTGACGATCATCAAGAGCCACAACTGTACCCGAAATTCCACTCTGGCTAACTAATTTAAGCAAACCATTCGTTTGGAGAACCATTTTGATCGGGCTTAGGTTATGGGTGAGCTACTTATCCAGTCCCTAAGAAACAAGTTCCGCAATCACCAATTGATCCCGATCAAAATGTTCTCCAGTTTGATAACGTTAGCTGAGATACGATTTCATGGGAACCCGAGTCGCCGTCTATTTACTTACCAACCAGACCGCCTCGTCAACGTCGATCGTCCACGTAGACTGCCCCCGACCAAACGGACCGCGTTTCCAAGTGATATTGGCCTTAATTTTGTTCGTGATCGGCTCCACGAAACGACTCAAGTCCCCGGAGATTTCAATCAGCACTGCCTCGTCGGTATTTGAGGTAGAACGAATATCAAATATTTCGTATTCGCCAGAATCATAATTCCATAGTCTGATTTTCTGTTCCACTTCGCCGAGTTTGCCTCCGTTCAACCTGGATTGGAGTCGAAATTGGAAGACGGTCGGTGATGCCGAACTACTGGTTGATTCAATGACAACTTCTATTTCTTGAACGCGACCGGGAACGGCTTCAGCAATTTCATCCCGATCGACGACTGCCCCCGGGCGGAAACGCAAATACTCATCGTTGCTTGTGAATATGTCCGAAAGTTGACCACTAGTCTGACGACCGATCAACACGTCGAGCTGTTCAGGAAAAACCGCGTTCTCAATCGCCAGAAACATGCCTCGACCATGAGTCACGGCCAACAACGTGTTGTCATCTTTCCACAACAACTGCTCGACCGGAACGGTTCCCGGTCCAACTGACTGCGTACTCCAAGTCAGGCCATTATCGTCTGAATTGAACACTCCAACATCGGTTCCGACAAACAATCGACCGGGTAAATTGCGATGCAACGCAAATGCGCTAATGGGTGCAGTGGGAATCGCCATCGGTCCGATTCCCGAAATGTCCGACCACGTATCGCCGCTATCTGTCGTTTCCCAAAGATTATCGCCTTCCCATCCCATCAAGGCGACGTAGACGTGATCGTGATCGTTGGCATCAATGACTACCGTCGATATCCATCGATCGGGCAAGCCAACGCCGTTCTCGTCAACGCGTGTCCAAGTCGGCGAATTGTCCGTGCCGTTCGTGGTAAAATAGAGGTCGCCATTGTTATGGGCTGCCCAGATCACATCTGAATTTCCCGGTGCAACGGCGATCGTGGAAAGATTGTACGGAGAGTTCGGATCGAAATGTGACGAGGGTTTACTTGGTTTGCCGCGGCCCGGAGGTTCAATCGATTCCTTCATCGAGAACCAATCTGGTTGAGACGCCTTAACGTTGTTGCTTCGCCACATTCGTTCGCAAGCAACCAGCATTCGGTTGGGCTCATTCGGATCCAGAGTGAAGAACGGGATAAAGTTCGTTGACAGCGAACCCGCTTCCTGAATTGGATTTGGTCCGCCGTAGATATAGTTGGAGCTTCCCCCACCGTTGGTTGAACGGTGAATATAGGCTCGCTGTACTTCCCCGTAGAAGTAATTCGGATCGGTTGGGTCCGCAGCCGCGTAGCCACCGTCACCACCAAAGATGTGATCCCAGTCCTGCGGATCTCCGCTATAGAAGAGCGTTCCATTATCCTGCGTGCCGCCAATAATATGACCTGTCGTCGGATTGATCGCGCCGCCGTAAAACTGTGTGACGCCTAGATTATTGTTGAGGCTAACCGCATCCGATCCATAGGCGTCATCCGTGCGCCAGATTCCTCCATCCGTCGCGAAATACAGGATCGTGTTGGTAATCCCATCGAATCCCGGATGCGGGACGACGCGATGCATGTCTGGGTGAACGGCGCCGAATCGCTGGTTAAAGTTCACCCCGGCGTTGGTTGAACGATAAAACCTCACTCCCCCAACGATGACAAAGTCAGCATTCGTTGGATCGACCCAGATTGTGTTGTTATAGCCTGCCCAAGTCTGAATGCCGTTTCCCGATGTTTGCAAGGTGTAATTCTGGCCGCCATCCGTTGACCGCCAAACTTTGATCCGACCGCTGTTGCTTACTGCAGCATAAACGGTATTGGGTTGGCTGGTTGCCCAAGCGATTTCCTGGCGTTCACCGCCAGCTCCGTTGGCGAGTTGCCAGGTAAGGCCACCGTCTGTCGAGTAGTAGGGACCATCTTCGGTGTCATGTCCTCCAGCAACGACCTTCATGGGATCGTTAGGATCGAACTTGATGTCGAGCGCATGAAAAGGCTCCCGGAGCGACCAGTTCAGGCCCAAATCGGTTGAACGCCAGATACCCGAATTGGTCGTCACCAACAGCGTGCTAGAATCTATTGGATCGAATTCGATTCGATTGACGAAATAGAAATCGGAGTTATCGGTCGAGGGTAGCTGATTCCAGGTCGAGCCCGCATCCGACGAGACAAATATTCCGGCGCCACGCACGGCGGCAGTGTTGGACGTGCCTTCAACCGTTTCGAAAAAGCCTTCTCCAGTACCCACAAATAACGTGTTGGAATCCTCTGGATGCATCACCATGTCCCCAACGGAAAGCGAAGGGAGAAAATCATCCAATACGAACCAATTCAATCCGGCATCTACGGTTTTCCAAATCCCGCCGGAAGCGCTGCCAACATAAATGATGTCTGGATTAG
>JAHEJI010000231.1 GCA_024638965.1 Planctomycetaceae bacterium
TTATCGTCAAGTTTTTCGAACTCACGGTTGGACAGATTGACTTGCGGTTGGAAATGTATGGAGATGCTGAAAGCCGACTTTTTTTCTTGGTTGTCATAACCGCAATTATATTGTGCAAACGCGAAATTTGCGTTTTCATATTTTCGATTGAGGCCCGTGAAATCGTCGGCACCATATTCCTTGAAGAAATGCCGAGCTGTTTTTGCTAAGGCGTCGTTTTTGTGCGAATATTCTTGCTGCAACAGAGAAATTTCGGCTTGTATCGGCTTGGAGGATGCGCGTCGAAGCTGTTGTAATTCCGCTCGTCTTGATTCGCCGTCGGCAATCGCGTTATCGATCGCGTCAGGATTCATGTCCGTTAACACGTCTTCCAGACGTTCAAGCATTTCCAATCGCTCCGCCAATTCCTGCATCTCTTTGCGGACGCGGGTGAGACTCTCATCGTCGACGGTTTTCAAGCTGTTGACGAAGTGAGCTTCCAGGCTTTCTCGACGTTGAATTTTGATCGATTGTTTCGAAATCTTGCCTTGCAGCGGCTGAACCTCCTTCTTGAAAACTGTCCGAGATTCTTTAACCAAATCTAAATCTGGCTCCGCCGCTTGTTCAACCGCCTGAAAAATATCAAGTTGCTGGGCGACGGTGTCTTGGGTCATGGCGAGGACAAGCAGGGCCAAAAAACATTTCAAAATTGAGCGCTGCAGGCTTGTAGGCCCGACTTTAGACTGAAAGCGCAAACGAGACCATCTAAAGGCCATTGCTTTCCAATGCAGCAAAACACCGACGAAAAAGTCATTCTGAGGGAGCTTTAGCGACCGAAGAATCTCTCGCAAAAACACGAGAGATCCTTCAGTCGCTGAGGCTCCTTCAGGATGACTGGGGCGTTTATTCATCTTCCCATTGGTAGGTATTGGCCTAAAGGCGGAACTACGAACTGCTTCGAAGCGGATCAAAATCTGCTGGATAGGAATAGAACGCATCGAATGGGTTCCTCACGCAGTGTTGGGTCCAGTTAAAGTTCGTCCAAGGCGTCTTTTAAAGCGTCAACTTCCGCCCGACGACCGAGAGCAGTGGCGGTTTCAGATTTCCAATCGATGCCGAGGTACTCAGCCAGCTTGTAGGCCAAATGCAAGTCCAATACGCCTTTGTACTGGTTAACCACTTTTTCACCTAACAATTCATCGTCAACATAAATGGTGTTACGATCGGTGTCGAAGCCCGATTCAAAACAGTCTTGTAATTCCTGGATCCAGATTGCAGGAATACCTTCTTTCTGGCACGTTTCGACAGACCAGATTTGATCCCCGGTACACTTCAAAAGCAACATTTGGGCGGAAATTGGATCGAGCAGCATTTTTGATGACCTTCCGATCGTCAAGTTTGATTCGAAACCCAATATAGCCGGGCGAAACTAAATAACTTCCCCTGTGGCACTCAGTCCGCACTTGAATTAGTTCGAGGTATCGGTGTTGGCTGGAGTGGGTTCCACGGGTTGAGGATTTTTGCAGTAACGATCAAGCCAATCGTAAAAAACTCGTTGCCACAGCACCGAGTTCTGTGCTCCCAGCACCCAGTGTCCTTCTTCCGGAAAGTAAAGGAACCGGGAAGGAATGCCCATTACCTGCGCCGCAGTAAAAGCCTCCATGCCTTGTGTGACGGGCACGCGGAAATCTTTTTCACCGTGAATCACCAACAGGGGCGTCTTCCATTTGCCAATGAAACGATGAGGCGAGAAGTTGTTATACGACTCCTGGATGTCGTCGTTCTTCCAATACGGTCCACCCATATCCCAGTTCACAAAGAACAGTTCTTCAGTCGAACCGTACATCGATTCCAGATTAAAGACACCGCAATGCGCAACGAGCGTGCAGAAGCGGTCTCGATGGTGACCCATCATCCAGTACGCGGTATAGCCACCGAAGCTGGCGCCAATTCCAGCGACACGTTTATCGTCGATATAAGGTTCTTCAATCATATCATCGGTGGCTGAAAGGATATCTTTCATGGCTTGTCCGCCCCAGTCGCCACTGATCTGGTCATTCCATTCACGACCAAACCCTGGCAAACCACGCCGATTGGGTGCGACCACGATATAGCCGTTGGCGGCCATCAGATGAAAATTCCAGCGATAGGAAAACCACTGACCGATCTGACCTTGAGGTCCGCCTTGAAAATATGTCAGCAGCGGCCATTTTTGTTCAGCGGCCGGAGCAAAATTCGGCGGATGAATTACCCAGCAGTGAATCTTTTTGCCATCGGTCGCGTCCACCCACCGCTCTTCGATGATTGGCAGTTCAAGCGACTCATAAATTTCGTCGTTGACGTGAGTCGCCACGATGTCGGTCGAATCAGCAAGCTTCAAAATCGAAAGTTCCTTCGGACGGAGCATGCTCATTTTGGTAACCACGGCCGATTTTCCGTCAGGCATAATGTCCGCAACGTCCCAATTGAAACGGCCTTGGCTGACTTGGGTCGCACCGGGTGATTCGAGTGAGATTTGGAACAGCTGATTTGAACCGCGGTGCTCAGAGGCGAACAACAGGCTTTTCGAGTCTGGCATCCAGACGGCGCCGTGAGTGGTTTGATCCAATCCCGCGGAAAGATCTCGCACTTGTCCCGTTTCGCGATCAATCACCATGAGCCGATTCTTGTCAGACTCAAAACCGGAACGCTCCATCGACTGGAACGCCAGGTATTTCCCGTCCGGTGAATACGAAGGATCGTTGTCGTAGCCCGTCCGGCCTTCGGTGATATTCTTGGGCGGAGTGTCGCCGTCGACGTTGATGACATAAACATCGCTGTTCGTTGATTCTGCCCAGTTTTGGACGTTTTTCATGGTGAACGCGATTTCTTTTCCATCGGGCGACCAATTGAATTGTTCTGAACCGCCAAACGGTGGGACTGGACAATCCGCTGTGATGCCTTGCATCAGATCGCGCGCCTCGCCAGCCAAACCGTTCTCCTTGATCGGAGCAATGTGCAAATGGGAATATTTGTAGTCATGCCAGGCGTTCCAATGGCGAAACATCAGGCTGTCGATGATACGAGCGTCTGCTTTGGGTAAATCTTCGTAGATGTCGTTGACGGTGTCGTCCATCTTGACGTCAACGGTGTACGCAATATGGGTGCCTTGCGGGGACACTTTCAAATTTGCAATGCCTTCTTCAATCGAAGTCATCTGCAGCATGTCACCGGAAACAACATCCATTGACCAGGCTTGCGGATAAGAAGGCTGGTCTTCAGAATCACGATTGCCCTCATCAGTCGCTTCAGATTCTTGTTTAGGAAGTTTCCCAACAAAATAGAGGGTTTCTGTTTCGCCAGATTTTGCCCACTGGACTGAGGCAATGCTGGGCCAGTCACTTACGGCGACCTGATCGATGGAATTCGTGAGATCCAATATATGCATCGACGTGTAACCTTTGTTCTCCTCCAGATCGTAGCGCCGAACCGTATAGGCAATTTTTTTCCCGTCGGCAGATACAGCCCCACCACTCACCCTGCCGAGCTTCATGAGAAGTTCGGGAGTCATTCGTTTCGGCGATTCTTTAACGATGTCTTGGGCGATACCATCCGCGGCCGCTGGATTTTTCGTTTCGACTTCTTGCGCGCTAACACACGCAATGGCATGAATCGCCAGAACCAAAAAAGTTGAAATCGCAATTCGCGATAACATATCTGCCTCCGATTTTTGAAAGTTAAAGCCGTCAAGCTGCAAAATGTAACCAAGTGGCGAAGCTGGGATTACGAAATCTTCATTACCGCCGGGTAAACCAGCCGGCGTCGTAAAACATTATTCTCCCCCGTCAATTTCCATGAAAATGACAGCACCAATATATCTGCAAACAGTTCGAATTTCATGCGGTATGATGGTTTGTAGACTTCGGCCAGCCGAATTCGCCTTGTTTTCGAGGGGGCAAATTGCTATCAGTGCGAGTTGCAAGGACGTAGAGCGGTCGTGGCGCTCTGATTGCCGGGCGAAACCGACGAAAAGACGCCGAACTTAAAACAAGCGCGCTTTAGAACAACGCTAAAATGATGCCCTAACGCACGAATTTCCGTCCAAATGCGCCGCAATCAATATTGGAGGCAGTGATGCGATCGACGATGGTCAAGTTTTTCGTTGTGATGTTGATGCTAAGTTCCACCTGCGCAACGGTGTTGTCGGCTCAAGATGAATATGAGATCGACCATTCGCATACTTCCTTAGTATTTGCGATCAGCCATTTCAATCTCAGCTATACCTACGGTCGGTTTAATAAGTGCGCGGGAAACTTTCAGATTGAGGGTGGCCTGGCTAACAAATTCAGTTTTACGATCGACGCAGCCAGCGTAGATACCAACGAGGCGGAGCGAGACAAACATCTCCGGAGCGCGGACTTTTTTGATGTTGATCAGTTCCCCGAGATCACTTTTGAATCGACGCAAATCGAACGTGTTGACGGCATCTACCAGGTCACAGGCAAGATGACGATGCGGGGCAAATCCAAACAAATCACGATGCCGATCAGGTTGGTTGGGATTGGCAAAGGACCTTTCGGAAAAGAGAGGGCTGGTTTCTTTACGAAATTCACTTTGAAACGAAGTGAGTTTGGAATGGATAAGATGTTGTCCGCCGTAGGTGACAACATTGCCGTCACCTTCAGCTTTGAAGGCATCAAAACAAAATCTGCGGTGGATTAGTGGTTAGTTGTTAGTACTCAGTAGCGAGTGCTGCCTACTGCCAACTGCAAGCTGTCCACTGGAACAACTGCCAACTACCTTCTCATTCATGCTTTTCTTCGACGACCGCTTCGAGGACGGCAATCGCTGCTTTCGCCATCAACACAGGAATTTTCGGAGGCATATCCCCGAAGTGGCGATGAACCACTTTTGCAATCGCTCGTTTGCATTCAACTTCAACCGTTCTGATGAATTCAGGATCCATACTGAGTTACCTTTCTGAGGAAAAATGCACGTTACGAAGATTCGAGCGCGTTTGGTTTAAGTTTGGCGTCTTTTCGTTAGTTTCGCCTGGCATTCAGAGCGCCCCGACCGCCATACGTCCGTGCGACACGCTCTAGGAATCAGGGTCGGACCAAATTGGCCTTGGAGGGCTCAGACATCAGATTCGAAGCTTTTCATGTGTCCGCACGATTAGCGGTATGCCTGAGTTTTACCAGAAAGGACCTCGTCGTGCTCATTTTGTTTTGCATCTTTGGAGCTTAGGTTGATTGAGACAAGAACCAAAATATGCAGAATAGGCCATCGTTTCCAGCATAACTACATTTAATACACGCAAAACCATGACCGAAAACCCCGTACCCAAGCCCGCTAAGAATCCCGATGCCCCTCGAGGCATGATCGTCAAGTTCCTCGATGGATTGGAATGGTTGGGCAACAAACTGCCAGACCCCGCAGTTCTGTTTTTGATCGGACTCATCCTGACTTGGGCTCTATCGGCATGGCTGTCCGGAATATCGTTTACGGAAACCAAGCCGGGAGCAACGGAACCTGTCCAAGTCACCAACATGTTGACGTTGGACAACTTTGCCACTTTTCTAACCACGATGGTCGAAGAGTTTTACAAATTTCCTCCGCTGGGAATCGTACTCGTCGCGTTGCTGGGTGTCGCGGTTGCGGAACATTCCGGTTTTATCAACGCTTGCCTTAAGTCGATGTTGAATTTTACGCCCGACAAGTTGTTGACCCCGATGCTGCTGTTGGTTGCGATTGTCAGTCATACGGCCGCCGACGCTGGCTATGTGTTGGTGATCCCGATTGGCGGAGTGATGTTTTATGCGGCTGGCAGGCATCCATTAGCCGGAATTGCGTGTGCCTTCGCGGGCGTGTCGGGCGGATTTAGCGCCAACTTCATCGTATCCGGTTTGGATCCGCTGCTTTCTTCGCTGACTCAAACCGGCGTTGACCTGGTGAATCCTGATTATGTTGTGAATCCGCTTTGCAATCTAATTTTCACCGCAGTGTCATGCATCTTCATCATCGGCGTGGGGTGGTTCCTCACCGATTTCGTGATTGAACCGCGATTACGAGGAACGAAAATTGATGGCGATACTGACGACATTCCCAAGTTTGAAGAACTAACCAGTCGTGATCGTATGGGAATGGCATTCGGCCTGCTATCGATCGTCGTAAGCTGTGCGGCGTTGACCATTTGGGCTTGGCCGCGAGATTCGGCCCTGCGAGATGAATTTGGTTCGCTAACTGCCTACGTCAATTTCGTAGCCGATTTTGGGATCGAGATTGATCCGGACGATCAGTTGCTGGTCAAATCGGTCACGGGTGAAGCCGCAACCGCGGGTGTCAATCCGGGCGACCGGCTCGTCGAAGTTCGTGAAGCGGATGCCGCAGGTGACTCACAGACAACTGTTTTCGCCGATAATTTTGAATATCGAATATTCACTCGAGATCGCAACAAAACAAAAGCCGCCGAATTTGTATTCGCGCGCGATGGCGCGGAAATCGTATCTACGATCACGCCCACCAAGGCATCGCGTCCTGGTGCGCCGCTGATGAAGATGATCGTTCCACTGATTTTCCTGATTTTTGTGGTGCCCGGGTTGGTTCATGGATATGTGTCGGGAAAATTCAAAAGTCATCGGGATGTCATCAAAGGCATGTCCAAGACGATGGAGACGATGGGATATTATCTGGTGCTGGTCTTCTTTGCCGCGTTGTTTATCGCGGCATTCAAAAATTCCGGGATCGGTGACTTGCTGGCTCTGAAAGGGGCCAACTTGATCAAGGAGTCAGGGGCACCGCCTTGGCTGACGATTGTGTGCATGATTTTGCTGGCGGCAAGCGTCAACTTGTTGATCGGATCGGCTTCGGCCAAATGGGCGATGTTGGCACCCATCTTTGTGCCGATGTTGATGTACGCTGGTTATTCACCGGAATTGACTCAAGCAGCTTATCGGATCGGCGATTCGACGACGAATATCATTACGCCGATGATGCCCTATTTCCCGTTGGTGGTGGTCTTCAGTCAGCGATACGTCAAAGACTCCGGGATCGGAACTGTGGCGGCGATGATGCTACCGTATTCGATTGCCTTTTTGATCACCTGGACGACCGTGTTGCTGATCTATTGGTCGCTGGGGATGCCCCTCGGTATTCCAGTGGATGTCGGCTATGAATACGTTTCAGAGGCCGCGTCCGCAGCTGGCGTCAATTAAGCGAAAGTTTGATGATCGGTCGTTAGCTTGCATTGTGACGAACATTTCATTCTGACTGTGCCAGTCTCGGATTTAGACGTCTATGCCGTTCATGTTTTGATCGAACGCTGCACAAGTCATTCTGAGCCTCCGATTCCGCTTCGCGACACAACATCAAGAATGAACATGGATTTTATTGGAGCGGAGCGTTAGTGTATCAAGTCATCCTGAGGGAGCACTAGCGACCGAAGGATCTCGCGTTCGAACAATCCCAACGAGAGATTCTTCACCTCGCTCCACTCGGTTCAGGATGACTAGTTTGTCTACGAGGATTAAGAGCCAAAACCTGAACTTTTTTGGATCGAGACTTTTTGTACCGACCACTGCGTCCATTGCAACGTTCGGTGAAAGTTCTGCTCGGAAGGCGGAGATCTGCTCGTCTGCTCGACGCCTAAAAATCGGGATTGGGCCTCGACGGGTAGCTTTGGACTTGGTTATAATCTCGCCGCGGGGTGGAGCAGTCCGGTAGCTCGCGAGGCTCATAACCTCGAGGTCGCAGGTTCAAATCCTGTCCCCGCAACTTGTTTTTCCAGTAGCGAAACTGGAAGACCGCAGGGTTATAACTGACTCAATGAAAGGCTGGTGTCAAACGACGCCGGCCTTTTTGCGTTTCTACGCCCAGTTTTGCGAGCTGTTCCCGTTCGATCCGCCTCTCGAACTCTCGCTCTCGTAAAGTCGCGCGATGATTCTACGCCACGACCGTTCGCCGATCTCGATCCCAAATTTGGGCAAACTCTCACCACTCTCTGACTCTCACACCGTTCGGGTTATCAGGGGTTGGGACCTCTGGACCGGTCGTTTTAGGCAGGGTTGCTTTCGGTAAGCGCGTTGCACAAACCTGCAAGTTTTCAAACTGGGTTATGACGAGCAGGCGAGATTCCGGGCAATTCCTGAAAACTTCCGATTCCACGGCGAACTGGCATTTCGATTACCAAGATGACAAAATAGACGGGCGGATCGGGAAAGAGGCTGGTTTTGGCGGGTCCCGCGGCAGTTCCGAAAAATCGAAGGTTTTATGCGCGGTTCCCAAAACTTCTATATGTTTCTTTAACCGCCCAATCCATAGGTTGGGAAACGAACTCCACCGTCAAGTAGCAGTCCACCGCCAAGGAAATCACTATACTCTTTGGTTCTGTTCACTGCACACAATAGGAGCAACCTTAGCGCGACACGGAACCAACATTGACAAAAGAAAACGATTCGAAGAATGAAGGCCAAGGAATCCTGATGCGACTCAGGAGGAACAAATGGTGGCGAAGGCTAACATGGACTGCCTTAATCTTGGTGGTAGTGGCGGGGCTACTGATCGTGTTTGTGTCAAATCATTTCTTCTATTTGTCGCATCAGAGATTTGGCAGTTGGTCTCATATCCAATGGAAATATCAACAGAGCTCAAACGACGAGCGTTCTGGACCGCAGATCATTGGGCATCGCGGGTCGGGAATTGGCTCGACAGATTCAGAGGCCAAAGACGATAACAAGTTGATTGGTAACATCCCACGTGCCATTCAAGTTGCGATCAATGCGAAAGTCGATTGGATCGAAATCGATATTCGTAAAACGCATGACAACAAGCTCGTAGTCTTTCACGATCCCAATGTCGCAGCCAAGACGAACTTTGATGACCTGAAAGGCAAGACGGACTT
>JAHEJI010000232.1 GCA_024638965.1 Planctomycetaceae bacterium
GACCACCTGATTTCGGCCGAGCGTGGTATCGCCGCCGACGGCTCCAAACAATACTCGATTTGGGACGTTTATCCGCACGCCGACCTGATCGCTTACCCATCGACGTATGAAGGGTTTGGCAACGCTTTTTTGGAAGCGGTATACTTTCGGAAACCAATATTCTGTAATCGCTACACAATCTTTCGCGCGGATATCGAACCATGCGGGTTTCACACCATCGGGATGGACGGTTTTCTCACCGACGATGTGGTCGATGAAGTTCGCCGCGTTCTGAGAGATGAAGACTACCGGGAGGATATGGTGGAAAGAAACTATCGCGCGGCGCGGCATTACTTTTCGTTCGAACAAGTCGAACAGGAGTTGCGATCGATTCTGAACAAGCCAAGAATCAAACCGGGAGCGTTCACTGGTTCCAAACAACAAGTCGTGCTACAGGAGAATTGAGATGGCAGACTTCATTCAACATGGACTGATTACTACGTTACATGATTTGGGCACGATTGAGCGCGAAAAGCTTGAGTTGCTGCTTGACCAATCGACCGAGCGGTACAAGATCGGCCTCGTCCTGCCCGTCACCGCTTCTGATATGCGAGCTGAGCCTTTTGCGAACATCGTTCGTCGCTTGCAAAACGTAAACTTTATCGACCAGATCGTGGTTGTCCTGGGAATCGCACCTAACGAAGAAGATTACCACCAAACTCGGGAAGCCGTCAGCTCATTGGGAGATAAAGCCCAGGTGCTTTGGACGGACGGCCCACGAATGACGAGCCTTTATCAACGTCTGCTCGATGCCGGACTTAATGTTTCAGTTCCGGGTAAAGGACGCTCCGTGTGGACAGCGTTTGGTTTTTTAATGGCCGATCCCACGCTCAAAGCGTTCGCATTGCACGATTGTGATATCGTGAATTATGAACGCGAGATGCTGGTTCGTTTGTGTTTGCCATTGGCTCATCCGGGACTGGATTTCGAGTTTTGTAAAGCCTTTTATGCGCGGACAACGGATCGAATGCACGGACGCGTGGTGCGATTGTTAGTCCAGCCCCTGTTGGGAGCTTTGATTTCGACACTCGGTTACGACCGCTTTCTCGTTTATCTCGACAGCTTTCGCTACCCACTCTCTGGCGAGTTCGCGGTGACTTCAAACCTTGCTCGCTCAAACCGTATCCCCAGTGATTGGGGATTGGAGGTTGGCACGCTGGCGGAGGTCTTCCGAAACACCTCGGTCAAGCGCGTTTGCCAGGTTGATTTGTGTCGGCAATATGAACACAAGCATCAAGCGTTGTCATTAGATGATGCGACGAAAGGCTTGATGAAAATGTCGACCGATATTTTGACAAGTATCTTTCGAACTCTGGCCAGCATGGGAACGGTCATGCAACCGGGACATTTTGTTACGTTGCGGAGTGCCTATCTTCGCGCGGCACAAGATAGTGTACGTCAATACCACGCAGACGCGATCGTAAACGGATTGGAATATGATCGCCACGAAGAAGAGGGTGCGATTGAAGGATTCGCTCGTCAGATCATAGTTGCCGGCGAGACATTTCAACGAGATCCCGGTGGCGGTGAGGCGATTCCGAACTGGTCGCGAGTTCTAACCGCATTTCCTGAGTTTCCAAATCAGCTTCGCAAAGCCGTGGAAGAAGATGCCCACGAACTTGCAACCGTTTAGGTTAGCAGACCCAGTCCATCGTCATCGCTCGGAGACTCCGACGCGTGCCGGATCGACGCCTTCTGCGCCAAAATTCGTCTGAATTCTCCCTGCTTTGAACCGTTATCCTTTCGCGTTTGCGAGTTGTAAACCAATACGAGCAAAGACTTTGCGGATTAAGATTGTCGGCTGATCAATCTCTAAGGCAGATTTTCAAGATTTGACCTTCGCCCGCCGCGCTGGCCTAATTCGTATACATCGAGCAAGGCAATTTCCAAAACCGTGTTTATAGATGGGGATCAATATGCAAATGAAATTGTTGAGTCTGTGTCTGGTGTGCTTAATGAGCACTTCGGCCGTTGGGCAGGAACGCACCTGGTCCGATGACACAGGCAAGTTCAGTGTCAAAGCTGAATTGGTCAAGATCGAAAACGATCGCGCGGTTTTGAAAAAATCTGATGGGGAGATCATCAAAGTTCCACTTAGTCGGTTATCAAAAAAGGATCAGGATTTCGTAAGCAATTGGAAACCTGAGGATAGTCCAAACGTGGAAACGGGCTCAAAAGAAACTAATTGGTTGGCGGACGTCAAAGTTAAGGCAACGGCCAAGCGGGAACCGGGCTTCGACTACGATTTCAACAGCAAAGAACCGATGCCAGAGATCGCCGTTGATGTCGAGATCTTGGGTGAGGCAGCCGCTCGAGCTATTTCATTCGGGATGCTGAAGATCGAGTCGTTCAAAGACGGTGAGGGCAACGATCTGCCGATGCCGGAAGAAAAGTTCGGACCTGATCTCGCCAAGGAAATGCAAAAGGTTACCACGCGGGGCGACGACTTTATTGCCGAGCATCCGAAAAACGGTATTCGATTTAATATCAAATCGATCGACAAGCCTGGCAAGGTCACCAAAGTTTCAGAAGTCAACGGCCAAGTCGACGTGCTAACTGGCGGAACCTCCAAAACAGTAACCATCCCAGACGTTTCTAATCATGAAAACGGAGACGTTGAATCGGAAACGCTTAAAGAACTCGGGATCAAATGCGATTTCAAACGCTCCGAACAACAGATCGAACTGAAAGTCGAAGGCGACGTGTCCAATCTTGCCTCTGTGCAATTTCTTGATGGCAAAGGCAAAGCGGTTAAGCCGGACGGCTGGACTTCCGGCGGATGGAAGGAGAGTTGGCAATATTCTTACGATTTTGAAAAGATCCCCAAAGCCGATTTGGTATTGGACTTCCGAATCGCGCCTGAGTCGGTGACGATTCCCTTTGAAGCCAAGAATATCAAGATCAAAAAACAAAGGTAGATCGAATGAACAAAAGTGATTCAGTGTGTTAATTGAGTGCGAGAGGGGGCCTATCGAGAAATACCTTTATCAATACCGGGCTCAATAATTTGTGACCGATGTGTTTATCGGTTAAATTCATTTGTGGTTGGTTTGCAAAACACTATTTTCGGGAGAAAACAAATGACCGTTCGACGTATTAGTTTGACAGTGATTTTTGGTTTACTGGTTTCGACCAGTTTGTGCGCGGTGGCCACGGTACAGGATGACGAAAAACAGGACAAGGAAATTGCCTGGTTCGACATGGATCATTGCGAGATTTGCAAGAACATGGCATCGATGAAGGATTCCATGCATAGAATCAAGTGGGAAACTCACATGCTCGACAACGGGATGATCACCGTTTCAGTTGTGCCGGATGATATGAAAGAGGAGATGGCCAAGGCAGAGGCTGGAATCGAAAAAACCGTTGCCAAGTTGGAACAGGGCGAACAATTGGACATGTGCGGCTTTTGCCATAACTACGGTAAGCTGATGATGCTTGGCGCTAAGTTCAAAGAACTCAGGACCGTTGGCGTCAACATTAGCATCGTTACCTCATCCGAGCCGGAAGTCGTCAAAGAGATCCATGCAATGGGCAAAAAATCTATAATCGAACATGAGAAAATGCTCAAGAAAATTGGGACACAAACCAAATTAAAGACAGATAAATAACCATTTCGTTGCGGGGTTGCGCAGTTGTTGCAAGTTGAAATCCCATCGTGCGTAAAGTGCCAGCCCCGGATTTTTGTTCTGTCAACTCACGTAGATAGTTGGCTCCGATTCCAAAATTGAGCCCGCAATCACCGCTTCCCCCAGAACTCATCAAAACTGCAATTCGCAGCTTCTTTTGCGGCGTCGATCGGCGTGATCTTTGCGCAGCCCCTCTTGCTAGGCTAGTATTCCGTCACAACTCAAGACACGGGTAGTGACCGAGGTCACGAGTCCGTCTTTGGTAAAGAGGCTGGAGGACTCTTTGCCTCGTCCATTTCTACATTTACCCGAAAATCAAACTGTGACGGAAACGAGTGATGACGGTGAGCCGCTCTCTTCTATTTAAGACTCAAAATCGTTTTGACACCGTTCTGGTCAATGATTTCCAGGGCCCCGACCTCGCCGCTGTCGTGCTGGGCTTGCCAGAGTTCAACAGGAGCGTTGATTGTATGAGAATAATCAATTTCATCGACGCCCGTGGTCACGACGATATCGTTACCCTTGCCAATCGGATCGTAGTCGACTGCCATCAATTTGCCTTGTCTGGTTGCCGACTGGTCACCGGATGCCGAGTCGAATGTTTCCAGGCTTAACGCCCGTCCGCGGTTACCATTCGAAAGCTTAACCAGAAAGTCTTGCCATTGGTCTTGTGGGATTTGAGTGGTGATTGCCATGTTGGTTTTCCTGAAAAATGAGATCTGCAAAAATTGTTCGACCGCGTGCCCAGCCCTTAGGCCGATATCGGGCAGATCGTGGTAAACACTGAATGCCGAGAATTGAATAACGGGGCCCACACACCTGCGCGGACCACCGTTGAATTCCGTCGGCTTAAATGCCAATCCTGATTATCGAGCGCGTTTGGTTTAAGTTTGGCGTCTTTTCGTCGGTTTGGCCCGGCATTCAGAACGCCACGACCGCTATCCGTCCGTGCGACACGCACTAGAGCGAAACTAGACGTTGCTGGTTTCCTTGACTTCTTCCTTGATTTCCTTTTCGATCGCTTTATGGTCGACCTTGATTTGGCCTTTAAATAACTTTCCAGCAGCCTTCATCGCTTCCTCTACCCTTGCGCCAACATCCGTGGCTGCGATCACGATCAGGCCGGCCTGGCCAACGTCCAGCCCTTCGCCCAATTCCTTCAGATCATGTCGGCTCATGCCGCCCGCGGCATGTCCTGCCAACGCCCCGAGCGCCGCACCGGCACCAGTGGTCATCGCCAACAGCCCCGTTCCAACGGCCGCGGCAGGAAACAAAGCGGCGACCAAACCGGTCGTGAGTCCCCAGCCTGCTCCGAGCCATGCACCATCTCGCGTCGGTTGCTCGTGTTTTTTGACGATTTTGACCTTGCCCCTTTCATTCTTCCTGAGCACCGCAGCATCAAACGTGTCCATCAGATCCAGGTCGTGGTAAAGAGCCTTGACTAGATCGTAATCCGACTCCGCTGCATCCAAGCTGTCGTAAACTGCTCCATAGACTGTCATTGTCACATAGTCACTCATTTGTTTTTCCTTTGCTGAACTATGATTTACAGAAAAACTAAGACAGGCGAAACGCCTGCCACAATCACCCGCGAAAAGAGAGTTTCGCGCGCCATTTATGTGGCAAATTGTATGCCATTGTGGACAAATTTCCTCGGTAAACCTCCTGATTAGAGGTCGTATATATTTGACGTAAATTGTGCAAATTGAGGCAGGACGTTTGTCTAACTGTTAGTAGCAAATAGTGAATTGTGCCTGCAGATAACCCCAGCGCGACTTACAACGGTGTCATTTGGGATAAAAGAACTCGTTGAGTCCGGTCAGTGCGAATTGCACGCCCATTGCCAACACAATCAGCCCCATGAATCGCGACGTAACATCGTGCATCATCCCACGTTGTTGTTGGCCGCTCGCTTGAGCCATCAAGACCATGATCAACCAGGTGACTGTTAACGCGACGACCACCGCAACCAGTGCAGTGACCGGAATGTTATCGATTGAATGAGCAATCGCAATCGTGATGACGCCTATAATGGTACCGGGGCTGGCCGCGAACAAAATTAGAGGAGTCAAAGACGGGTCAGCAGCTTCATCACCTTCTTGGGTTTTCGATTCTGCAGATGTCGGAGAGGAATTTCCGCGTAACATAGTGAACCCCATCCAGATCAGCACCATGCCCCCAGCCACTTGAAATGCCGGTAACGAAATACCGAAAATTTTCAGGAGCTGAGCACCGCCTCAGGCGGCCAGACAAAGTATGACGATGACGGCAAGCGCTGCCTGGGTGGCTGCACGGACTTTCGCGCCTTGCGATTCCCCCGCCGTAATTTTGGAAAATATTGAAGCGCAAATCACGGGGTTAACCAGCGACAATACGGTCATGATGGCTTGGGGATATTGACTCATTGTGTTTTTTTTGCGATCCCAGTTCGGTGAATCATCAAGTCGTCTAGTTAGTGTAACAGAGTCTTTGACGCTTGGTCGATCGAATGCGTGTCACAGGATTGGTCCGAGGGTCGCCAGGGTGCTGTTCCAGACCCGGGTGATCAATGACCAAGACTCCACCATTTCGCGAGTCACAGGATGGGACTTGGATAAGTATTCCTGTTGCCGCGCTCGTACTTCCGCCGTCAATTCACGATCGTAGAACAGAATATTGTTTTCGTAATTCAAGTCAAAACTGCGGCGGTCCATGTTTGCGGAACCAATCAAGGTAATCTCGCTGTCCATCGTCAGTGACTTGGTATGCAACAGCCCCCCGACGTACTCGTGGATTTCCACTCCTGCCTCCAGCAACTCTGCGTAGAAACTGCGACTGGCTCCACCGACAATCCACGAGTCATTCCTGGCAGGAAAGATGATGGTTGTTTTGACACCCCGCCATGGAAATGGTCAATTCACGGCGAGCCGCATGAAATAATGACTCAAACATTTCGGGCATGGCTGAAAAGCGCACCGTTGGCCCGGTACCGATGACTTGTGCAGGAAAACCGGTTTGCGGTGCGGCGATCGGCTGCTTCAACAAATCGTCGATAGTTTCGTCTGCACTACTCATCCAGTCGCCGGCAAACAGCTGCTGGTTTTGTCGCACAATGGGTCCTTCAAGGCGAATCACGGCGTCCACCCAAGGCGCGTATTTTGCCTTGACCAGAAATTCCGGGTCGGCACAATTTTGGCTTCCGCAGTAAGTGATCCGCCCATCGATCACGAGAATTTTGCGATGATTGCGCAAGTCAATCCGACCGTGCAAAGGGCGCAACAGGATATTGCCGATGGGCAGCGCGGCGGCGACTTGGACCCCGGATTTCTGCATGTCAGTCCAGTGCTTCGAACGGATCATGGTCCGCGAACCCAGGTCGTCAGCCATCGCCCGGCATTTCACGCCCCGGGCCGCGGCTCGTTTAAGTGCCTCGACCATCTTCGTTCCGTTGTTGTCGGGCAGCCAAATATAAAACAACAAGTGAACATGGTCAGTGGCGGCATCGATGTCGGCTACCATCGAGTCGATGGTGGCGTTGGAATCCTCCATCAGTCGCGCCGAGTTGCCTCCGATCACGTCAAACCCGCTAATAGATTTTCCAGTGCGAAACAGATGCTGATAATGTTCAGGCACTTGGGCCTCGGCGTTTTTTTCTTCACCCGGGCTGATGGCTGCCATCGGCGGGATTTGGTTCAGGATCTTTTTCATCCGGGCCACTCGGCGATAACCAATATTGACTTCGCCGAACAAAATGTAGATCAGCACGCCTAAAAATGGCAATGCGGCGATCACGACCATCCACGCGATTCGCGAAGCCGGATCACGGTGTGGCCGGGTCATCACCCGAACGATCAACACAATTAGGATCACAAAGTGAGCGATGATTCCAATCGTTTTTATATCATTCAAGGCTTCGCCCCAAGAAAAAGTCGTAATTGCTCCACAGACCCTAATCGTCACAACGTCGTGTCGACGACCAATCCACCATCTCAAATCCAAAATGAATACGCCAAAACGACGACAAGCAATACCGGGTAAATGATCCGCGACCAGACATCAGCCCTTTCGACCAAGGCATTTTTTTTGTTTCGGATTAACGATGTATTGGCGACTGTCTGCAGCAGACTGACAAAAACCAAAAAGGTTGACAACAAAATAAATCGATCGATTCGCGTGACATATGAAACTCGCGGTAACAACACCGTGATCGCAAACAAGTAGGCCACCAATGTCAAAAAAGCTGTCGTTGAGATTCCGATATTCGTGCCAATATGTTCCGGGTCAATCCAACGCGGCAGCCACGACATGATCACGATCAAACAAAGTGGCACGATGACTTTAAGCACATAGTAGGTTGGGCTGCGCTTTACGGTGATCTGCATCTGGTAACCTGCTGTACCTTCTCGACCCTGATGGGGAAAATAGGATTTCTTTTCGGCCCGCCAATCAGTGACAACGAAATCAGGTACGGAAAACTCTGGAGCGATGTTGGAAACCTCGATTCCAGCGAACTCCGCTGGCACCATTTTCACATGCTCTTGGGCTAGTCCGGCCGCCACAAAATGAATGGTCAATACTTGTTGATCCATAGGAAAGTTGCGGAGGTTCATTGGCTGTGAAAAATTCCCCCAAAACCTCTGCCGATAAATGACCTGGCCATCCGGCTCGATTTCCACAAATTCGGGATAGGAACGCCAGACATTTTGTTGGCCGAGAATGATCAACCTGGGGTTCCAGACTTCGGTAAGACCGCGATGCATCGGCCCGGGGCCCTTGTGGCGAAGGAAGGGGTTTTTCCAAGAGGCCAACACGTAAACGCTGGCAGCAAAACTTTGCGCGGCCGTGTTGACCTCGTCGATATCAACGATGAAGATGCCAATCTGGACCTCGGTGGGTTCGCCCCAGATGGTCGGACGCTCCATTTCCGGTTTGGGTTCATCGACCAGCACCGAAGGCTTAACTTCCTGGGCAGTTCCTGCTCCTTCCGGTACCACTACCGTTTCCTGCGCTTCTTCACCCTCGGGCCACACCAGCGGCGCGGTCCAGGTACCGTCCAGCGCTGTCGGCTCTGGCCAATAGAGTCGCATAACCATATACAACGGCCCGTTTGGCGCGGGCA
>JAHEJI010000048.1 GCA_024638965.1 Planctomycetaceae bacterium
ATTCCATCACAAAGTAAGGCGAGCCATCGTCATCGGTTCCAGCACCCAGAACTTTGGCGATGTTCTGATGATCCATCATCGCCAGTGCCTGTCGCTCTACCTCGAACCGAGCGATGATTTCTTTTGAAGCGGCACCGGCTTTGATGAGCTTTAACGCAACACGTCGTTTCACCGGTTCCTGCTGCTCCGCCATCCAGACCGATCCCATGCCTCCTTCACCGATCTGCTGGAGAAGTTTGTACGGACCGACTCTACGGGAAACAGAATCGTTGCCCGACAGCGGCTTAGCTGGTTCGGCATCCATTATGCGACCCGAAAGCACCCGAGTCGGCTTGTCTGCACTGTTGGATTGTTCGAATTCGTTGCACATGAGCATTTGCTGGTCGTTGGCGACAATCAGATTATCGTGCAATTCGTATGGTTTTGCAAAAACTTGGCGACGATTGTGACATGCGGCTGAATTCGACTCGAATTCGCAGGAGTGTTTCCCGCTGATGATCCAACTCCAATTTCAGAGAAGAAACAGGGACAGGTCCGGGACAGGTCCAGTTATTTACAGGTTCGGCACCCTGGGTGCCATTCGAGTCAGACCCTGTTTACAGTTTTCAGTCTAGCCCGGGCGGCACGGCTGAACAACGAAAAAGGACTCACGCCAATTGCCGTAAGTCCTTGTCCTGTAAAGAGTGGGGGTGACAGGAATCGAACCTGCACTCCTTGTGGGAACTAGATCCTAAATCTAGCGCGTCTGCCAATTCCGCCACACCCCCAGCACTGAAAAACAGATTCTACGTCGCTTCACTACCGACGAAAAGGCGCTTGGGATAAATTCTTGAACTCGCAGCCTCAACTGGAATCGCTGCTTTCGCACCTTGGACTTGATGGTTTCATCTCGCCGAAAATTTTGCGCCATCGAGACTCCAAAAACCCTGTTGAAAAGAAGATTGAGGATAGGAAAACACGAACGCCGGATGTTTGATCCCCTGCAAGACGTGCATTGTCGCAACGGCGGATGTTACGGATTTTGTTATGATGAATTGTCATCCGTGAAATTGGCCACCGGCAGCGTTGTGAGATTGATCGCGACGTATACATCGGTGAAATCAGTGTAATCCGCGGTCAGCAAACTCAGAGCTGGCGCTGAACACTAACACTCTGCCCGACAATGACGACGAAGTCGAGTGTTTTTTGCGACATTCAAAAACAACTGAAACCGAGGCCCCTGGCCCCAAGACTGACGTGCCACCTGAAGACGGTCATTGAACGCAACACAAGAACCACGCGCGCACGCCGGGGCCATTGAGCCGTTTCCGAAGTCCCTTCGTTTAACCGCGTGCCCAACGGGCCGCGTATTGTCGAGCCAACCCGGGGCGTTGCCCTAATCGTACTTACTTTACGGCGACTCGACACGCTCTCCCGACGACACGTGGGGGTCCCGGATAGTGAAACGAAAAAAGATTCCGTGCGGATCAACAACCCTCACCCGACGCTGAAACGTCGACCTCTCCCAAACTTGGGAGACGTTGGAACTAAAGTAAGTCCCATTGCATTGGGCGTTGCCCGTGCGGTTAAACGAAGCGCTTATGTCAACCTTGGGCCAATAACCGCTGGGTTCGCGCGCGGTCGTTATGGCAAGTCTGCGCGCTGCGTTCACAACCAACACGCACGCCGTTGGTGGAGCGGTTAATCGAACGAAGTCAAACCGTAGGCGCACGCCGGCGGCGGAGCGGTTAAACAAATTACTACGCAGTTTACTTCTTGAGTGCGTCGCGGATTTCGGTGAGCAGGACGATGTCGGCCGGTGGCGGAGCGTCCGCTTCCGCTTTCTTCATCCATCTGGCGGCAATTTTCAAGGCGATGAAAATGACGAACGCCAGAATCGTGAAGTCGATGACGTTTTGAATAAACGAACCGTATTGGATTGCCGCCGCTGGAACCGTTTCGCCCGCTTCGTTAACGGTGGCTTCGCCAAGCGGAATGGTCAGCGAAGACATGTCCGGCACTTGAGCGATCTTTGCGATTAAAGGCGAGATGATATTGTCAATAAAAGATTTGACAATCGCTGCTGCGGCCGTGCCCATGATAATACCGACCGCCATGTCGATTAGGTTACCTTTGAAAGCAAAATCTTTGAAATCCTGGATGAAACCCATGAATGAACTCCTTGTTGGATCGGCCAAAGAAAATGACCGAAATGAGGTGGGTCGTTAAAGTACTGTCTTATCAGTACTCTCCGATTTACAATCGGATTGACAGATTCTCCAAGATGTCAGTTGTTTTGCAATCGGGCATTCGACAATCGGCGATTCGAGCAGATCAGCGACGACATTACGACAGCCTGACAACCAAAACCTGTCTTTATTCAGCGAAAGGAAACGCCCCATAGAGATCGTTCGTTTTCAAAGTAAAAAGACTCCTCTCACCCGCCGCTGAAACGGCGACCTCTCCCCAAGAAGAGGTTCAAAAAAGAATTGTAAACCGAATGGGATTTGCAAAACAGTTGTCATTTTCCCAGTTGATTTGCGGTTATCACGTAACACGCGTTGTACCAAAGGTTTTGTTGATCCATGGGTTACCGAACACTGAAAAACTGCGTTGATGACCTTGCCAAACAGGGTCACCTGGTTCGGGTCGAAGACGAAATCGACGCAGACCTGGAAGCAGCCGAAATCCAAAGACGAGTTTACCGATCGAATGGGCCGGCAATTTATTTCGCGAATGTTCGCGGTTGCCAGTTCCCCATGGTTTCGAATCTCTTCGGCACGATCGAGAGAGCCCGGTTTATCTTTCGAGATTCGATCGAGAACGTGAAATCGGCAATTCAGCTGAGAGTCGATCCAGCCGAAGCGATGCGAAAACCGTTTCAGCATTGGCGTGCCCCGCTGGTTGCACTTCAAATGCGCCCAAAACTGGTTCGCAGTGGATCGGTGTTGCAGACCCAGACAACGATTTCAAAGCTGCCCCAGTTGAAGTGCTGGCCAGATGATGGAGGTGCCTTCATAACGTTGCCTCAAGTTTACTCCGAAGACGTCTCTTCGCCAGGCATCAACAAATCCAACTTGGGCATGTACCGTGTCCAGTTATCCGGTAATGACTATGTGCCCGATCAACAAATTGGACTTCACTATCAAATCCATCGCGGCATTGGAGTGCATCATCGAGCTGCGATCGATGCGGGTAAACCTTTTCGGGTCAGCATTTTTGTCGGCGGCAATCCAGCCATGACGGTTGCCGCTGTGATGCCACTTCCTGAAGGTATGACCGAGCTGGGATTTGCGGGTGCGTTGGCGGGACATCGGATTCCGATGATCCGTCCGGGAAGTACCACCCAGAGTTCGATTTATGCCGACGCAGATTTTTGCATTACCGGCACGGTTGATCCTGACATACAAAAACGGGAAGGCCCGTTTGGCGACCATCTGGGGTATTACAGTTTGGCCCACAAGTTCCCTGTTCTCAACGTTGACGGCGTCTTTCACCGGGACGGTGCAATCTGGCCATTCACGGTTGTCGGTCGTCCGCCGCAAGAAGACACGGTCTTTGGAGAATTGATTCATGAATTGACGGGACCTGTCATCCCTACGGTCTTGCCGGGCGTTCGGGCAGTTAATGCCGTCGACGCGGCGGGAGTGCACCCACTTTTGCTCGCCATCGGCAGCGAGCGGTATGTGCCCTATCAACCGACAACCCAGCCCCAAGAGATTCTCACCCAAGCCAACGCAATTCTAGGACAAGGCCAGATGTCTCTGGCAAAGTACTTGTGGATCATTGATGAAGGATCAGTCAAAAACCCGAACATCAATGACATCGAGACATTTTTGGTTCGAGTGCTTGAACGAGTTGACTGGACTCGCGACTTGCATTTTCAAACGCGCACGACCATCGACACGCTTGACTATTCCGGCGGCGGTTTCAATGAGGGCTCCAAAGTGGTAGTTGCCGCGGCGGGACCTCCGCGACGGGAATTGCCGACTGAATTCAAGGATAATAAGAATTGGGCAGAACGCTACGGAAACCCGGCCGTTTGCTTGCCTGGCGTTTTGGCGATCCAAGGTCCAAGCTGGGAATCCAATCCGATTTCGGTCCGCAATTTCGCCAGTCAATTTTCGAGTGACGATTCGATCAATCGATTCCCGCTGATTGTTGTTGTGGATGATCCAAAGTTTTGCGCGAAAAACCTGAACAACTTTTTGTGGGCGGTATTTACGCGAAGCAATCCAGCAACAGATATTTATGGAATCGAGTCGTCGATCGTCAATAAGCACTGGGGCAGTCGCGGCAGTCTTGTCATTGACGCTCGCATTAAAGCTCATCATGCACCACCCTTGATCGAAGACCCTGAGGTTAACAAGAAAATTGATGCGCTGGCGACACGCGGTGGACCGCTCGCAGAGTTTCTTTAGTGCGGAGTACTGGGGAACTGCCTACTGCCTACTGCCTACTGATGTCAACTGCCTACTGACGACAACTGCCATTGCCATCTATCCAGATTCGCGAAACAATCATGGACTTGAGTTTTTGACCGTTTAGCCGTGCGAGTGCGGATCAACAAAGGATACGTCGTGAGCCAACAAGATTTGGACCAAAGACTAAAAGATATCATTAACCACCCCAGTTATAAGTTGGCCTATCTGGATCAAGACTTCATCCAAAGCGCAGAATTGCGTCCTCTGCGGCTCGAAGTCGAGTTGATGAAGCCGGAGATCATGCTGGACGAGGCGGGTATTAGATCGACCGTTGTTGTCTTTGGCGGCACGCAAGTCGCGCCAAAAGAAGAAGCCGAAAAAATGGTTGAGGATGCCAAGGCCGCGGTTGCCAAAGATCCAGATGACCCAAAAGCACAACGCATGTTGGTTCGCGCCGAGAGGATATATAACAAATCACGTTACTACGAGGAATGTCGCCAGTTCGCCCATATCGTGACAACCTACAACAAGCAATTTCGCGACGGTGAATTCATCGTCAAAACTGGCGGTGGTCCCGGAATCATGGAGGCCGCTAATCGGGGTGCCTATGAAGCTGGCGGAAAATCGATGGCGCTGAACATTATTTTGCCTTTCGAACAGACACCAAACGCGTACATCACACCGGGGTTTTGTTTTCAATTCAACTATTTTGCGATTCGTAAAATGCATTTCTTGTTGCGTGCCAAGGCATTGGTCTGTTTCCCAGGCGGTTTTGGCACGTTGGACGAACTTTTTACGACACTCACACTCCGACAAACGGGCCGAATGCAGAGTATTCCTATCATTCTCTATTCCAAAGAATACTGGGACACCATTATTGACTTCCAATTCCTCGCGGATGAAGGCGTTATTAACGACGAGCATCTCGACTTGTTCCAATACACGGAAACACCTGAAGAAACGTGGAAAGTCATCACCGACTTTCACGGTGTCAAAGTCTGATTTTTCAGGAGTCAACATGAAATGCCAAAAATGCAGCTCGGTGATGAGTCTTGTTTACGGCATGGATCACTATCACTGTGCCGCGTGCAACACCTTTGAGTTTCCAACCGACCTTGAGAATTCCAGCGACGGAATCGTACCCAGCGGCAGAAAGACTGATTTTCTTTGCCCAGTTTGTCCCGATTCAAATCTTGAAATTGGTGAGCTCCGCGGTTCGGAAGTCTGTTTTTGCAACAACTGCCGCGGTTACGTGATCGATTCGCTAACACTGGGATCTATGATCTCTGCTCTTCGGGCTGCTTATCAGGGTCCCGATGATCGGCCCATCCTCATCAATCGATCTGAGTTAGGCGTAACAATTAAATGCCCCGCTTGCCTGGAACTCATGAACACGCATCCCTACCATGGCCCTGGCACGGTTGTTATCGACAGCTGTATGCAGTGCAAACTGTCCTGGATGGGGTACGGAGAACTTGCCAAGATCATCAGGGCTCCAGGTATCCGCGCATGAAAAACCCCGAGCGACTCGGGGTGGTTATTCGAGGCTTTGAGGCTGTTTCAAAACCGGCAGCGACGAGTTTGGAGTATCGCATTCAGGCCAATGCTGTTCAGATTTTGCCACTGAATCCTCGGAAACAACCTGGATCGGGCAACGTCCAATGGCACTTTCTCTACGGCGACTCGACACCCTCTCCCGACGACACGCGGGTCCCGGAGAGTGAAACGAAAAGATTCCTTGCGGAATCAACAAGTAACCGTAGTTTACGTCAGCCTCAGTCTCCTGGGGCCAGAACGAATAGTCGCCAGGTCCGAGCGGCCCGGTAAAGCCGCTCCCGCCAAATTCGGCTCGCCCAAGGTCGTCTAAAACGTCGGTGGCAACATGGCTTGCATTTACAAGCATCGACCCCAAAAGATTGGCTGGATCGCACGTAAAATCAGTGACTTGCGTACCCGCTTCCACGGCGAACCACGATTGATCTGTGGTGGTGTCGTAAAGTCCGCAAAAGAATTTGCGCCAGTCGAGATCCGTTGGGAACGCGGATCGTAAACGATAGAGCCATTAATCGTTTCCGAGCTATTTCTTTAAATTGACTCGAATGATCTCCGCGTCATTTCGCAAGTAAATTTGACCGTTAGCGACCGCCGGGTGCGACCAAACGACTTGACGGCCCCGAGCAGGTGTTGTCGGTTCGAGAAGTTTCGCCCGATCCAGAATCTCAAACCCTTCCGGATTCATCTTGGCGATCATCAGTTCGCCGATGTCGTTAAACACGAAATACTTGTCTTCATTTTCAATGAAAAACGCGGATGCAAACAACAAAGGCTCGTCGGACATCCAGTCCGCTCGCGTCCATTTCATCGCACCCGTGTCCAGTTCCACACAGCGTACGATCCCCCTCCCCTTCCCGTCGTAAGCGACACCGTAAGCGTATCCATCTTTGACGATGGGTGTCGCCATCATGCAATTAAGGCTTTGTTCGCTGCGAGGATCCTCTTCGAAACTGCGCCAGATTTCGGTGACCGAGGGCGGGTTTGAACCGATTCCGAGTAGCAACGAGCCTTTGTAAAATTCGCTGATAAGAAGCCGATTGCCAACGATGCGAGGAGTCGCGATCGAGGTTTGTGATGAATTGCTTTCTTTTGGAAATACAACGGTCCAGAATTCTTCGGCATTTTTGGGATCGAGTGAGGTAATTCCTTCAGCGTGCCAGAAAATCAGTTGTCGTTGGTTTTTACCGTCGACTTCTTTTTCGTAAATGACTAAGGGGGCATAAGCAATGTCGAGCGTCGTCACTGCTTTCCAAACTTCTTCGCCAGTTCTTTTGTTAAAAGCAACGACCCCTGAACCTTCGCCCCCGACAGGAACGATCAAGTTATCTCCGTCAACAAGTGGATGCGATGAATAGCCCCAAACCGGCGGCTTGGTCTCATATTCTTCGGTCAGATTTTTTTCCCAAACCACGTCTCCCGATCCTGATTTGAAACATATCAAGTGCCCCATCGCGCCTAGCGTAAATACATATTCACCATCGACCGCGGGAGTTGTGCGGGGGCCAGTTGGATACGCAATTTTGTAGGGGCAATCGTAAACGTGTTGCCAAATTTGTTCACCGGTTTCAGCATCCAGGCATTGAATTCGTTCACCGCCGGCAATTTCGCCGGCCTTGCGAATATTGTTTTCGACTTTTCCGCCATCCCCTTTGTCGGCGGTGCGATCCATGATGAACACTCGATTACCAACCACCGATGGCCCGGCATACCCGCCTCCGATGGGCTGACGCCAAACAACGTGTGGCCCGGTATCGGGAAACTTGTCGATCAGCCCCGTCTCTTTGACGATCGCATCCATGTTTGCCCCCATCCACCGGGGCCAGTCGTCCGCGAAAGTCTCTTGACAATTGGGAATGGAAAAACCGGCAGTAACCGCCAACATCAGAAAGAGTCTTTGATGCATTCTATTACCTGTGAAAAAGAATTAGCTTCCCTAGTATCCTCGAAACATCGGCGTGATTCAACTTGAGTTCGAATCGTGCGTGATATTCTTAGACCGGGGAAAACATTGTCATCAATACGCCCTGACCGAAAGGAATCGTAGAACTGATTTCAAAACCGTTTTTAACTTGCCTTACCCAGTTATTTCATGGGACCGTTAAGCTGTACTCGTTTGCGCTTTTTGAAGTTGCGCTTTGCGTTCGTAGGACCGGCTTTAGCCGGAAAATTCCGGCTAAAGCCGGTCCTACAAACAATTACCACTATCACTCAAAGACACAACAAATATGCTACACCAAGACGTCAAAAGAAATTGAGGAAAACGTCACAAACCATCTCCCAGACTTTAACATACGCGTTACCAAACTTGTCTTTGCGGAAGAAAGCAGTTTCCAGCTGATGATCGCCAATAAAAGGACGCAAAATCCAGCCGCATTGGATCCCTACAAATGCGTACAAACCAATCCACACCCACAGCATTCGGCGATGCAATGGGTTTTTGACGATCAATGGCCGATAATAGACTCGCAATAGCAACTGTGCAGAAACACTTGCCGTGCCGAACATCATCGCATTGAACAGAATCGCGGATTGATAGGCGGCTTGTGTCGCAGGTGACGACACATAAAAGAAAAGCGTAATCGGCGCCAAGGATGCAAGTATGATGGTCAAACCGGCTTGGACGGACAAGATTGATCGCATGACGACTCCGAAGTCATCGCGGAGGCCAAGTATCGTATTGAAAACAAAAAAACTTGGCAACGCCACACTTGTTGTTACACCCAGCAACAAAGGTACTTTGATCGCCGAGTAAAACATCTGCAACCCTTGTTCGTTCAGCGACCGTTTGCCCACGACCCAGGCATGGCTCCCCATCACGGTTCCATAAACAAGCCCACAGAACACCACCGCGCCCAGAACCACCATCCACGACAGTCTTGACTCACGTGCGCCGGATGGTTGGTGGCGCAGGATCGCGTCGACCGTTCGAAGCGGAGAGCTCAATAGATAGATCCAGTCCATGTGTCATCCACGAACGAGCGTTTGAGATTATTGAACCTGCGCTTGACGCGCTTCCGCGCGTTCGGATACCTGGAGTTTGCCCATCGCTTCATATTTCGCACCATGCTGGAACGCAGGTTGCTTGAGATTGGTTCGCCCGAATTCGAGCTCCCCATTTCAGCTCGCCGTTGGTCATTCGAACTGGCTTTCAGACTGGATGTAACCATCACATAGCCGCAAGAAATGAAAACGACGACTATGACAAAAATCAAAACGTCGTAGATCGAATATTGGGGTTTGCGATTCATGGCGACACCAGCGACTAGCCAAACAGAAGATTGACGATCTGCTTGAACACCGCCTGGAAAAAGTTGGAATGGCGTTCCCGAAACCAGGTAAATGGCATGCCAGGGCTACCGATGAAAGGACGAAGTACCCAACCCATCTGGGCACCGACGAGTCCAAACACAACGATCCAAACAGAAAACACTTTCCAGATATGGCGGCCAATCACGATTCCCTCGACTTCTTCCAACGGACCCGGAATCTCCGCGCCCGGGTGGGGAGCCGGATGAGCCATATCAAATGCCTCATGGCTCGCCTGCCCAGGCGCTACAGGGGCTGGTTTGGAAACGGTGGGCAGTCCTCCTCGATGTGCAGCCGTGAGTCGTTTCAACGTCTGCACCAGAAACGCCAGTCCCAAACTTCCCGCAATCGTGAACACGGTCACATTCAACAACACGATGAAACCATAGTTTGGTGTACTGAAAGAGAAAAACGCGACAATCGGTCCAAGCGATGCAAGGACCGACAAATTCACCGCCAGTGAAGCAATCAACAGCTTCAAAACCGGAAGAAACTTCAGCTGAGAACCGACCAAGGCATTGAACACGTACAGCGAAGGGAGAGTAATCACAAGTGTCAGCGCAAACAACAAGGGAACTTTGCACATCGTCGCTAACGTCTGCAGATAACCATCGCTTACGGATCCTCCCTCGAGTCCACGGATCAGGGCAAACGCCCCCATGCACAGTCCGTAAATCACGGCCAGCATCATGACAACAAACGAGATCCCCAGAGTTGGGATGTGAATATCGGCCCGACGAATATCGACCGGCTTGGTCGCCTCGCCACGCAAAATTCGATCGAGCTCACAAATCCATTGATACATTAAACCAACCTGATTTTAACTTTGCATTGCAGAGTATAAGTCCAAAAAAACAACTAGTCCGCCGCGAACGAAAGCCCGTCGTTGCCTCGTCGCTGTTTGCGTCGAGTCGTATTTAATTCCTCGACAGTATGGGCTTTTCGGACAACGTTTTCTAATTCAGAAATGTATTTCAGGAACGCCCGCCGCCCGGCTGCGGTCAGGCGATATTCACTATTGGTATTCCGCCCTTGTCCCGTCTTGCGCACCGCGACGACACTTGCTTCGGCAAGAACTTTCAAATGACGGTTCAAGTTGCCATCGGTCAAGCCACACAATTCCTTCAGCTCGTTAAAGTTCAGTTCGCGCGTACTCGTGACCAGTGACGTCAATATTCCCAGCCGGGCTTTTTCGTGAAAGACACGATCAAGTCCTTCAAAGGCGTACTTCGGAGAAACGTCGTTCGATTTCGGGTTAGTTTTCCGTTTCACCATCAAATCTTTCCAACTTCCAGTAGATCAAAAAAGCGAGCAAGAGTTGCCCGATGCCGAACACGACTACCATTTGCCAGACTGCCAGTCGAGAATTCAATTCTGTTAAGTCGATGGCCCAAATCAGGCACGCGGCGCCAGCCACCAGGAAATAGCTTGCGGCCCACAAGGCCGCTTGCGGTAGATGCTGGCGACAACTGATCAGCCCTAAACTGTAAACCATCGCCCACATGCCCGGCAGAACCCAACTTATCTCGGGCCGTGCAACAAACACGCCCGTCAACACCGCACCGACGAGCAGGCTGGGCGCGAGTTGAATCGACATCGCTCGGTGAGCTTGCCAGACGAATCGCCTGGCAGTTTGACTCGTTGATCTGTTGGCGCGAAACCACATTTCGGCAACTGCACCGACCAGACCAAGTATCGCCACCGTTGCCCAGATGCCGACAAAAACAACCACCGAATTTTGTTGATCTTGCAGGTAATGACTGGCAATCGCACCGCAAAAAACCAGCAAACTGGAAGCACTAACGGCGAGCGAACGCAAGCCACGAAACGTTTCCGTCCGCTCAATTTGCGCCCGAATCTCGGCGATATCGTTTAGTGCTTCCCGAAGCTGCATTCCGGCCCTCAATTACTTTGCATTACAAAGTATAATGGCGTCGCCCCCGTGTCAACACTTTTTTTCAAGAATTTGAATGCAGATCGCAGAACCAGGAATGCAGAATGGCAAAGAGCACCTCTCGTCTCTAGACTCTCGCCACTCGTGTCTCGTGTCTCACATTCGCTTCTAATCGCCTGCGATTTCACGGGCAAGGGCGGCCGCCTGTTCAGCGGTTTTGATCTTTCCGTCAAGTTGTTCAGCACGAACAGTTCGCAGGATTTGCCCATATACCGGTCCCCCGTCGAGATTCAGTTGTTTCAACTTGTTTCCGTCCAGCAGGGGAGCGGGATCAAGTTCCTCACGCGGCCAGCCTAATCGAACTCGACAGAATTTTACGCCGGCAAAGTCACCGGCCGGCTCACGTGCTCGCAATTTCGTCTCACAAACATCCACCGCGCGTTCAGCGTCTGAATGAATCAGCAAAGGTTGAATCTCGGACCACAACATCTTGTCGGCGTTTGCAATTTGGTTGTCGTGGGCGTGGATCCACTCAATCGATTTCTTTTCATCGTTTGACAATTTCCATTGCCGGGCTACTTCGTCAATGGAATGAGACTCTAACCATTTCGCCAGAAATACTGACGCTGCGCTGATAAATTCGTTTCGCGGCAGTTGCTTCAGACCACGTAACATCTCCCGCCACTCATCTTCCAAGGCAAAAAGTGTTTCGCTGCCCTCAAGAACCCGCCCCAGCAAGTTTGATTCTCGCAGCAAACGTGCCGCCACGGCACGATTGGGATGTGCCAGCATCCGCCGTATTTCGGCACCGATCCGCTCGCCGCTAACGATTATGATTTCGCCAGCGTGTTGTTGAACGGCGGTCAGCGTCTTCCGTTCAATTTCAAATCCGTAAGTTGCGGCAAACCGAACAGCCCGTAACATACGAAGTTTATCTTCGTCGATGCGTGCCTTGGGATCACCGATCGCCCGAATGATTTTCTTTTCCAAATCTGAAACACCACCGACGTAATCGTGGACTTTTTCCGTAACAGGATCAAAGAACATGCCGTTGATGGTAAAGTCACGGCGAATTGCGTCTTCGCGAGCATCTGTAAATTCGACCGCGTCTGGTCGGCGGCCATCCGAATAACCTGCATCCCGCCGGAAAGTGGCAACTTCGATGTGACCGGCAGTTTTTGGTCCCAGGACAGTGATCACGCCAAAAGAAGCACCAATTGCAAGCGTTCGTTTGTGACCAAATAGGTCTTGAACTTGTTCTGGCGTCGCACTTGTAGCCACGTCGTAATCTTTCGGCGACTTGCCCAGTAACTGATCGCGCACGCAGCCTCCCGCCCACAAAGCCTGGTAGCCAGCCTTTTGAAGTTTGAGAGTAATCTCGTAAGCGAATTCGCGAGGTGTCATGGCTGAACAGAAAAAGTGCTTTACAAAACAAAAGACCGTTGGCTCAACAAATTGTTCGCACGTCTTAAAAATAGCCGACCGAGAATACATTGAACATCCACGGAAAGGAATGAGCGATGGGACTCGCCAACTTCACCGACAGACATTCATTTTTTCCTGATAAAGTTTGCCGCCTTTGTTGTTTACTCCGGTATTCGCAGTCGGCCAATGGACGAATGCAAATTTAGCGTGTCTTTTCGAAAAATCCGATATAGAAAACAACCTTGGTTGATTTTGAAACGGCGGCAGCGAATTCATGAACCGCGCAATCTTTCCCGCTCAGTCTACGCGCAAGTTCATACTTCTTGCGCTGGTGTCGCTTTTTGTAACTGGTTGCGGATTGGTTGAGCAAAAGATCCTTTACAATGCCGAGCAGTTCCCCCGCAATTGGAACCCACCCGTCCAGTCGGAATTAGACGGCCTGATTCTTGAAGATGCATGGTTTGACAGTCTTGACGGAACAAGACTTCACGGATGGTATGTTCAACCGGCCAACTCCAAATATGAGCATATCGTTTTGTTTGCTCACGGTCGCAGTGGCAATGTAAGCAGCTTCAAATCGAGGCTGTTTGAGTTCGTACGTCAGCATCAAGTTGCGGTGATGGTTTTCGATTATCGCGGATTCGGAAAAAGCGAGGGACACCCGACAGAGTGGGGCCTTTACCGGGACGTAACGGCGGCTCAGAAATGGTTGGCACAACGCGAAGGGATCGCTCCCTCAGATGTAATCTTGATGGGGAACTCGCTTGGTGCCGCCGTCGCAATTGACCTGGCCTCACGAGAAGGCGCCAAGGCCTTGATTGTGGAATCCGGGTTTACCTCATTTCCGGAAGTTTTGCGTTATCACACTCGCAACCTGCTCAAGGGCCGGCGTTTTCTCGCTCGTTATGACTCCGGCGGAAAAATTGGTCAGTACTCGGGACCCGTCTTCATCAGCCACGGAGCAAAAGACAAAGCAATTCCATTTTCCCACGGTCTGCGACTGGCTCAGTCGGCCAATTCAGCGAGCTACGTCCAATTTGTCAAAGTCGATGGAGGCCATACGACGCCACCCAGCGAATCTTACAAAACGACATTGGGTGAGTTTCTCCAAAACCTCTGAGCAACTCGTTCTTGGTGTTTTTGTTGTTGGTGTCTTGAATTGGCGATAGAGACTCGCGTATAAAGAAGGCTCAAGCCGGAGTGGCGGAATTGGCAGACGCGCATGATTCAGGTTCATGTGCCCGCAAGGGCGTGGAGGTTCAAATCCTCTCTCCGGCATTTTGTTCTTGATTGCAAGGCACTCGAAAAAGCCTTGTTCTTATGCCTGACACGCGCAAAAAGGGAAGCCGGTTGTTATCCGGCTTCCCAGTTTCACGATCGGATTGACTCGACCTTAGGTCACACCAGCCCGCCAAGTCGATTACTCAATCCTTCCTTGTCGCCAAGAACGACTTGGAGGTTTGAACTTTGCGCGACTTTTTCCAAAACTTCCAATTCGCGCAGACGCATCAAAGTCGGATGAGCGTCAAGCAACTTGGCCGTGTTGGCCTGACTTCGCATCGCCGCCGTTTCTTCTCGGCGCGAAATCAAGTTTGCTTCTGCAGCCTTGCGGGCTTCAATTACCTTGTTCATCAGCTCCTTCATGTCACCCGGAAGGATAACATCTCGAACACCAACGCCGATAATCGTCAATCCAAGCTCGCTTGCTCGTTCGCGAAGCGAGCTAACGGCCTTGTCCGCCAACTGCTGCTTGTCGTCCAGGAACTCGTCGAGTTCATGTTGTCCGACAATGCCGCGCAGCGCCAGCTGCGTAGCCCGGTACAACGCCTGATGCACATTGTCGCTGGAACGAATCACCAACTTCGGATCAGCGACCCGATACGTAACGATCGCGTTCAATCGCAACGTAACCTTGTCGGCCGTCATCAAGTCCTGGCCATTGACGTCGATCGCTTGTTCACGCAGATCCACCGGAGCCACGAAAACTTCCGCCATCTTTCGCCAAAATGCGTATCGTCCCGGTGCAAGCGTTGAGTCATATTGACCGTCGAGAAACAAAACACCCGCGTGGTCGCGTTCGACCGCGACGACGTTTAATTGTTCGACGCTCGACGTTCGGCTGATTACCTGCAATTCCTCGTGCTCAAACCGTACTTGGCGTGCGTCCATCACTTCAACTCGAACCTCCGCCAATTCCGTCCAGATCACGAACAGTCCGCTCGGCAGAATCTGAGAGAAGCGACCGTCAATCCAAACCAAGGCGCGCTGCCAATCGCGAAGATCCAACACCTCACCAAGGCCCTTGATGCATTCCGACTTGACAATGTCTCGCAGCTGGCGATGCATGAAGATCGGATTGCGCAAGCTGACGCGCTCAACAACTAAGTTGCGAAACAAGTTGAAGAACCAGTGCGTACCCTGGCGAATGATCTTTTCAAACTGACCGTCCTTGAACACGAGTCCAATTTCGTCACGCTTGATCTTGTAGCGGCTGAACATCAATAACACCTCTCTGCTTCAACGTCTTTTCTATTCACTTGTTATTGAGGGAAAGACATTCCCGGACACGACTTGTTCGCTGGCAAATTGGCGACGGCTAAAAAAAAGAAAAAGAAAAGGCCGTCAGTTGGTGGATCAATATCAGGTCACAGTCGAAACGATGCGGAGTGGATTCTCCCGCGAAACCCGGTATCTCAAGTTCAACCCAGTCCGCTCAGCAAAGGTTGTTGGAGCAGCGCTTTCGCATATACTCCGCGAACGCAATAGATCGTCTGAATTCTCACTCGAGTTCATCGTCAACGCATTATGTAAACACTTCAAAGCGTGTTTCGCCTGCTGTCAAATCCTCGATCAAACACCATCACGCATCACACGGAGGATGTGCCTCGCGGCAACCCACCACGCTCAACGATAAGATGACGATGACGATCTGACTGATCTTCTACCTCCAACAACTTCGGGCCAAGGGTCAACGCGCTTGCAACACGCGTGTGGAGACAAGTTTCAGCTTGTCTGTGGTACAGGATTCGAACCTGTGACAGCCAGATTAACGATCTGGTGCTCTATCCACTGAGCTAACCGTTGCCGGGCCGTGATTTGCAGATCCCGGTTGGGAACACAACTAAAACAATCTGTATCAGATTTCCGCTGCGCTTCCAGGACAGCCCGACAAAGGCATGACACCCAGTGTTCAATGATGTTCGCGCGGACAAGTCTCATCGTTGGGACTCACTATTTTCTGGTTCTCGTGTCCATTACGGGCGTGGCGAGTCAAATCCTCTCTCCGGCATTTGATTAAGAGTGAGTACCGCTTAGCACAAGTGCCGTGAGCGAATTCTCACTACACCCAATTCTTTTGACTTTGCTTTTTGCAGGTGGCAATCTTGTACGCGCAAAGCATGTTCCGGCTCACAACCACTGGACGATTTGAGCTGAAGTTAGTTACTAATTCTCTTTTGCTCACCGGTTGATTCGAAAAGGTGCCAAGTTCCTTGCGGCAGACCCAGTGCCAACCGGTCGCCCGGAGAAGAGCCTGAATTGCCCTCCAAGCGAGCCACCATCGGTTGCGCGGCAAGTTGAAAGTAAACGATCGTCTCGTGCCCCATTTGCTCAACGACTTCAAGTTCGGCATCAAGAATTTTCGGTTGCGAAGGATCGATCGTAAGGTCTTCGGGGCGAAAACCCAGAATTGCCGGCCCACTCAACCCATTCTGATTCAACGGATATGCAACCTCGCCGGATTGAAAGATCCCATCGACGATTTCGCCTTCCAGAAAATTCATGGCCGGGCTTCCGATAAAACCCGCCACGAATCGGTTGACGGGACGACGATAAATGTTCAAGGGAGAATCGACTTGTTGAATGATCCCGTCTTTCATCACGACAATTCGATCACCCAGTGTCATCGCTTCGACTTGATCATGAGTGACGTAGACGGTTGTGGTTTTCAATCGCTGATGCAATCGAGCCAACTCGGTTCGCATTTGCACTCGAAGTTTTGCGTCGAGGTTAGAAAGCGGTTCGTCAAAAAGGAACGCCTCGGGCTGCCGTACAATCGCGCGCCCGACTGCGACCCGTTGTCGTTGCCCGCCGGAAAGCTCCTTGGGACGCCGATCGAGCAGAGATTCAATTGAGAGAATTTGAACCGCGTCGGCAACTCGTTTTTCAATTTCAGCTTTGGGAGTTTTTCGCATTCGCAAACCGAATGACATGTTCTGCCGAACCGTCATGTGCGGGTAAAGTGCATAATTTTGAAAAACCATTGCGATATCGCGATCACCTGGTTCCAGATTGTTGACGCGGCGATCGCCCACAAACACATCTCCGGAGGTCACTTCTTCAAGCCCGGCAATCATTCGCAGCATGGTTGACTTTCCGCATCCCGACGGGCCGACCAAGACCAGAAACTCACCATCGGCGATCTCCAAATTGGCACCCTTAACCGCTTGAAAGCCGTTTTCGTATTGCTTGACCAGGTTGTTCAGGCGAATCTCCGCCATTGCTTCTCCAACTATTCTTTAACGCCACCGACAGTGAGCCCGGAAATGAGATAACGGCTGAGCAACATAAACACGACCACGACCGGAATGCTGACCAGCATGGAAGCGGCTGCGTAAAGTCCCCATTGCGTCGACATCGTTGCTTGAAAACTCTTCAGACCCAGTGGCAGTGTAAACATCTCTCTGTCCTCTAAAACCACCGCCGCAACAATGTACTCGGACCAGGCGGTCATGAAACTGAACAGAGCCGTGATCACCAGACCCGGTACCGCCAACGGTAACGTGACTTTCAAAAACGTTTTCCAGCGACTGCAACCATCCATTCGAGCTGCTTCCTCTAGCGAAAATGGAATCGTGTCGTAGAACCCTTTCATCTGCCACAGGCAAAACGGTAACGCGGTCGCCGTGTAAAATATCAGCAGACCCAAAAAAGTGTTCACCAGGTGTAACCGCGCAATCATCACATAAATCGGCAGCAGTAACATCGTGGCTGGAAACATCTGCGTGGTCAGAATCGCCAACATGCTGGCCTGCCGTCCGACGAATTTGTAACGACTGAGTGCATAACCTCCAACGGAGGCCAAGCCCACACCCAGAAGTGTGACCGCCAACGATACCAGCAGAGAATTGCCCAGCCATTGCAAAAACGGCTGTTCCGTAAATAGCTGAACATACGAATCCAATGTCCAGTTTTCCGGAATAATCGAGAGTTCGGTACTGCGGAGTTTGTTGCCTGGTCGCAATGAAATCGACAAGACGTTGAGGGCGGGATAAACCGAAATCAAAACGAACAATAACAGCAATGCGTGACGTCCCAGTGTGATCAACAGGGATTCTTTGACTCCTCTCATGCCACCGCCTCCGTTGCCTTGGTTCGCCACAGGAACAGCATTGAAAACGCCAACAACAGAAAGAAGATCACCATCGACAGCGCGGCGCCGTAACCGTATCGGTAAGAGTTAAACACCGCTTTGTAGACATACGAAACCAGGATGTGAGTCTGGTCCGATGGTTCGCCAGTGTTCGACACCAGCCAAATTACATTCAGGTTGTTAAAGGTCCAAATCGCGCCCAATGTCGTAGCCGGAATCAAAACGGGCTTCAACATGGGCAACGTGATGTGCCAGAATTGTTTCCAGCGAGGCACGCGATCGATCCGAGCCGCCTCATAAAGCTCACTTGGAATTCCCTGCATCCCGCCTAGCGAGATCACCATCATAAACGGAAATCCCAACCACACGTTTGTCACGATACAGGCGATAAATGCGTTGGTCGGATCACCCAACCAGTTAATTATTGGCAATCCAAAATACTGATTGGCAATTAGATTGAATGCTCCGTATTCGTAGTCGAACATCCCGCGCCAAGTGAGCGCAGTGATGTAGGCCGGAATTGCCCAAGGCAAAATCAAAAATACGCGATAAATCGACTTGCCGTGCACAGGCCCGTTGAGAGCCACCGCTAACATCAAACCAATCGCAACATGAAAGAACACGCACACGCCGGTCCAGATCAAAGTCTTCAACAAAACAACATAAAACTTGTGTTCCTGGAACACTTGCGCGTAGTTCTGGACGCCCGTAATCTGCCATTCCTGAAAATTCCGCAAAGACATATTCGAAAACGAAAGCACGATGTTGTAAACGAACGGGTAAACAATCGTCAGTAAAATCACCAAAATCGCCGGCCCAATCAGCAGGTATGCCAAGCGGTTTTTTTTCCAGTCACCCGCCAGCCGCGCCCACACCGACCGTTGCCACCAAAGCACACCGATCGTCAAAACCGCTGCGATCACTTTCAAGACCCAACTGGATGGACTTGGCTGAATCGACTGATTCATGCGTTTGATGGTTGCCACTGCGTCGACTTGCATTTGTTTGGCGGCGTCCTCGGCCGAGATATTGTTGGCGAGCAGCGCCTGGTAGTGGGGTCGCATCGAATCCCAGATTGCCCGGAGTTCCGGTACCACCGGCATCGTGCGACCGTTTTTCATTTGCTCGGCAGACGCGACCAGCGTGGGATCGCTGGTCAGCAGTGGATCGTCAAGCAGACTCTTCCTGGACGGCAGCGTTTTGATTCGCGACATGAATTCGCGCTGCGTCGGTTCGGAAGTCATGTATTTCACGAAATCCATCGCATCGTCAGCGACTCCAGGTTTTACATTAACGTTAAGTGAATAGCCTTTGGTCGCTACCATCGGTCCCAACGGAAGTCCAGTTTCCGAAACGATTGGCAAGGGCGCGATCGCGGCTTCAATTTGTTCATTGGACAGGTAATCACCCCAACTCCAGTCGCCGTTAATGATCATCGCAGCTGCGCCATCTTTGAAAATTGCATCAGCCGTTTCGTAGTCGCAGTTCGCCGGCAGGACTTTGTGCTCATTCTGTAGAGCCAACACAAATTCAAGCGCGGCCGCACATTCCGGCGTATCCAAGGCTGGAACGGGTTGACCACTATCGTCAAAAACCCAGGCCCCGTGTCCCGTCAAAAACGGGATCACAAAAAACGGCTCGATGAAATTCCATACCAACCCGTACTGATCGATCCGCCCGTCATCGTTTTTGTCAACAGTTGCGTCAACCGCCATCTTGATCATTTCTGCCGTCGTCTTGGGCGGGTTCGGCAGCAAATCCTTGTTGTAGACAAGTGCCAGATGGTTGCCGATCCGATCACCAATTTGGACCAACAGCAGATCATCGGGATTTGATTTGTCCGGCAGATACGTGAGTGCCTTGTCGACGAACTCTTCACGTTCGGCTGCTGTAAGCCAGGGACGCATGTCCTGCACGATCCCCATCGTGACAAAAGCTCCCAGCGCATCAGAAGGGCCAAAAATCAATTCGGGCCCGGAGCCGGCAAGTGTGGCCGCTTGAAAACTACTGCGGAGTTCTTCGGTTTCTTTGTAGAGCGCCCGGACTTGAACGTCAGGATTAGCATCGTTGTAACGCTCGATTAGTTCATCAAGCACCACTCGCTCGCCAATCAGCATTTGATGCCAAAGAGTGATCTTTCGCGGCGCATTGGAATCAGCGCATCCGGCAAAGCAAACCAGGAGCAGGAGCAGGCCGCACAAGAATGATCGTTTCCTTAGCAATTCACTGTTCGTCGGTCGCAATTAAATTTTACTCCCCTTTGGAACCATGTTTAGAACTCGAAAATTAGTCTAGTTCGCGCTGAGTCATAAATAATTAATGGTGAACTGTGAATTGTGAATGGCTAATTTTTTCGCTCTTCAACTAATTATTTGAGCGACGTTATTTTCCAGAATTTCGAATAGACGTTTGAATACTAGCTCCAATGATTTTGCATAATTCGTCGCACTCTTCGGAAAGTGGTTCAAGCAGTTTTGAGTTCATCAATTCGCTACGCACAATCGTCTTTAACCAAACTCGTGATTCGTTTAGCTCTTTGAGGACAATCTTGAGTTTGTGGACAAAATCTTTTTGACTTTCTGCTCCCCTTGCCTCCGCATAGTTGGGGGCTGGTGATGTGCCGCTCCGGACAAGTTGGCGACTGATATGTTTTCCAACAGTTGTTGAGGGCAGCTTATTACAGACTTTGATAATCCGAACTGCAAAATCAATCAACCGATTTTCAATATCGTCGCCCTTTGCCATTCCAACCTCATCAGCAATTCACAATTCACAATTCACAATTAATTATTAAGGGACTTTCGCTGTACCTTTCTATTCCCTGACGACTCGCCAAACAAAACCGGTACGCGGAGGCAATGACAATTTTGCTCTCCCGTTAACTACCGTCGCATCCGGCCCCTTCACTGAGATGTCAATTGCAGGAACAAGCTTCGCGCCGTCAGCAACATCAAACTCAATTGCAGTCGAATTATTGCCGCGGTTCAAAGCGACGATCATCGTGTTGCCTTCATGAGTACGTTGAAAAGCAATCGATCGTGATGCGTCATCCGTCGCTAAAACTTTGAAATCGCCGCGTCGCAATGCTTCGTTTTCGCGTCTTAATCGAATTAAGGATTGATAATCGTCATGCAAACCTTGATCAAATCTAATCGAGCGGCTGAGTGGTGAAGGCAGTGCTTTCCCGTGAGGGCCTTTTTTTCGCGGCGCGTATTCAAATTCGGGCCAGACCATCGGCATTCGATCATCTGGATCATCGGCTCCATCCATCCCCGCTTCGGTTCCATAATAAATCATGGGAGAGCCCACGAATGTCATCTGAAACAGGGCCACCAACCGTTGAATCTGACGGGATTTCCGATCGGGACGTGAAACATCATATCCCGCAAAATGCCGGGGACTGACTCGCTCGCCTACGTCATAGTCAAATCGGTTAGCATTCTTGTAGGGGCGCTGATGCGCCGCGTTGACGATCATCGATGCGAGCCGATCCGTGTCGTGCGAGTCAATCAGATTTTGAAGTGCGAATTGAACTTCCTGTGGATGAGTTGCCATGCGTTCCGTCAATTGCCTGGCAAACGCTGACGCCGGCAGTTTGCCGTCGATGAGAAATCCTTTGACAGGATACGCGAACCCGTGATAGTTCATCGTCGAACTGAAGCCACAGTCCGCGAGGTAATCACCGGCGTCGTCCCAGATTTCGGCAACGGTGAATGCCGCTGGATTGATTTTGCGGACTTCGGTGTTCCAGTCGCGCCAGAACTGATTGGGAACTTCGTTGGCAACATCCAATCGCCATCCGTCAATCCCATCGTCTGGATCGCCATCGCCGTTGGGGTCCATCCATCGCCTGGTCGACTGAAAAACGTAGGCTTTGGGTTTCGGATGCAAATCCGTTCCGTCCTGGTTGTTGGCGAACTCGGGCAACGTATCGACTCCCCACCAACAGGCATATTTGAATTCGTTTTTGGGAGTGCCGGGATCATCAAATTTTTCAATGCTGTACCAATCGAGGTAGAGCGATTTTTCCTGGTTTTTGGCAATGTCGGCAAACGCCCAAAAGTCGCGTCCTGTGTGATTGAAGACACCGTCGATGATGATGCGGATCTTTTTTTCGTGAGCCTTCTCGATCAGCGAAAGAAAGAGCTTGTCAGCGGCCGTCCAGTGCCACGTTGCGGGATCGGATGTCTCTTTCGCCATCAGCTCAAAATCGCCTATGGGATCAGGTCCGAAATGGGGATCGACGTGGTGGAAGCTATTTCCGTCGTATTTATGGAGTGAGCGAGCATAGAAAACGGGGTTAAAGTAAATCGTGTTGATGCCCAGCTTGGCCAGGTAGTCGAGCTTATTCATCACACCCTGCAAATCGCCGCCGTATCTTCGATGAAACACACCGTCTTCGTAAAACCTAGTGCCCATTTGTTGTTCCCAATCCGCTCGCTCGTACCAGTCGGACGTCCAATCCGTAACCTTCCAGGAATCGGGAACCACTTCGGGAAACTCAAGCGACTCGCGTGTTGGATCATTATTGGGATCACCGTTACAAAATCGCTCTGGAAAAATCTGGTAAAACACGGCGTCACGCGCCCAGTCGGGAACTCGTTTGGCCGTGAAAGCATCATGGTTTTCGCGAGTTCCGTTGTCGGCCGGCGTGGGATCGTACGGTTTAACATTCTGTATGCTAGACAAAATCAAGGTGCCAAACCCGGACGTATCGTGCCAGGAGTTATTCGTTGGATCGTTCCATTTGGAAATACTGCTGCGTGTTCCTTTGCCGGCGTCATTGTTGACTTGAACTTCGAAACCGATTTTCGTTCCGTCTTGGGCTTCGATACTGCGCAGTGGGATCGCCGTTTCCACGAGGTATCCGGTCGCTGTTTTTTTTGCGACCGAACTAATCCTGGCATTCGTCGCCTGACCGTAGCTGACATCACCGCGAAAATTGACTCGAAACTGACCGTCGTTACTTTCATAGCCCTTGGATCGGGCAAAATTTTCATCGACAAAAAACTCGACCGAATCCTGTTGCCAAGCCGCATCGTTTTTTGCGATCAGGTTGGCATCTTCAACTTCTGCCAGGACATAAAGATGTTTTGCATCCCAAAGGCAGCGAAATTTTGCCATCGACGCTTCATCGATTGGAATTTGCAGCCCATCAATTACAACTCGATCGGTTTTGGCGATCGGAGTTTTCTGCCACAGGGCTTCGATTTCGCCATCAATTTCTGGCGTTCCAGGAGCCGCGTGAAGTTCACGGGTCTCTGTGCTGCCATTTGCCATTGCCAGGCTGGTGGTTAACACGAACGTGACCGCAATGCAGAGACAGGATTTCAAGACATGGTTCATTTGCGTAATTTCTTTTTGTAAGACATTTGGACTCTCTTCGCCCCGGCATTTCATTCAACCTGATACTCGACGTAATGGCCCAAGATAGGGCCGCGTTCGAATAGCGTGAAACCGGGAATGGTTTTCCGCCGGTTGCCGGTTGCAATCCGACACCGCGCGGGAAACCGAGTTGCCGTGCAGCGAGTCCGGTGACCCACTCGTAATACCCAAAACACATCAACTCAGCAGGTCGGTCATGTCGCACCCGTACTTCGACATGACCGTTGACTACCGTCATCTTGCGACCATTGTCACTCGATTTTAATCAACCTTTGCCTCGTTGCGGATCAACCGGCAAGTCTTCGTCGCCACTACCACCTAACAGTCGATCGTATTCCGCTTGATCAACTTCTTTCATCACCGAGGCGGTAAATCCGACCTGGTATTTCCCTTCGGTAGCAGAACTTTCAAAAACGATGGGTTTGGGATTGTCGCGAGGCGTCGCTTTGATTGCGAAACGATATTTCAATGGCTGACCATCGCGTCCCTTGAGCACCTCTTCGACTGATCCAGTGACCCCAATCAGCTTCAATTTGTCCGCCGGAAGCGTTTTCGCAAACTCGATCAATTCAGCTTCGTCTTTGGGTCCCACCCATGCGTGCTGACCTTGAAAAACACAGTACAGAGTGGCTGCCCTTTGGACGTTAGTCGCATTCGCTTCTGCGAACAACGCTTCGTCACTAGGACCGCCGCCGCAGCCTGCGAACAGCAACAGGGCAAACACCAGGCAACTATTTTGAATGACTGTTTTCATCTTTTATTCTCACGTTTGTGTAAAAAAAAACTCTGCCCCGCAGTGGGCAGAGTTTGTCGTTGGCAAATTGCCTTAGTTTGTGTCTGACAGTGAAGCGACCGAGCCGTCAGCTCGTTTACCGAGGCGGTTGATTAGCGTGATGTCGGCTGTCATCCTGATCGTAGTCGTTGAACCATCGCCCAGAACTGCAACGACAGTACCTGGGTGAGCGGAGCCAAAGCCCATTTCACGTGTGCGTCCCTCGTTGTTTACCGCCTCATCCAACAGAATTTGGGGACGTTCCTCGGTATCTGACCACAAACCCAAATCAAATCCACGAAAACCGCCCCAAGGATCGTTTGGATACTCTAATGCAATCGTTCGCATCGACGACCAGTCCGCATTGTGGAAGATACCACTGTCCCACCAATCGTTCCCGGAGAAGTTGTACGCCCTATAGTTTACAGCTTTCTCCATGAACATGATTGTGTTTGAGGCACCGTCAACAACTGAGCCAAATCCCACTTTGCCATACTTTACCTGGCCAGCAACAGCGTTATTTGAATCACCACCTGGGAACCACGTGTGAGCGCTCTTGGCAATGATACCCGTCCAAGTGTTGTTTTCGTCAGCTTGATTAGGAGCTCCATCGTTCCAGTACGAGAGTCCCCATGGATCAACAATGCCATCGAGATCATTCCAACCCCCAGCGACGCCTGCATAGTCACCCAAGACAATTGGAAATAGGAACGCGGGGTTGATGTTTTTGCGAATTCCTCGAGACGGACAGGAAAACAAATTTAAGTCTGCTTCCGCAATCGGAATATCGCTCGACGGAGAACTAGTCGGGCCGACCAAGACGCCGGCTCGCTTTCGCATGTTTGACAAATTGTCTTGTTCAACATAAGGCAGAATCTGGAAGGCCCAACCCATGTTTTCTTCTGATGTCACGGTCTTGTAATTCTGCGGACCCAAGTCCCAATAGTTGCCTGAGGCATCGCCGGCGGTGGGGTAATGTTGGAAAGCCGACTCGAAGTTATGAGCAGCCAGTCCGATTTGCCGCAAGTTATTCATGCACGAAGTTCGCCGAGCAGCTTCGCGAACTTGTTGAACTGCTGGTAGCAGCATGCCGATCAGAATGCCGATGATGGCGATCACCACCAACAATTCGACCAGGGTAAATCCTTGTCGTTTCTCAATTCTCATGTTAGTCCTCGTTCAACATTAAAAAACTCAAAAATAAATAAATAAACCATCACTCGCTGGCTGAAATTCTCGTCACTACTTTTGCAAGTCAATTCGAGTCCCATTGGTGCCGAGTAACGGCGGGGAAATTGGTACCAAAATGAATATGGTCAACTCTGAAGGATTTGTCGCCTTCAAAATTGGCCAAGCTGACGCGATCAAAGGAGAAGTTGCCATAACCGGTGACAAAAGATTCGCATTTGCTTTCATCCAGCAATGAACCAGGGTTTTTGAAAACTTCGATCTTGTCTTCATTGTTTTCGCGAAAAGTAATTTTGGCAACGCAGAAAACGACATCGCCTGTCTCCGGACCTAACTCAGCCAGGTTCAAAAGACGATTTTCTTCTCCATTAAACTCTGAAGTAACTACCCAGCCCGTGACGCCTGCCTCTTTGATGGGCGAACGCGGCGGACCAACTGTCCACTCTTCCGAAGCTCCATGTCCAACGCACAAGACTCGGTTTTTATTTCCGTCGCCTCGATGCAATTCGAATCCGTAAAACACTTGATCGACTTCACTTATCTGCCGGGTGAAACTGAGGTAGACCGTGGTGTTATCCTTGCCAATCAGTCGTGCTCCATCCTGGGCTTCGACAAAACCGTCCGAGTCAAATACTCCGCCAAATGAAGTGCTAAGTACGCGTCGGATTCGAATGAAAGTTGTGGTTTCCGTTTCCAATAATCGCTGCGACTCGAATTGTTCTTGTCCGAATCCATAATCAACCACACATGATAGGCGCGACGATGGCCAAATTGGTATCCGAAAATTCAAAAAAGCCCTTAAAAAAACCCCTATTTAATCGCTCAGCAAAACCTGAATCCACTTTAGCGGTCAGACTCTGTCCAAATTGACTGGCAAACTCGATTGTCCCATTCAGATTCAATCCATCAAACCCAATACGCCGGAGAATTGAAAGTGAATGATTTGGTCGAATTGAACGTTACGAGATTCACACGCAACCGACTCAAATCGGAGAAACATTTGACTTTCGTTTTGGCCCTCAGTCACTTATTCTAGATAGAAGTTTTGAAAACGATGGCAGCCAAAAACGGCTGTCGTGGCGACAGTTCAATCCGAAAATAATCAACCACTTTCGAAACTACTGTCCCCAGTGAATCAGGCAATTTAATGACCAACGTTCGAGCTTCTGGGTTTCACGTCGCGTTATCTTTGGGCGCATTCTCCGCGTTGCTTTTTCTGTCTGCAGTGGTTTCCGTTGCTCAAACGACCACCATGACCGAGGGCGTAACTTATTCCGGTCAGCTCGCTGAGGGCAGTTGGGAACACTTTCGAATTTTTGTTGCCAACTGGGACGCCGAACTGAAGTTGACGCTCTGGCAGCCGCAGCAGACCGAAAGTGGGCCAAGATCGCTCAGTTTTTTGCCCCGAGGCAATCCAGATCTCTACGTCCGCAAAGACGTACAGCCAACCCTCGAGGAATGGGATTTCAGACCCTACCTCAATGGCCCGCGCGAAGTCGTCACCGTGAACGCCGACAGCTCGCCAGCGATTGGAACCGGATGGTATTTCGTCAGCGTGCGGGCGCGACGGACAACTTCGTTTCGACTGTTTGCCGAGCTTAACACAAAGCCAGCAACTCATGATGGAATGGGCGCGATACCGTTTGAGGGCGGGACGGCGTTCCGCGTGTGGGCGCCCAATGCCGACTCAGTGCATGTCGCCGGACAATTTAATAGTTGGAGTTCCAGCAACGCGGAACTTGCCAGCGAAGGCAACGGGTTTTGGTCACTCGATCATCGCCATGCCAATCCCGGACAACAATACAAATACGTGATCCGCAACGGCAGCCAGGAAATCTGGAAGATTGACCCTCGCGAAGAACAGCTGACGAACTCCATCGGGAATTCCGTCATCTTTGATCCGCAATTTGAATGGACCGATGGCGGTTTCAACATGCCGCCGTGGAATGAACTGGTGATCTACGAGCTGCATATCGGGACGCTGAATGATCAGCCAGGTGGCTCGCCGGGAACTTTTGACACCGCCATTCAACGGCTGGACCATATTCAATCCATCGGTGCAAACGCGGTCAGCGTGATGCCGATTAATGAATTTCCGGGCGATTTCTCCTGGGGATACAACCAGAGTTATCCCTTCGCAGTTGAATCGGCTTACGGCGGACCGGCAGGCTGGAAAAGATTTGTCGACGCGGCCCATGCCCGCGGAATCGCCGTGATGCTCGATATGGTCCATAACCACTACGGACCCAATGACATGGATTTGTGGCGCTTCGATGGTTGGTACGAAAACGATCGCGGCGGAATCTACTTTTATCAAGACGAGCGTGCCGACACGCCATGGGGCGATACGCGTCCAGATTTTGGTCGAGGCGAAGTTCGCTCGTTCATCCGCGACAATGCGATGATGTGGTTGACCGATTTTCATGTTGACGGATTCCGTTGGGACTCCACGCTTAATATTCGCACGCACAACAATGGCGACAACCCCGAAGGCTGGTCCTTGATGCAATGGATCAACGACGAAATCGACGTCGTTAAGCCTTGGGCGTTTTCGATGGCGGAAGATCTGCAAAACAACTCCTATATCACCAGGGACACAGGAGCGGGCGGGGCCGGTTTTGACTCGCAGTGGAACGCCCAGTTTGTCCATCCGATTCGAGGCAACCTGGAAGCGGTCTTCGATCACGATCGAGACATGTGGGAGGTGCGCAACGCGATCGCTTTCCAGTATTCAGCCGACGCATTTGAACGCGTGATTTACACCGAGTCGCATGATGAAGTTGCGAATGGGCGTTCTCGAGTTCCGGAAGACATCTGGCCTGGGAATGCGGCCAGCTGGGAATCCCAAAAACGTTCCACCCTCGGCGCAGTGATCGTGATGACTTCTCCAGGTGTTCCGATGATTTTTATGGGCCAGGAAATTCTTGAAGACGGCTACTTTGCTGATGATGACCCGATTGACTGGTCCAAAGAAATGACGCATGCCGGCATCAAACAGTTGTACACCGATTTGATTCGTTTGCGACGCAACTGGTATAACCACACCCGCGGTTTGCGAGGCCAAAACACCAATGTCTTTCATGTCAACAATTTCGATAAGGTGATTGCTTATCATCGCTGGGAGAACGGTGGCAGCGGCGATGACGTGATCGTGGTTTGCAATTTTTCTGTAAACACAAAATTCAACTATCGGATCGGCTTGCCACGCGACGGAGTTTGGAATGTTCGTTTCAACACCGACTGGAACGGCTACTCGCCCGACTTCGGCAATCACGACACGCCCGACATCACGGCCGATGATACCGACTGGGATGGGCTAAACTTCAGCGGTGAATTGTCGATCGCTCCGTATACTGCCGTAATCCTGTCGCAGGATTAGGCCTCACTGCCGACTGCAAACTGCCGACTGCCAACTGAAACCCATGCCCGAGTTACCCGACGTTGTCGTATATATCAGAGCGCTTCAAAAACTCCTGGCTAAGCACGTTCTCACTAAAGCGATTGTCAAAAGTCCTTTCGTCCTGCGCACTTTTGATCCACCACTGGAAGATGCAAATGGTTTGACGATTGAACGTTTTTCTCGCATCGGGAAACGAATTGTCTGGCAACTGTCGGACGAATGCGGGCAAGGCCAAATCAATCTTGTCTTTCATCTGATGATTGCCGGGCGCTATCACTGGAAGAAACCTGGCAAATTGCCAACGGGCAAAAACGATTTGATTGCGTTTCAGTTTGACCATGGCACGATGATGCTCACGGAGTCCAGCACAAAGAAACGGGCATCCCTGCATGTTGTCGCCGCCAGCCAATCGTTGGCTCCATTTGATCGAGGCGGAATTGAAGTTCTGGATTGTTCGCTGAAAGATTTTTCGGAGGTGCTGACACGCGAAAATCGAACCCTGAAAAGAGCACTCACCAACCCCCTTAATTATTCGGGAATCGGCAACGCTTACTCTGATGAGATCCTGTTAGTTGCGGGATTGTCGCCCACCCAACGCACGCATAATCTCAAACCGACTGAAATCGAACGACTTTTCGAGGCTGTCGTTTCCACGATGAACCTGTGGATCGACCGTCTCTCGGATTCGACTGGCGACAAATTCCCTGAAAAGGTAACCGCGTTTCGGCCCGAAATGATGGCGCATGGAAAATTCGGCAAGCTTTGCCCCCAGTGCAATGAAACGAAAATCCAGAGAATCTCGTTTACCGAAAACGAATGGAACTATTGCCCGCGTTGTCAAACAGGCGGAAAATTACTGGCTGATCGAAGCCTTTCCCGGCTGTTAAAAGATGACTGGCCCAAGACGATAGAAGAACTGGAGGGTCAAGATATCGACTTGTCGTAAGTTGTCATTCCAGTTCTTGTGACTTGGTTGTGAGCAATGCCAAGAAATCCTCAGGTGATTCGTCTTGAGAGCGATATTCAAATGCCGATTTGACGCAGCGAATCAACCAATCCGGTAATCAAGCGAGTAATGTTCGGGTGGGCGTCTTCAAAATTCTCGGCGGAATGTTTGAGTCGATCGATGAGTGACTCGTTTTGAATTGGAGGTCCATCTTTGGCAAGCGCGGTGCGAATCTCGTCCACCGCTTGCAAGAGAGCTTGCCGTGTTTCGTCGTCCATCGACTCCAGACCGCCAAGCTCACTTTCCAGTTCCGTTACTGTTTCACGAATCTTTTCTTTAGGCATCTCTTCATTCTCCTGATTGAACATCATTCAGATTCTAGCAACCGACGTCCGACTTCACAGCGTCAAATCCGAACGGCGCCGCTCGGAACATGCTCAACGTACAATGCTTCGATTCCGCAGTCTTCGATTTGTCGCGTAGAACTTGTTTTGGCTAACCCGAGTCACTCTAAATTTGTGCAAGCATCATGTCAGGGGCCGGAATCAACGCACGCATGCGGTCCCCGCGCAGGTGAAGAGGAAAATTGTAATCTAACGGCAGGGTCG
>JAHEJI010000233.1 GCA_024638965.1 Planctomycetaceae bacterium
GAGGTCGATAATCGTAGCGAGTGCTTCTTGTGGAGATTCCTTCCAATTCAAGATTGCTTTGCCCCACGTCATCCGCACGTTGTTGTGCAGCTCGCCTTGTAACAACAACGACTTTTGAGCGGCGTTCCAAAATTCGTCTCTCGTTTCCCCGCGGGCCAATTTTTCCCAGGCGTAATTGTGTTCGCGTTTATCAGTCGCATGATGATTCAATGTCTCTTGGGCCCAATCTGGAATCGCCGACCACCCATCATGATCGTCACGATAAAAACAAAACGCATAAGCAAGCTCACGCCAAATCAACAATTCGTCCAGATATTTCTCCGATCCAGCGTTTTCGATCTCAGCAGCTTCGCGGGCGATCCGAAATGGCGAGACCATTCCGTAGTTCAAGTAGGGAGACATGCGACTGACGCCATCGACGAGCGCGTTATTTCTTTGTTTGGCGTAACGGGCGAGCTTCTTTACTTTGAACGTGTTCCAACGCTCGTAGCCAGCGATGCTTCCACCAATCGTGTCAATGACGGGGCCAACGGCATGGTCGATCTCGCACCGCGAAATCATCATGGAAGGATCGGCTTTTTGAAGATCGAGCGGCTCAAAAGGAAGCCTGGACAAATCAAAAGACTTCGTTTCAATGGCCGTTGCTGGCCAAACCCGAGTCAAACGCTCCGCGCGAATTTGTTTTGACGCTGATCGAAACTTGAAAGCCCGCGTGTGAGGTTTTTCCACCAACAGCATCGGCACAACGCAGGCCGTGTCGACACTGACAATCGGTGTCCCTGTTTTGCGTTTTAACGCGTTCAAGAAACGCCGGGGCGGATCGACTGGCATGTCTTCGGTGATAACAACGCTGGCCATGTTTGCCAGCGTCACCAGATGCGATCGCCGGTCATCACGAGTGGCGAGGTGAAAGGCGTAACTAATACCCATCTCTGCGAACTGAGCCTGTACATCACAAGCCCCCTGCAGCATGAAGGCATGATGCCGATCAGACGCATATTCGTAGTGCTCCGAAATTGCGTGGTAAACCAGCATCGGAATTCCTTGCCGATTCGCGATCCATCGAGCCACATCCAGCGCCGGATTTTCATCGGCACGAACGGCGGTCCGCATCCAATAGAGTACGAGTTCTTGAGAACTTGCATTGTCCGGCACAACTTTTCCGTCATGGATCCGCGTTCGCTCGAAAAGATGTTCAGGGAGTGATTCAAGCATGTTGATCTGTAAGATTTACTTGGACAAAACGCGAACCAACATCCATGTAACCAGCGCACCGCGCGCCGTCCAAGCGATGGTTCGAATCCAATTCGAGTTCACAAGCCACTTGTATGCTACCGGATCGAAGCCCTTTACGAGCTTTTCGTGACAAGGAACCTGGATGAATGCCGTCGAAAGCCAGATCAAAATGACCAGGCTGATGCCCACGTAGACGAGTGACTTGTTGACACCTTCGATTGGATACCAAATCAGCATGATCGCCGTGACCAATTCGATCAGCATCATTGGCCCGACGACGTAAGTTATGTTGCATTGATGGCGTTGTTGGTAGCTGACGTAGTTTTGCTCACCCACGTCATCGAAAAGCGGATAGTGGACGATTTGAACCATCCAGATTAGCCCGACCAGGAATAGCGTGGACCCTATATTGGCGAGTAAGATTGTGAGCGACCAATTCATGTTGGTATCAACTTTTTAAAATGTCGATCAATGTCCACACCAAATCCAGAATTCTAACATTTGCCAAAGCTTATGTTCTACGGGTGGAATTTCCAAAGATTCAAAAACGGACGAAATTAATCGGCATCGTTGCTCATTATTGTACTGTGGTTCGAAATACGGACTAAAGATGTTTGCTATTTGTTAGTACTCCGACGAGGGAGGCCCCGGAAAAAAAGCGTTAGTGTTGCGTTTGTATTCCGCGTATTTGGGTCGACGTTCTTCAATGTCGCCTTCCAGCAGCGCGACGCCGGAAACTTTCAGCAACAAGAATGACATCAATAGCGGACTGCCGATTGTCCACCAGGAACTTCCCATAGCGGCTGTCAAGAAGAGTCCCCACCAGATGCAAAAATCACCAAAGTAATTCGGGTGCCGGGTGTAACGCCAGAGGCCCTCATTCATGACGTTGCCCTCGCTATCGTCGCGAGCTTTGAAGCAAGCCATTTGGTAATCCCCAACAGTTTCAAAGATCAAACCGACTGCCCAAACCGTTACACCAAGCCAACCGATCAATCCGAATGCGGCGGTGTCACTCCAATACATTCCCGACTGAACGGTCAACGAAATGAACCACATTAAGCCACCTTGCAAAAGGAAGACACTGAACATGCTGACCCACCAGAATCGGTCGCCATGTTTCTCTCGCATCTGCGTGTAACGGCGATCTTCGCCTTTGCCGTGATTTCGCCAGGCGAGATAACCGGAAAGTCGCAGTCCCCACAGAGTCACCATGATGGTCAATAACCACGAACGTAAATCCTCCAGACCAATTTGAGTCGCCGTTGACCAGGTGATGATGACAAATCCGATTCCCCAGCATGGGTCGACAATCGAGGCATCTTTTTTGATAAGACTGATTGCCCACAGGATCAACATAAACGTCAGGACGACCGCGGCGTTGATTAGGATCAGGTTGGTTAATGTCATGTGATTACTTTAGGGGAAAATGATTGGCTTGTCCGAAATGAAAGCGAAATATGGGCATCGAACGATGACTCTGTTTTAAACAACGCCGTATCCAAGTAGTGCGTCGGCAACCCTTCGGAAGCCACCGATATTTGCGCCATCGACGTAATTTACATGTCCATTCTGCTGCCCGTTTTCGGCACAACGACCATGAATTTCGCTCATGATTGACTTGAGTCGATTATCAACTTTCTCACGCGACCAACTGACGCGCATTGAGTTTTGAGTTTGCTCCAGACCGCTAACAGCCACACCACCGGCATTGGCTGCCTTTCCAGGTGCGTGCAAGATCTTTTTTTCACGAAACAGATCTGCTGCATCGGATGTTGTCGGCATGTTGGCTCCTTCGCAAACAGCCATGACTCCATTGTCGATCAATTGCTTGGCATCATCGTGGTCGAGTTCGTTTTGTGTGGCACAGGGCATGGCAATTTCACACTTCAGCCCCCACGGACTTTTGTCTTTGTGAAATTGGACTCCATCAAACTTTTCGGCCAGTTCGGAAATGCGACCGCGTTTGACTTCCTTCAATTCGTGGGCAAACTTCAGCTGTTCGTCGGTCAAGCCATTCTTAATAACCACGCAACCATCAGAATCGCTAAGCGAGATCACTTTTGCGCCTTTGTCGATCGCTTTTTCAGCCGCGTAACGCGCCACGTTGCCGCTGCCACTGATCGCGATCGACTTCCCTTCGACTGAGTCGTCGTGGTGTTGAAGCATGTCGTCACAGAAATAAACACATCCGTAGCCTGTTGCTTCCGTGCGAATGGCACTTCCGCCGAACGATGTCCCTTTGCCGGTCATGACTGCCGACCAGCGATTTTGAAGTCGCATATATTGGCCGAACAGATAACTGATTTCCCTGGCACCGACACCGATGTCTCCGGCCGGAACATCAACGTCTTCGCCGATGTGACGATGGAGTTCCGTCATCATGGAATGGCAAAATCGCATGATCTCGCGATCGCTTTTTCCTTTCGGGTTGAAATTCGAGCCGCCTTTTGCGCCACCCATCGGCAATCCGGTCAGGCTGTTCTTGAAAATCTGTTCGAAGCCAAGAAACTTCAATACGCTTTGAGTCACGCTCGGATCGAAACGCAAGCCGCCTTTGTAAGGGCCAATCGCGTGATTAAATTGAACTCTCCAAGCCCGATTGGCACGAATGCAGCCAGCATCGGTCTCCCAGGAGACACGAAAAATCACGATGCGATCCGGCTCGGTCAATCGCTCCAAAATTTGCGCGTTTCGATAATCGTCGTGATCGAGATACCACGGCATCACCGATGTGACGACTTCTTCGACGGCTTGATGGAACTCGGGCTCGTGTGCGTTACGCTTTTTAAGCCCTTTCATGAACTGCTCGATCTCTTTTTTTGCGTCGGCCATTATGTTCCTTTTATTTTTACGTCGTATTCAGTTTCAATCTGGTCTACGTACTGGTCGACGTCCATTTTTCGCTTGAGTCCATCATGCGACATGTAACGGACTTTTCCGAAGATCTCGCGCTCTTGATGCGCACGATCGTGAAGCCCGAATAGCCACAAGATGTTGGAGTAAGAATTGGGATCTCGACCGTCGATAAAGTAGCGGTTGTTAAGCTCCAGCGCTGTTCGATAGGCGTGGCCGGTTGTATTGGTCCATTGGATAATCTTTTTGCCCCAGTACATTCGCAGATGGTTGTGCAAATAACCTCGCTGCTTCATTTCGATCATTGCAGCGTTCCAGGCTGGGTCATGAGTTTCAGCCGATTCCAGTTCGGTCGATGTGTAGACGTTTTGGCGTTCGTCGGATTCATGTTCGGCAAGCGTGATGGCAGCCCAGTCCGGCAAACAATTGAGGCTATCGTAGTCTTTCTCGTAGTGCACGAAGTTTATCGCCAACTCGCGGCGGATTAACAACTCTTCCATGAAAGAATCTTTGGCAGATTTTCGATGGCCCCGCGATGATCTGATCGCGAGTGCGATTTCTACCGGCGATATCTGTCCAAAGTGCAGATAGGGGCTGAGGAATGACGTGTTGCTTTCCAAAACTGCTGGGCGATCCTCGTACTTTGACAGTCGACTCGAGATGAAGTCGCTCAGTTTGGCTTTGGCTTGAGAAGTCCCACCGCGAAATTCACCTAACGGTTCGACAGAGCGGTCGATTGAAAGTGTTTCCAAAACTTTATCCAGATCGGACAAATCAATTGATTCGATAGAAAGTCGATTTGAGTTCTTATCAAGCGGCGTCGTATTTAAATCTTCAAGGAACCGATCCGAAGCCTCGTTGAGTTGCGAACGAATCGTGCGCGCGGCGTATTCGCGTTTGTCAGAAGCCGTCTCGACGGGAACGATCACGTCGGATTCGACTTGCCAGATTCGGCAGGGGGAATTCTCGGCAACCTCTTCTCGCCACGAAATCTGGTGTCGCAGGTAGCCGCGATCGCAGATGACTTCGTTGGCCCGATTTGCAAGCTTACAAATCGTTCCAGGCACGTCCCCGATTTGAATTGCGAAACAGATCTTTCGGCGTCGCAGCGCCTTCTCGACTTGTTGGAGTCCTTCCAACATGAAATGGAAATGTCGCAAGTTGGCTTCGGGGTAGTCGTCGGTGATCACAAACGCTACGAGCAATCGCATTTTCAACTGATTGGCCCGTTGGATGGCAAACTCGAGCGCGTGGTTGTGTTCGGCGCGCTGAGATTGCTGCATCCAGTAAAGTGTGAAGTCACCGTCCGCCGATTCGTTGTCATTGAGGAGACTGATTCGGCCGTCAGAAATTTGTTGCGAAGCCACGCTTTAGTCGTCCTTCTGGATTTCCGAGTGAAATTTGAGAACCTTATCCCCATCATCCTGCTCGATTAGACAGGCGGGTTCATCTTCGGACGCGTTGCGGGTGACTTCGGTACCAGAGATCGAGCGGGATACTTTCTCCGTAAAGCACTTTTCGATCTTTCCTGATCCCCAGCCTTCGCCCCATTTCCATTTGACCGAAGTACCTTCGTTGAACTTTTCTTGTGACACTATTTTTCCTTCAGATTAAGTAACTTCCTGAGCTTGAACCATCCAGAGATGTTTCTCCATTTGAGATGAAGTAGCGATCAACAGATCCTCTGAAATCGGATCGAGGTCGCCCATCTTTTCGATTGCTTGACGAATCTGATCAATGGTTGCTTTCATTTGATCGCCAACCAAGGGGTGGTTTCCGAGACGTGATGGAAACCGGTTGGGAATTGATCCAGTTCGCTGTCCGATGAAATCGTTTTCGCTCTTCCATCGGGAGCGACACCGATTGTCACAATTCGTTCCGCGATTTCGTCTGTTGCCGCTCGCACGGTAACAATGATTTCGGCGAGTTGCCGATGGATGCTGCGGCAGTTGGGGCCGACCACATTCCAGTGGGATTGCTTGAGGTTCAGCGCTAAGTCCAGCAGCATAGTTAACATTGCTTGAAGGAGGTCAGTGGCAGGGTCCTGTTTGGATTCGTTCAATACGTTGCGTTTGAAGGTTGTGGTAGCGGTCGCCATTTTTCTTTTCCTTACTAATTGTTTTTGATTCATTCACCGAACGCGGATGACAAAGTTAGAAATTCACCTTGGCGTTCACGTCCAATCCGTCGGTATCGATTCCCTCGCCGGTGAAGAAAGCTTGTCCTGCTCGGAACATGTTTCGTAACCCAGTGATTCCACCATTGTCCCAGTACTCGCCTTCTTATCATGAGAATAGTGCACTTCGACATTTGGATATGGTTTGAAACTGAAAGCCAACATATCGCCATCCAAATCAATGTTGATGTCAACATTTTCGGGAAAGGATGTTGTGTCTGCAAATGTTTTTATTTTTCCAGTAATTCGTTCCGTGTTGAATGTGTTGAATTTCATCGGCTTTGCGGGTGCAAAAACCTGTTCCCGATTATTGTATCTTTTCATGGTATGTTACTATGATCTCGAATAACGGTCATCGAGTCGATTAACAATTCGGAGTTTTTTTGGCTGGGCTGCTCGTTCGGTTGCGCGAAGACCATGGTGCATCGATAAGCAATGCAACCAGCGCAAATCCAATCAACGCGAGAGACGGCGCCCATGGCGATTGGGCACCTGTCTCTCGATACACCGACCATGTTGCCGCAAGGCATGGCAAATAGAAGATAACCGTCCCGGCCGGCAGCAACCATCTTGCCAGTGTGCTGCTTCTCATGAGCGCGCCAAGAGCGAGGACAATGGAAAGAAATCCCAAGGCTATCCAACCTCCGCCAGCTACCCTCATCAGCGCGAGGATCAACGTTTGCATGCCGAAGTCCACTTCCTGCCATGAAGTACCGACTGCTTGAGAATGATAGGAAAGGAACTGATCTGATGTGAAATAGATGACTCCTAAAACAAGATCTATCAGTCCGATGATAAGATATATCGCGAGTGCTATTTTCGTGCGCATAGGCGGGCTTTTCTGTACCGGGACCGTCAAATCTTTGACGGGCCGCTGAAAAATGACTTTGGCTGGCAAGCAGCGCCAACTTTCAAAATTAGTGCTCCAATTGCCGGGTAATCAAGAATACGTTCCTAAACTCGGTCGTTTGTTTTGAACAGGAGTTAACTGAGAAAACGGAGGTTTTACTTCGTTCACTCATGCTCCTCTTTACTGAATAGATCATTCAAGATTGGCACTTGGCAATATCAGCCGTGAAACACCTTCGGTCAATTTCTGTTCGTTGAAGTTGATGACCAGCCCTAAAGGAATGTCGAGCAACTTCATGTAACTTAGGCATTGCGCTTTGTGAATCGGAAGTACCGATTCCGACGCTTTGACCTCAACGATCAGGCAACCTTCGACCAATAGGTCACATCGAAGCGGGTATTCTCGACGAGATCTTTTGTAATGAACGGTTACATTGTCCTGACTCTTCGTCGAATACCCGCGCAAACCGAGTTCCATCGTCAAACACCATTCATAAATCGACTCCAACAGCCCGGGCCCCTTATCCTTATGGACTTCGATTGCAGATCCAATAACATCATGAGTCAATCCGGAAGCTTTCAAAAACAAAGGATGCATGTAAATACCATCAAACAGAGAAACAAAGAAATACAAAGTCTCTCAGTTGTCTCTGTTGCCTCCTGTTTAATCAACAGACAGCACACACATGTTGCAGTTCAAGGTCCGGAATTTATTTTTGACCTGTTTCTTGGTGCGGTTTTGTCCAAGGGCAAGCATCGCCAGTCTCGGTTACCAGTCGGAATTGAAGACCGGCATTATCGATAAGCCTGGGGATAATCATGTCGGCAATGGCGGCGGCGGGTGTCCAGAATCCGCCAGGCAGATCCTCTTTCGCCAAGTCCTTTGCCAGACAGACCGCCACCTCGCCGATCATGCGACTTGAGGCGCCATATCCGGGATCGCGATCGCCACTGATGACCAGCTCCAATCGATCATCTGATCGTGTTCGGGCAACGAAATGGAACTTGAAATGGCCTTTCTCACGGACCTTACTTGACGGCCCCTGGCCGGACTTGGGGAGCACCGTGGCCTGCAGAAATGCCCGCAAGGGACGAATTCGATACGCCAAATAGAACGACCGCGACACCGCTGCGAGAAGGTTTGCGACAAGCCTGCTGCCGACAGCAAAGCCTTCGACGTAGGTGAAGTCGCTCCCGTATGGATAATCCAAATGCGCATTCGTCGCGTGCACGACTCGCGTGTTTACGATGGCCATGAAGAATGGGCCCAGCCATGCCCCGGTTGCGGAACGTCGCACGGCGTCGACGTCAGCTTGCGGTATGCCGCTGCGCAGTCCCGGTGGGCAAATGGCATATGGGTTGTCCAATATCGCCGCGACTTTGTCGTCAGCAGCCGCTTGGTTCCTCATGAGTCCCAGACTTAATATGGTGCCACCGCTAAATCCCCCTTTGAAGGATTTTACTTCGTTCGTGACGTGCGAAACCCCAGAGCCCAGGCGTTTGTGTGCCGCCGCATTGAGAATGTAGACCCCTAAATCCGAAGGTAAGGAATCGACACCGCAACAGGTCAGTATCCTTGCGCCCGAAGCTCGCGCTT
>JAHEJI010000234.1 GCA_024638965.1 Planctomycetaceae bacterium
AACCGCACGAAAAACCCTCCCCGGCCGCTACCGCGTCCGACCCTCCCGCAAGCGAGAGGGTGATGTAACTCTCATCTAATCAACGACTAAAAAAGCCGCACGATCTCGAGTGGAGTGAGGTCGACGTCTCAGCGTCGGGTGAGGGTTGTTGATTCCGCAAGGAATCTTTTCGTTTCACTCTCCCGGACCCTTACGTGTCGTCGGGAGAGCGTGTCGAGTCGCCGTAAAGTAAGTGCCTTGCCGCTCATAAAAAGCGGCGCTGTCTACCTGAGCAAGACTCAATTACAACGTATGGGCTTCCATTTTCGCGGTTGTCACGGCTTCAACATTTGCCGCATCGGCAACGATCTCTTCGACCGCGGATAACTTCTTGTCGTCGCCAACCATCCCGCCCGCGAATTCGACATCACCAATGCGTTCGATCACTCGGTACTTACGGCGATAATCATGGTCGATGTAATCAACGAAGCTAACTCGGTACTCCATCTGGTCGCTCATATGTTCGGAAAGCAGTCGGATCGACTCCGCTTCAACTTTGGCGGCAAATCGTTCATCACGGAGAATATATTGAAGTTCAAGTTCCGTTTGTCCACGTTCGTAAACCTTGATTTCCAGAATCGAATCGTCGACGGACTCATTCAATTCGTTGACAAATTCATTGAAAAAGGAAGGATAAAATCGTTCCCCACTATCGGACAGGATGTAGTTGGAGTCTTTCCCTTCGATTTTGGTGATGACAAATCGTTCCGTACCATCGGGTTCTCGGCGAAATCCAACATCGGCAATATCTTTCATCTTGTACCGGATGAAAGGAAAATCGGTCAGTTTCAGGCGGGTGATGATCATTTCCGGCTGACCCGCTTCGTTGAGTTCAGTTTCGACATAGGCAACGTCGGCAAATATCTCGAGCCCGCCTCTCGTTTCGTGAGCGAGTTCACCAAGTTCTACCGAACCATACGAGTCTTCGATCTTGCTGTTTGAAAAGACGCTTTCGATATTTTTGCGTTGACAGTCGAAAAAAGTTTCGCCACTGACATTGATTAATGCCGGATGATGTTTGAGTTCAAGTCGACACTTGCGAATCGTATGCGCGATCATGTTCATTGGCGAAGGGAACACGAGCAACAGTTTGGGTTTGTAGGAGTTGATGTCGTCGACCAACTCGCGCACGGCTTCTTCATCCACTCTATCGAACAAATGGTAGCGGAACCCAACCCATTTGCTGTACGGATTGAACTTGACCATGTCGTCGATGTTGTAGGTGTTCTTCGGATAAAAGACGAGTATTCTTTCACCCGGCCGCCATCCCATTCGATACCAACACTTAAAAAAAGTGAACAGCATTGAAAACATGTGATGCTTGGTCATGTGCACGACAAGCGGCAAGGAAGTTGATCCGCCCGTTGCCATATGCATCATGTAGTCACCTTGTCTCAATCGCCGAAGCGATTCAAGCGGTCTCCCTTCGACTTGAAGTTCTTTTGACTTCGGGTCAACCAAAGACCAGTCCTTGTTCATGACGGTTTGACCGGCGTTGGCATAGTCTTCTTTTGAAAACGTTGGCAATTGTGCGTAGGCTTCGAAAAAAATATCATCCTCAACGTTTTCAGTGGCAGCCAGAAAATCAGTGAACCTGCCTTTGAAAAAGGAGCATTCTTCATTTGCCGTGGTCAGCAAATGTTCGATGTCTTTGCGAATCTGAGGCCGGATATTCGTAAGTCGATCTTGAGTGACAACTTTCCGGTAAAGTTTCTGAATCCCAATGAACTTGAACATCCATTGATACAAAGTCTTAAGCATATCGCCGCGCCGTTCCGAACTTGCTACATGGTTTTAAGCTCACCAAACTAGAAAATCTGTCACCGTTTGTCGAGGCTTTAAATTGGACAACGGTTAAATTCACCGATTATGATGTAGCATTCTCAAACAGCTCGCAGCAGGTAGAACAGGCTGCTGCCTGATCGCCCGTATTGATAATCTGGCAGACTGTTTTGTGTGTTCGACTGAATTTGCCGTGTACCCTACCAGGAAGAATTTAATGATTCGACAAAGAACATCGGCTTTGGCTCTGATTCTGGGACTTCTTGGCTCGCTTGGACTGGCCCAACAAGCTGATCTGCAACGTCGTGTCGAGGTCGTGCAAACAAGGGGTGGGTTGGTAACGAGTAATTCCGAGTATGCCAGTCAGATTGGGTGCGACATTATGTCGAAAGGAGGCAACGCTGTCGACGGTGCGATCGCGACCGCATTTGCGCTCGCCGTCACTTGGCCGGAAGCAGGTAATATTGGTGGCGGAGGATTTATGATGATCGCGCCGGCCGATACTGACGAGGTGGTCTGCGTAGACTATCGCGAAACGGCTCCAGCGGCTGCAAACAAGATGACGTTTGTGAATCAAAAAAGTCGTCACGATTCGCGGATGGTTGGCGTGCCAGGAACGGTACGTGGTCTAGCTTTGGCTCATGAAAAATACGGCAAGCTACCTTGGGCCGACTTGGTAATGCCAGCCGCAAAAATGGCGCGTAACGGGTTTGTCATCGACGCCTTGCTCGCAGAATCTATCAACTCGGTAATCCGGGCGGGCAAATCAGATAACGCGGAACTTAATCAAGAGCTACATCGAGTTTACGGACGCAATGAGAACCGGCAATGGATGGAGGGCGATACGATACAACTTGTGGATCTTGCCAACACGCTGGATCGGATTGCTACAAACGGGCCCGATGAATTCTACACGGGTCAAACCAGCAGGCTGCTAGTTGACTTTATGAAGAACAGCGGTGGACTCATATCGGCGGAAGACTTGCGAGACTACAAAGCCATCATCAGGCCGGCGATTAAAACAGAGTTTCGAGGCTATCAAGTATTTTGCGCTCCTCCACCCTCTTCGGCTGGGATAACGATTACCCTCGGGCTGAATATCCTTGATGAATTGGGGTTTCAATCCGCTGGCGACGACGATTGGAACGGTCAACAAATGCATCTCGTTGCCGAAGCCATGCGTCGCGCCTTTCGTGAGCGCGCCGCGTATCTTGGTGATTCCGATTTTGTTGAAATCCCACCGCACCTTACGTCGAAAGAATTTGCAAAAAAACTAGCCTCAACCGTACTCCGGGATCGTGCAACCAACAGCCGTGATCTCGCGGGTGAGATTGCCCTCGCTGAAGGCGAGTATGAGAGCCCCAATACGACTCATTTTTCCGTTGTCGACGAAAGTGGAATGGCTGTGTCAAATACGTATACATTGGAAGCCAGCTGGGGCGCGAGAGTGATTGCCCCGGGAACCGGTGCCGTACTGAATAACGAAATGGGCGACTTCAACTGGTATCCGGGCTACACCAACCTTAAAGGAAGAATCGGAACAAAGGCCAACCTTGTCGAGCCCCGCAAACGCATGCTCAGCTCGATGTCGCCTACCATCGTTAAACGTGACGGCAAAATCATGTTGGCGACGGGCAGTCCGGGTGGACGAACAATCATTAATACGACGATCGGAATCCTGCTTCAGCGACTTGTGTATGACCGCACGTTAGCCGACGCGATCGATGCTCCGCGGTTTCATCACCAATGGCTGCCTGACGAACTAAGAATTGAATCGCGGGAAAGCTCAAGTTTTCTGGCGATGATCGAGGAATTGAAATCGATGGGACATCAAGTTCGATTGACGGGCAGTCAGGGATCGGCACACAGCCTGGAAATCGACCTGTCAACGGGACTCAAAACTGGAGTTGCGGACCTCCGCCGAGGCGGGCGCGCGTTGGCCACACCTCCAAAAATACCGGCGGCGACTCAAATGCAATCGTTGTTTGTCGAAGCCCGTTCGGTGACGGGCAAGCCACTGCTTCGCCGAACGTTTGACGCCGAGCGGTTTGCGAAGCTGGATGCCGACCTGGCACTGGCGATCGAGGAAGCCAATGCAAACCCGACCGACCCGCATAAACTGATCTGGGTTGGCCGAAGACTGGGGTATTTATGGCGTTACAATGAGGCGATTGCCTCTCTTTCGGTTGGCATCAATGCTTATCCAAATGTCCCTCACCTCTATCGACATCGTGGCCATCGGTACATTACGATTCGGCAGTTCGATTGTGCGATCGCCGACTTGGAAAAGGCTGCCGAGCTAATCAAAGGAACCGACGACGAAGTCGAAAAGGACGGCGCCCCAAATGCTGCCGGAATCCCAACCAGCACGCTACACACGAACATCTGGTATCACCTTGGTTTAGCCCATTATCTTAAAGGCGACTATGATGCTGCACTGGCGGCTTATGAAAACTGCCTGGCGGCGAGCAAAAATAACGATATGAAAGTCGCAACTTTAGATTGGATGTACATGACTCTACGCAGGCTGAACCGGGACGACGATGCTCAAAAACTTCTTGAAGAAGTCACGCCAGAAATGGAACTGATCGAAAGTTTTGCGTATCACAAACGCTTACTCATGTACAAAGGACTTCTCAAGCCAACCGATTTGATTCCTGAAGAATCGTCTTCTGATCGCGATCTGGATTTGGCGACCTATGGATACGGGGTTGGCAACTGGTATCTGGAAAATGGAGACACCGAAGCGGCTAAAACCGTTTTTCAGGAAGTCACTAGTGGGAAATACTGGTCAGCATTCGGCTTCATTGCGGCCGAGATCGACCTGTGCCGATTAAGCCCATAGAAAGTCCTCGCGTCACGGTAACGTAGTCCGATCATTTGGGAATTCAGTGGTAGTTTTAACGAAGATTCAACCATCGTTCATTTTGCCAAAAATTCAAACGAACGTCGGCGATTGAGAGCAACAATGCAAATTCAATGGTTTCCCGGGCACATGCACAAAGCCCGCTTGCAGATCAAAGAAGCGGTGCCGCGCGTCGATCTGTTCATTGAAGTGCTTGATGCGCGGATTCCGTACAGTAGCGAAAATCCAATGCTGGCCGAATTGCGCGGTGACAAGCCCGTCCTTAAAGTGTTTGCGAAAAGCGATCTCGCCGACCCCGTGCGTACCAAAGAATGGATGCAATACTTTGATCGGCTACCGGGAGTAACCACTCGTTCCGTAACGACGAAGGACCCGGGACGGATTCGCAAACTCAGTGAAGTTTGTCTTCAAATGTTACCGGCCAAACAGGGTGGTTTGACATCAATCACCACCATGATCGTTGGAATTCCCAACGTTGGTAAATCGACATTAATCAATATCCTGGCAGGGAGGACGGTCGCCAAAACGGGGAATGAGCCCGCAATTACCAAAGGCCAACAACGAATTAATATCGGAGACGGAATCACGTTAATGGATACACCCGGCGTTCTTTGGCCGAACGTCGAGAATCCAAACAGCGGACTTCGATTGGCGACGATCGGTTCAGTGAAAGACACCGCAATGGACTACGGAGATGTAGCGTTTTTTGCTGCGGGTTACCTGATCAAGGCATATCCAGCCGGGATTGCGGCCCGTTACGAGTTGGAGATTATCCCGGATGAACCAATTGAGTTCCTGGAAATAATCGGTCGCAAGCGTGGCTGTCTCGGCAGAAGTGGAGCTGTTGACTTTGACCGTATCTCGCGCATCTTTCTTACCGAATTACGCGCCGGGATGCTTGGGCAGGTTACTTTGGAAACTCCCGAAATGATGGAAAAAGAACGGGCGGAGCTGATCCTCTACCTCGCTCAGAAAGAATCGAAAAAGAAGGCGAAAAAAGAAAAACGCAAAGCGAAATTCAAGGTTCGCAACAAGGACGCGGCAAAGAATCGCAAGCGGCGTCTTTCTTGACATTTCGAGCGCGTTTGGTTTGAGTTTGGCTTCTTGTCGTCGGTTCGCCCGGCCAACAGAACGCCACGACCGCTATACGTCCGTGCGACACGCACTAATTTGATACGAGCCCGAATCGCACTCACTCAACTCCAATGGAGCATAAACAGCGCGACGATGGCCACGCTGATTCCCACGATCGTTCGTCGATGTAACGACTCTTCCAGCAGCTTCGTCGCGACCAGCGTCGTTATCAGAATTCCTCCCGCGCTGGTTACCGGAAAAACGATGTAGCCGGGGAAATACTTCAGGGCTACCAAAATAAAAAACGATTGCAGAAGGTTGGTTAGCCCCAACCCGATTCCAAACCAGAGTTCGACCATCATCAGCTTTTGTCGCTTGTAGCCGTGTAAGTAGCAGAGTAAAGCAATTGACGGCAATGAGGCAACGAGAAACGCCGTCAGCAGAAACGTCGGTCGCTGTTCGGGAAGGCTGACATGCGTGAACGCTTCTTGAGAAAGCCGACTTCCTCCACAAAGTAAAAAGAAGCCCAACAAAACAAACGGTGCAAACCAAGGCCGTTTGGATTTTCGCATGCCGCCTTTGTTACCGCCGATCAGCGTTAATGCGAGCAAAGCGAGTCCGATGCCGACAATCTGAATCAAATTTGGTTTTAGATCCCAATAGAAGGCAGCAAAGGTGATCGGCATCAGAATCGAGAGTACGCCGACCACAGTCGTGCTGGATACTCCGACCCATTTGATTGCGTAAATCACAAAGAAAAAGGCAATGAAATAGATGGTGCCCATGGTGCCGCCCGTCCACATCGCGCCCGCCGACAATTCGGCAAGGTCCGCATAGATGAAGACTGGCAGAACAACAAGCCCAGCAACGATGTAGTTAATCGCGCCGATTACAAAAATGTTTTCGTTCCGACCGTGATTGTTCCGGTTACCGACCCACTTGATGCAAAGTGCAAACAGCGAGGAAAAAACGGCTTGAAGAAAAAGATAAATCAATCGACTTCAGATCTCGAACCATCACGGGTTCATTAGGATGTTCCTGGACTGGCACGTTTCCAAGTTTTTTCGACAGGGAACCGATAAGGAAACTAAACACATTCATAAATGATTCAAAAACAGAACCGGTAAACGTGCTCGACTTTCTTTGGTAAGAATCCTGGTTGTCCGTTATTATAGACGGTGTTGGCAAATCTAATCAGGACCACGAATTCGTTCTAATCATTATGTCGAGCGGCCCATATTCTCAAAGCGACGATCAGGAACAACCGTTTTCTCGGGGAACGGACAACAATCCTGACGCTACGGTGGCACCCAGTTCCAAGCCAACATCATCGGCAACATCCGGGCTGCCTGATTTGGAGGGCTACCATTTGCTCGCGGAGTTGGGTCGCGGAGGAATGGGGGTCGTTTACAAAGCTCGTCATAAAAAGCTGGATCGAATGGTCGCATTGAAAATGATCCTTGGTGGCCAGTTTGCATCCGAAGAAGAAGTCCGCAGGTTTGAACTGGAAGCCGAATCGGCTGCCAGACTGGATCATCCTGGAATCGTACCGATTTATGAAATTGGCCAGTCGAATGGAAATCACTTTTTCTCGATGAAGCTGATCGAAGGCCAATCTCTCGCGGACAGGCTGGACGACTACCAACCGGACCCGCGAAAGTCGGTCGAGTTGATGATTGATATTGCACGCGCTGTCCATCACGCGCACGAACGTGGTGTGCTTCATCGCGATCTCAAACCCGCTAACATTCTGGTTGATGAGAATGGGCGGGCTTTGATCACCGACCTCGGTCTGGCCAAGCAACTGGACGATCAAAGCGGTCTCACACGAACGGGCCTGGTCATGGGCTCTCCCGGATTTATGTCGCCAGAGCAGGCGGCAGGCAAAACCGACCTTACCACAGGCGTCGATGTCTATGCACTCGGAGCAATCCTTTACTGGTTAATTGCCGGACGCCCACCGTTTAAAGGTGAAACCCAGCTGGAAGTGATTCTGCAAACCATCGATAAGGAACCCGAGAGTGTACGGATTCATCGGCCGGAAGCTGATCGTGACCTGAACTTGATTTGTCAAAAGGCTTTGCAGAAATCGGCGAGTCATCGTTATGTTTCGGCCGCGGCTTTCGCGGATGATTTGCAGGCCTGGTTGGATGGAGAACCGCTGAGCGTGAAACCACCCTCCACTCTCAATCTGACACGCATCTGGATTCGCAAGAATTTTCGGACCGTCGCGCTGGCGTTGGGATGCGGGCTGCTTTGCGGATTCATGATTGGCATGATCATCCTGATGGTGATGATCGATGATCAACTCGCATTTACCAAGCAAACCTATGCCCAACTGGGTGATTTGACTCAACCCTGGGTCGTGAAATATTTTTCGTGGATCCAAGCCGTTCCGCGTTGGTTGCTCAGATTGTTGCCGATTTGCATGGTCTGGCTAACAGTTGCAATCGGTATCTGGACAATTGGTTTGATCAAACCTAAATCCCGAGAAGTTGGAATCGTCGCGGCGATTACTGCCTCATTGTTGGCCGGGATCGTCGCTTATACGATGAGTCTCGGTTGGTCGCCAATCACTGAATACGCCATCAACGAAGGTCGGCAGGACATCGAACTGATTTCGGATTCATTGTGGATGGAGAGTCCCGCGGAGCGCGAACTTGCCCAACGCGCCTTGATGCAGCGATATCCCGGTTTGGACGTGATGGACGAGCGTACTCGAGGTCGCCTCGTTTTCCAGAAGATTATTCACGATCAGACTCTGGGGATTCCCAAAGGGATGTGGAGTGGAATTGGGACGACGTTGTGTCTTGCAGTCCTGCCGCTCTTTTTTTCTTGCACCTTCGCAGGTTTGATTTGGCAGCGAGGCAGCCGCGGATGGGAGTTTGTTGGCAAATCGATCGAATTGGGTATTTATTCAGCTCTGTTTT
>JAHEJI010000049.1:0-14045 GCA_024638965.1 Planctomycetaceae bacterium
ACGGCAACCCTGCCAAACACAGGTTGACCACCGTGTACAAGGACGGGACCCGGGTGATGACGATGTACATCACTCCCCAAGGCGGCGAAGAAACCAAATTCATGCAAATGGCTTACACGAGAAAAAAGAAGTAGATGAGCTGATCATCAACATCAGACAAGATTTTGACCGGCAAGTGTTTCTATCGCTTGCTGGTTTTTTTTTGCGCCAGTCGTTGGCTTCAGCAATTATGCCAACGCACAGATATCATTTTGGCCGACGAGCATCCACACGGGGTGCCTTGGTATTATGCGAATTTCGATGACACGACAATTAAAGAGATCGAGCGGGATTTGACTTCGCTACGTGCGGCGAACCATTGCACCGAGTGCCAGACGACTTCTCCAGCCGGCAAGTGAGATGCGGATTCCCATTTGTTCAACAACTCGTTGGAGCCGCTTGGTTTTTTGGAAACGAGCAACAATTTACCCTTTTTTCAAAAACTCATATTCTTGTTTTGGATAGCCCAAACCGTAGTCAAAAAACGTCGAACTTAGGTTTTTGGACAGGTCGGGCCGAAATTGTGTGAAAACACCCAAAATCGCGGTATCAATCCAACGTTTCTCGAAGCGAAGTGCTCAGACAGATAAATATCGCTGTCATTGCGGAGCGATAGTGAATTTCAAGGTCATGGTTGCGTGAATTGTTGGGTGGAAATATTGAGGCGCGCATTTCCGCCCAGTGCGCCGTGTGCTCAATAGGTACACCGCTCACCAAATTGTCGTACGGTGATCAGCGTTTTAGACGGCATAGAAAAATCACATCCCGATACATATCGTAATCCTACGGTTTGGAATAAACATAACACGATCCAGTAGCAGACATTATCATTCGGTAGTTAGATGGAACAATATTTGCGGCGAGTTTACCGGTGTCGTTTAGATTTTGGGTCTACATCTAAAGAGCTAGGAACTTATGATGCGAGTAATAACTTGGTGTGCGCTGTTTGCAGTATTGACGATGGTCTCAACCGCTCGGGCGGATATTTTTGTATTTGTTTCAGCCGGCAACTCAAACGTGAACATTGTAAATGTCGCGGCGGATTCCAGTTTTCCGGACAACGACAATGTTATCGGTGCTTCCCCAAACTTCGTAGATCTTGACCTCGAAGTGTTCGTACCAACCCAAGGTGATTTGCGGTTTGTTCCTGATTTTACTCCGGGAACTACTGAATATTTCGCGACGACGACTATGCTAAACTCGACTGGGATGGCTTTGCGTTCGTTCAGTCTTCAAATTGGTGAGGGATTCTTTGATGGCACCACCGATACGTTCGTGCCGCAACTGATCAATGACGTGACGGTCACCAATTTTGACTTTCCTGATTTCGATTCACCCTTCGATTCGAACGTGTTTTCAAGTGTCGATATCGGTGCACACGTCATCACGTTCTCGGGAGGAACCGTAAACCCAGGAGAGTCAGTTACGGTTCGCTTTTCTGTCGACGTTCCAACGAATCAACCAGTAACGACGTTTCGGGGATCATTCCAACCGGTACCCGAGCCATCAATGTTGTTGCCTCTAGCAACCGCGGCTTTATTGTTTAGCTGTCGTTGGCGTTCGCGTAAACGTTGAATTCGGCGATTTGAGGAGGAAAAAGGTTCAGGAGCCAGGAGCCAGGAGCCAGGAGCCGAATTGGCATACTAGGAAGTTGACGTGAGAGTCGTGAGTTGGCGGATCGCCTGTCTTCTTAAATCTCTCTTGGAAACTCAAACCTTTCCTGCGTCTATCATTAAAAGGACCGATATTCAGATTCCCATACCTTTTGCGGATAGCCCAATCCTTGGTCAAAAAACGTCCGAATCGGGTTTTTTGGGGGGGGCGAAATCGGCCAAAAGTTGCTGATTTTGCCCAATCAATCCAACGATTTCTGACGGGCGACGACGCGGTAAGCTCTTCTAACAGGCCGCAAACTTTCGTGTCTCGCGATGCATTTTTCTTACGCCAGGTATTGCCAAAATCGGATCTTTGTCATTAAGAGGCGATTAGATTGGAGCTGATACCAGTCAAAAGAAGAGTGCTCATGCATTCTGAAGAACAACGATCGGTAGCCGTCTGACGATCATCGAGAATGATTAGCTGTTTTCCAGCACCCAGTTCATGGCATGGCGAGTTAACTCCGCGCTGTTGAACCGCATTTGCCACCACCTGGGGGGCCGCTCTGGATCGTAATCGCTCGGGTCTCGCATCAGCGCCCAAGCGACGATCAGGACCTTTCTCTGTTGGTAGCGAGCGGTTAATCACGCCGGGACAACCGGTGAGGTCGGTAGGATCATCCTAAATGTGATTTTCGGATCGCGATGTACATGGCTTTGATTCGGCTCAAAGCAAAGTTGGGGTCGGACAGAAATAGTCGCATGAAATCATCCGAAATCGCTAATCGCGGAATGAAACTGAATGCTATGGTTCTTTAAAGAGCAAAATATCCGTCAAAGAGTGACTTCACAAAGCAAAACTTATTGAACGGAGTGTTGGTGTAATGCTGACTAATAAATCACTTCCTGGCCAAGGCGTGGATCAAACGCCTTTGGCCGCGTCTACTCAGGAATGCCGCCGTTGGCTGGACGAACGACGAGAGGCATCGCGTTTTCGACGCGAGGAGGGTACCGTCTTTGCCATCATCTGGCGCGAACCGGGAGAAGAGCTTCGGGTTGAAGTACACGATGAATCGCTCAAAGGACTGGGAATCGTGGTCGATTCGAAGCTGGGGCTTGAGGTGGGTAGCAGCCTTCATGTGATGTACCTCGGTGAATACATGGATGGCGAAGTGCGACACATAGAACAAGAGGGAGAACGATATCGGATCGGTCTCCGATGCCGTCGGATGCTTCGCGATGGGTCGGGAGAATAATCGCTCCACAACGGTAGTCGACGGCCACAGCCTTCTCTCGGCGCGTTTACCTTGACCGGATTGAATATCTTTTAGAGGTTGTTGTTTTCCTTGTCGATCCCCAAGGTAACCGTGCCGTCGCTGGGGTGGTGGGGCCGTCGACCATTGCGCGACCAACTGACGGCAACCCCGTCACCTGCACGACGGATCCCAGTGCATGAACACGCCGAAGCGGGATATGATGCTGCTGTGCCGGAATCGCCACCAGCAATCCCCCTTAACTCCGCCGGTCGTTTCGGTCTGTTCCAACTCGCGAGACTGCAGTGGTTTTTGCAACTGTGCAAAAATCGACCGTATTGCGGGACGCCCAAACCGTGGTCATCAAACGTCTGAGTTAGGTTTTTCGGACAAGCATTCGCGGATTTGGCCATTTTCGCCTTTTCTGTCCCCAGCAAATCAAGGTTATTGATGTGCTCCGCGACGACAATGATCGATTCACTTTCAACTTTATTGGTCGGGCTGCAATCGTTTATACTCTTTAGGAACGTACGCAATTCCCACACAACTGAGAATTCGGATTCGATGTTCTTCACAAGAATTTTGGTCTCGCTTTTCGCAGGACCGGTAATGTTGATTGGATGGCACGGCGGATTCGTGACTGGATCGTCGCCGAAGGCCGTTGCCCAGAAGCCAAACGAGAATACAACTGGCTACAAGCTTCCCGCGTTCAAATCAGATCGGCCTCGTTTTTGTTTGCTGAAACTGCCGACTGGCGAAGACAAATCTCAGGCATGCTTGCTGGCGGTGGACGGTTCAACGCTATTTATCGATTTGAATTTCAATAAGGATCTAACTGATCCCTCCGAGCAAATCGTTGCTAAAAAAGATCAGGGCTCGTCGAAGTTAGATTCTGTATTTGAAATCCCTGTGATTCAAGCTGGTAGTCGCAAGCACAGGGCGTTTGCATTGACTGTATCCCCGTTGAAGAACAGAGATGAAAACGACTCGCGAATTAAGAAGATTTTGAAACATGAGCCGACTGCAGACAGCTACGAGTTGCACTTGGACGTCGAGATGAGTCGGTTCCACGGCATCGGAGTGGGAGGGAGAGTTCCTGCGACCGCTGGCTACGAAGATCTGAACGGCGTTCTTCAGTTCGATGCCAACCCGGTAAACGCACCGCAAATCAATTTCACCGGCGATTTCGAAGTCCGACTAAGTCAAGAGATAGATTTGCGAGTAGGTTCAAATATTGAAGTTAACTTGTTGGTCGGCACAAGCGGCAAGGGGCCCGGGACGTTTGCAGCATTTAGTTACCATGGTGTCGTACCTGAAACAGTATTCCCACGGCTAACTTTGGAAACGCGTAGCATCGAGGATGATACAAAACTAGTTTCCAAATTTGATATCACCCATCGTTGCTGAAGTATTAACTTTTTTGACTCGGTTCGAGTCCCAAAAAATGCCAAACCTGGCACCGCGCAAATAACGGTTGATGTTGATCGGTGGTCGGATGTCTTGGTGTTTCCCTCTGCTCGTATGATCGAAGTGCTGCCGGCAGTTCCCTTGGCCGCGAGGCAACCGCTGTCACCCAGGATCGGCGATCGTCTGATCCATCCGGATCGCGACGATCAACTTCAGGCGGTTCAGTTTTTCGACAACGATTCAAAAATTATCGCCAGCAACTCTCGAAAGAATAATTTACAGGTTTGGAGTGTCGCTACAAACAATCAAATTACTTCCATCGAGACTCCCGAGGAGCAGAAGTTCTCCGACCAATTTTGGACTGTTGTCCGAGATTCGAGATTACTCACCTATTACCTGTCACGTGCCAAAGTCGAGAGTGTCGAGGATGGAACCCGACTTGGAGTCAATGTCGCCTATCCGAAGAGTGCGATTCATGTTTGGGACCTGAATTCGGGCAAGCTGATAGAGATAATTCAAAAAAAACCTCCCAATCAGATTCGGGACTTCCTGATTTCTCCGAATCAAGAATTCCTTATTACTCACGAGTTTGCCAGTGGGACTTTTTTTGAAGCCCAGCCAAGTTTTGTGCGTATGTACGAGTTCGCGACAAACCAATGGACCGAACTACCGCGTGAAATTGAATTCCCAGTTTTGCTTTCTGCAGATTCCAGGCATGCCTTTGCTTTTGTAGAGAATCAGGAACATGACCGTACACTGGGAATTGGGATTTATCGCTTTCCCGATTTCAAGCTGATTCGCCAGATAGATTTACCACCGGGATTTATCCACGGTAGTCAGATAATGTTGTCCAACGACGAACGTTACGTCATTGCCGAATTAAAAACCTATCCACAAAAGGATGTTTGGAATCAATGGCGTAGCACAATCGCCAGCTTTAAAGTGGCGACAGGGAAAACCATCGCCACATTCCGTTTGCCAGTTAAAAACGATTCACCTTCATTTGCTCATCAACAGCTGGATGACGGGACGCTGGTTTATTGGAACTGGAAAGGAAAAACGAAATATCTGGTTGGGCTTGAAACGCCGATGCTCTCCAAGAAATGGGAAACAAAACTCGGAGACTACGAATTAATCAGAAGCGCCCGTGTCGAACCGGGAGGGAAGTGGATTGCGACCATCGGCTATCCAGACGATTCGAGATTTGGCCTCCGTAACACTGAAATCGATTGGGAATTGGTTCCTCAATCAGAGATGTTGATCGTAGACGAGACCGGAAAAGTACTGGAGAAATTGATCCTTCCGGCGGGAGCCTCGACAATCGCCTTTCGAAAAGACGGAATATCGGCCGCGCTTACCGGCGTAGGTTCGGTATACCTAATGGATTTCTCAGCGCCATTTGACAATGCTCCAAAGTCAAAATAGCTCTTTCGATCACATGCCTCTTAACGAAATCAATAACAAACCACCGTTTCTTGAACTAATTCTTAATTTCGAGTTCCGACAAATCTATGTAGTTACGTACTCTTGAAACCAACTCTTGCTTAGTTTTGTCATCTAACTTCAGCCATAGCCCAATCAGTTCAATCAAATGAACATCGGTCCCATCCCTTGCCCCACGACCTAAGGTTTTGTCGTTTTTGCGAGTCGGTTTCCGGCCTGCCGGGACCACACACCTCAGACCGATAGATCAACCGGATCTTTGCTCTCGAAAAAGGCGACAGAAAGACTCTGTGGGAAAGTGAGTTCCCTTACCTTTGTATCTGTTGGTGATGCGGCCTTGATACCCCGAAAAAAAAACAGTTCCTTAACGCTTCTTTAAAGATCTTCTTTTGTTCTGAAATGAATCATTACATAGGGCTGATTCCGCTTTTGTAAGAGTTTCGATAAAAACTTGTCAATTTTTAAATTTTCGTTGTCGGAATAGCTGTCACTATCGCTATGTAGGCATAGGGAAACTTGTCTCTTTTCAAAAATCCTATTCCTGATTGACTAAGTAAATGAACATCAATCAAATGCCATATCGAAAGATCCGATCACATACGGTGGCCACGAAAATTGTCATTTCGATTTACAGTCAGCTTTTGGCGGATGGGTTGAAAGCAATGCTGGCGCAACGAGGTTACGAGGTCGAGGTCTTTAATAAAAATGCTGACTTTGAATCAGTTTGTGGAAAGCTATCGAGTTCAAACAGTAGAGAACAAACCGTTTGGATGTTGGACATGCAGACCTTACTGGCTTTAGTACCAGCGACCAAGCGCGAGATGATTCGAAATCGCACGATTTTGATCAGCGACTTGAATCCTGGACGAAAATCAGGAACCTATCTGGCCGATGCGGCAGCGATTGTGTCGACCGAAAGCTCGTTTCAGGAACTTGATTTTGCCGTGCGGGCCGTTGTTCAAGGCAATCGTTATTTTGATCAGCGACTCAGCCACTTCCGGGTCGAGGAATTTAACGGTTCCAGCCCGAACCTTACCGTGCGGCAGCTACAAGTTCTTCGGATGGTGGCCGACGGCATGTCCAGTCGAAAAATCGCGAATGAACTTCTCTTGTCTCGGCGGACCGTTGAAAACCACCGGGCGCGGATTCTGGAACGACTGGGAGTCAACACCGCCGCCGAAATGATCGATATTGCCCGCAACAGGAACTGGATCTAGCCCGACTCGTAGTGCGGAGTAAGGTGGAAGGGTGATTCAGCGTTCAGGAAGACTTGAGTGGTCAGTTCGTTATCGGTTTTGTGTCGTATCTCGTTTTGCTTGCCGTCCTGAGTCGCTGACGTTGCGGTTCTTATACGTCGCCAAGCGGGATTGTAAAAGCTTGTCATTGGACTTGGCCATTTCCTGGGCGCGATCCTGTAGTACTTTTGCTTGTTCAAAATTTCCATTGGCCGATTCAGCTGCAGCTTGAGTTTCAAGTGCCTTTGGAGTTTCGCCAGTAATATCCATTGCTCGTCGGCAGAATTGCAACGCCTCTTGAGGCCGCAAAAAAGACTCTTCCGGGCAGGTCGCCAACATCCAAGCGATCTTTTGGAGCGCAACGCCGGTTGGCTTCAAGTTGATGGATGTTACGTAATCGTCGTACGCGTCTTGCCAATGACCCAACATCTGATTTGCTTCGGCGCGATTCACAAGTGAGATCGGACGATTGCCGCTCAATCCGACAACGCTGTCATAATCCGCGAATGCTTTTTGGTAATCGGCCATCGCGTGGTAGCAATGTGCTCGGCCTGTCAACGCTTGCAGGTCGCCCGAATTCCGCTTCAGCACAAAATTGTAATCCGCGATCGCTTTTTCGAACTGCCCAGCTTGGTAGAACGCCTCGGCGCGATCGAAGTACGCCTTGGCGTTCTTGGGGCTCAACTCGATTGTCTTTGAAAAATCGGAAATCGCGTCTATCAAGTTGTGTTGTCGAACGTGCGCTATTCCACGACACAGCCATGCCCGCGCACGTTTGGGATTGGCGTGGGTCGCCTGATCAAAATCCGTTGCGGCGCTGATGAGTGCTTGATCGCCCTGTTCGATATTGCCAGCCGCCAACAGCAAGTCGGCGGTTTCGAGTCGTTTTTCTCCTCGTCGATTCAGTCCCCAAGCCATTAACTTTTTGATGTAAGCATGATTTTCGTCGTTGAAATCCAGAGACTGAAGCTCTTTACAGCTGTCGACGAATTGAGTGAAGTCTTTCGCTGTTTTTGCCGTTTTTGTCTGTTCGTAGACATCTGCGATTCGATCCTTTTGATCGGCCTCTGACATCTTCTGAGCCACCGCTGGGTTGAAAGCCAGCATGGCAAATGCGAGAAACGTCAGCAGTGAAATAGTTCCAGCAATCCGGCGAACGCGGCGTTCGAAATATTGGTTAATCATCACTTCCCTCCATGGAATCTTGATTTTGACGTTATTCAGGATTGAGGCTCGGTCATTCGCATTGGATCGAGCGCTTCATTAAGAGTTGCTTCCGGCAGAATTCCTTGTTCCAGGCAAAGTTCGCGAATGGTTTTACCGCTGGCAAAGGCTTCTTTGGCAAGTTTTGCTGCCTTTTCATATCCGATGTATGGATTGAGGCTGGTGCACATTGAAAGACTTTTTTCAACGAATGACTCACAGACCTCGATGTTGGCCTGCATATCGGCTGCACAAAAATCGACAAACGCTTCGGTACCTTTGGCCAATAGTGTTACACTCTCAAGCGTCGTTTGTGCCATCACAGGCATCATGATGTTCAACTGGAATTGCCCGCCGGCCGCCCCGCTGATGGTGATGGTCTGGTCATTACCCATCACCCGAGCAGTCAGCTGCATCATGCTTTCACACATTACCGGATTAACCTTTCCGGGCATGATCGAACTGCCCGGCTGACGCGTGGGCAATGCGAGTTCGTAAAAACCGCATCGAGGGCCTGAACCCAACCAGCGGATATTGTTGGCAACGTTGAAGAGCGTCGAGGCAATCGTCCGGAGATGGCCGTGGCATGAAACCAAGCCATCGCGCTGGGCGTTTGCCTCGAAATGGTTGACCGCTTCGATAAACGGGATTTCAGTTTCCTCAGCCAGTACCTTGGCGGTTCGTTCACCAAACTCAGGATGCGTGTTGATTCCGGAGCCGACCGCTGTCCCGCCAACTGGCAATTCACAAATCGGTTTGAGTGCTTGCTGAGCGCGCTTGGCCGACAATTCTATTTGTCTTGCCATTCCGCCGATTTCCTGACCCAGCCGGAGCGGCGTAGCGTCCATCAAGTGCGTGCGACCAATCTTGATGACCTGGTCCCAGGCCGCCGCTTTTTCCTTGAACGTTTCGGCAAATCGTTCCAATGCCGGAATCAGCTGATGGGTGATTTCAACTGCAACGGCAACGTGAATGGCAGTTGGAAAAGTATCATTGGTACTTTGGCCCATATTCACGTGGTCATTCGGGTGGATTGTCTTTTCGGGTGCAAAGCGGTCACCGCCAATCAATTCGATCGCTCGATTGGCAATCACTTCATTCACGTTCATGTTGGATGAAGTCCCCGAACCGGTTTGGAAAACGTCGATCGGAAACTGATCGTCCAGCTTGCCGTCAGCCACTTCGCGACAAGCTGCCAACAGCGCCGCAACTTGTTCGGCGCTAAGAGGATTTTTGCCTGACTCGGTGAGTTTTTTTAAGTCTCGATTTGCTACTCCACAAGCGTATTTGACTCGACCCATCGCGTGAATTAACGCTGGCGGGAGTTTCCAACCGGAAATCGGAAAGTTCTCAACGGCACGCTGGGTCTGGGCACCGTAGTAGGCGTCGGCGGGGACTTTGATTTCGCCCATCGAATCGTGTTCTGTTCGCATTTCCTGAATCGGTTGTGTTTTGAGATCGGTCGCCATCGAATTAATCTTTCCTGGTTGCTGCGGTATGATAGCCGGTCGCCATTGATCGACCAATACGAACGGCTGGCTCCAATGATGCTAGCCAGTTCTAATTTTATCCCAGTCAACGCTGGAAGGTAAGAACCGAGAACGGGTCGCCAAAGTTAAGCGAGTTTAAGTCGTTGCCAATTCACATGGGAAACAAGAATGGACTTTCAAAAGATTAGAAAAGAATACGAAAACCGGGGAATCGCTCCGTCACAGTTGGCGGCCGATCCGTTGGTCCAATTGAAAGCCTGGTATGAAGAGGCGCAAGAAAATTGTCCTGGTCGCTGGTTTGAAGCCAATGCGATGGCATTGGCAACAACCGATCTTGCCGGGCACGTGACGTTACGGTGGGTTTTGCTTAAAGGCATTACGGACGAAGGAATCCAGTTTTTTACAAATTACGAATCGACAAAAGGAAAACAGCTTGAGGCCAATCCTCGAGCTGCTGTGGCGATTCATTGGCCGTACCTCGGACGACAAGTTCGCATTGAGGGTGCGACGGGGAAAACCACGCGTGAAATTTCTGAAGAGTACTTTCACTTACGCCCGCGTGGCGCCCAACTCAGCGCGCTTGCGTCTCGCCAATCGGCAATGGTTGAATCACGTGAACAACTTGAACAAGCTCGAGCTGCATTGGAGCGTCAGCATAAGGGGCAACCGATCCCGTTGCCGGAATTCTGGGGAGGTTATTTACTGCGACCGGACCGCTTCGAGTTTTGGCAGGGGCGTGAGGATCGTTTGCACGATCGCATCGTTTACACCAGGGAAGAATCTAACTGGAGCCTCGCGCGGTTGTCGCCCTAGGTGGACAGCGCCACTTTCTATGATCGGCAAGGCGCTTACCGCTCACAGCTGCGGGCCGTCAAAATCACTGTCGAATCGATTCAGAATCTCGATCAGGGGCGACCGCAAGCTTCATTTGCTTTCGGGCCAACAGATGCAGTTTTTTGTCGCGCAGAAAATAATCGGCGGTACGAACGATTTCATAATCGCTCGGTATTTGTTGACTTAGTTCGGCAACGTGTTCGCTTGTCGTAACAAACATGGCCGTTGGGCACGCCTGAACAAACTGTTTTGGTGTCAAGCGGACTTTGGGTTTCCAGCCTTTGGCACGTTCAAGATCGCCGGCTGACGCTATCTTGTTTCCCGATGCAGTCCCGAAAACAAGTTCAAATATGGGTCGATTTCCGTAAACAACCCAGCTGGATTCCAAAGCGCGATACGTCGCGACTTTGACTTCCGGGTTCGCGGCAGCGATCTCGTTCAGCAATTCCCGACTATTTTGTTGCTGACTAATGGCCTTCGTTGCAAACCCAAACAGCATTATCGCCAACACGATCGAAGCAAAAATATTGGTCGCCACGAGCGGTTGACGATACTCCTTTTGGATTTGCCAGATGCCGACCAGACCACATGAGATCGGAATCAAGGCAACGGCAATCAACCACCATTGTCCGTCAAGAAAATTCATACATAAATAGATGAATCCCGCTGCAAATATAAAGCCAGCCAAAATCATCCCAGCAGACGCGGCCGTTATCCAGAAGTTGGAAACGGAAGCGGATTCTTTTCTGGACCAACGATGCAGACAATCGGCGGTCAGAATTGCTAACGCACCATAGCATGGAGTTACATAGCTGGGCAGCTTGGTCTGAGCAAGCGAAAACAGTCCAACTTGAACGCCGATCCAGCACAACAGAAACACCGTTGGCATTTCCAACCGGGATTTCGATTGCTTTCCCAAACCGATCGCAACCGGACTCCAGAATACGGACCAGGGGAAGAATCCGATCAGGATTGCCAACGGATAATACCACAGCCCTCCGCGGTGATTTTCAAAGGCCGTCGTCGCTCGTCCAAAATGCTCATTCCAAAAAAACAGTTGGGTAAAGTCGCCTTCCGTCCTGAGATCGACCAGGAAATACCAGGGACCCGCAAGCATAAGAACCACCGTCACGAGTGTCAACGGACGCATCGCCCACACGGTTTTCGCGAAGTGTACTGGATGAAAAGGCTTCAAAATCATCCGGATCGTCGACAGCAATCGTCCAATCGCGGTTCGTCTTTTCGCATCTTGGCCCGATTCTGGCTTCAGCCTTCCAATCAACATGAACATGCCAATGATGGCCGAAGGTATCACAAAACCGACGGGACCCTTGGCAAGCACTCCAAGTCCCATGGCTCCGTACATGGCCACCACCGCCAACCAATTTTTGGGAAACCATCGGTTGTCGTGACGAAGTCTTGCGGTTTTTTCGAAAGGCGCAAACGTGGCCAACACGTAAATCATCAAGGCGATCGTATACCAAAAAATCAATACCGAATCTGGTGTTGCGGCGCGTGCCGCGACATCGAACATCAAGCTCGTCGCAAGCATCATTGATGCGAGCAACGCTACCGCTGATCCCAACAATCGTGCAGCGATCACGTAGGTGGCCAGCACACTTCCAACGGCCAACATGGCGGACCAGAATCTGGCGGCAAACTCGTTGATGCCGAAGACTTCATAGCTTGAAATCATCAACCAGTAAAGCATGACTGGTTTTTGATGACGCAATTCGCCGTTGAAAATCGGAACGACGAAATCACCGCGAGCCAACATTTCAGCGGCGCAACCCGCGTTGCGAGGTTCGTCCCGATCCCACAATTGGGCATCGCCAAGATTGATAAAGAAGATCAAAATGGTCACGATCAAGATGATCGCAACATGAATGCCAGTTGTTTTCATCCGGGCAACTCCATTTGCGCGGTTTAAGTTAGCTGGGTCCTAGCCGATGTCAACCACTCCAAATTCTATGAACAAAACCAGTTCAACCGCAAGATGAATCCGTTTCAGCAATCAGTGGCTCAGGAGCCAACCCGTTCGCGAATCTCCCAGCCGCTACGGAACGGAGTTTTGATCAATGTTTGTGCCTGTTCGTTACCGGTTTCGAGCGTGTTGTGATTCCACTTGAATTGATTTTTCGAACGATAAGCGACATTCGCAAGCAGAACCGTTTCAGCCAACGGCCCAGAGTATTCGAAATTGCATGTGGCCGCGGCACCCCCTTTGCATGCATTCGTCCATTCCTTGTAAAAACCGGGTGAAGGATCGATCGTTGGTTCGGGAGCTTTGAAGTTGACGAAGTCTTCGTCCGGGTAGAGTTTGTATTTGGAAAACCCTGTTAGCAGCATCCCATCGTTTCCAACAAACAGTGTATTGAAGCCTTTGTGAGGCATGTTGTATCGACGAAGTATTTCGGGACCTTGCTTGGCATGGTCCCAATGCAATTTGATTGCGCCGCGATTCTCATTTGCCGGAAACTGCAGTGTAGATTGCAGCTGTTTCGGCGTCCGCCGCGCGTCAACTTCTGGCCCGCTACTGCTGACGTGAGTTGGGTGATCGAGTCCCAATGCCCAGAACGGGATATCCAAAATGTGGCAGCCCCAATTCCCCGTTTCGCCCGTTCCATAGTCCCACCAAAATCGCCATCCATACGGTGCGATGCTGGCGTGATAATCCGTTGTCCTCGCGGGTCCTAACCATAAATCCCAATTCAAGTGGCTTGGCACAGGCGGCTTTTCTCGTGGGATGGCAGGCATACCGCGGTCCCCATCGATCCAACAGAAGACTTCTTTCACATCCCCGATTGTGCCGGCCTGAATGATCTCAACCGAACGGTGCATGTTTCTCAGAGTGTGTCTTTGCACACCCAACTGAGTTGCAACTTTCTTTTTGCGGGCCAGATCACAGAGTTGACGAGTTTCCCAGACGCTATGGGCCAAAGGCTTTTCCAGGTAAACATGTTTTCCCATTGAGAGAGCCTGGTGGCACGGATGAAAATGCGTGTGGTCGGGCGTACTGATGACGACTCCGTCAATTTTGTTTTCGAATTCGTCGAGCATCTTTCGGAAGTCGTCAAACCTGGGCACGTTCGGAAACTCTTCAAACGCTTTCTTGGCTCGAACACCATCGACATCGCAAAACGCAACTATATTTTGGTCTCTCAGTCCAGAAAGATTATCCCAACCACGGCCACCGACACCGACAAAGCCGAGGTTGAGTTTTTCGATTGCAGATTCGGCTCGAGCTGTCGACGTTTGTGACCCCAGCCAGAAGCCGGCTGTGGCCAGCGACGACGTTTTTAAAAAGTTTCGACGGGAGGCCAACTTGTAAATCTTGTTCATAGCTTCTCTTCGAATGATGATGATGTGGCAGCTGCAGCTTGTGTCGACTTAACCCAATTGGCAAGTTCCGTGGCGAGTTCTTCAGCGATTTCAGGACTAATTTTTGAGAGATCCTCTTTCTCGCCAATGTCGTTTTCAAGATCGTAAAGTTCAAAACTTTCGACCGGTTCCATGTGATGGATCAATTTCCACTTCCCTTTTCTA
>JAHEJI010000049.1:14055-30073 GCA_024638965.1 Planctomycetaceae bacterium
GCCCGAACCATGTCGATGTGGGTAATGCCAGGCAAGAAACCGCGATTCCAATTCGGACGAGGGAGCACCTTGGATAGCGGTAACCAAAGAGCGACCATCGAGATGTTGTTCTGGTCGCTTCGGCAGGCCAGCGAGCTCGAGTAACGTCGGGTAAAGATCCATGGTGATTCCTGGCGTCGTCACCACGACTGGATCAATCTTCGTTGACCAAGCAATCAAGGTCGGAACGCGAATCCCGCCCTCATAGTTCCACCCTTTGCCAGCCCGGAAAGGACGGACGGAAGTGGGACCAGTTCGTTTGCCTGTCAACGTGGTCAAGCCGCCATTATCGGAAGTAAACAAAATAATCGTATTTTCGCGCAATCCAAGTTCTTGAACACTCTGCAACACGCGTCCGATGTTGGTGTCGAGATTCTCAAGCATCGCGGCATAGGCCGGGTCGTCTTGTCGGGCTCGCGAGTTGGCATGGTTGCGTTCAACAATCGGAGTAATTTTTGGCTCGGCAAAGGTTGAATCGCGTTTTTGTTCGTATTTGCTAACAAGGTCTTTCGGGGACTGGATGGGAGTATGCACAGCATAATGAGCAAAACACAAAAAGAAGGGTTTTGACTGGTTCCGCTCAATAAAGGAAATCGCGTGATCCGTTATCTTGTCGGTGAGATAGTCGCCCGGTGACGTATGTTCCAAATTCGGCACGTCCCAATAGCCAATGCCCTGCCGCTGTTTTCGCTTGAAAGGATGAAAGTAGCTTCCAGGTTGTCCCGCACGATTTACCGCACGGATCCACTTGAATCCTTGACTCGTCGGAAGTTGATCGTCCTTTTCACCCAGGTGCCATTTGCCAATGTATCCAGTTTCGTAACCGGCATCGGCAAATGCCTCCCCAAGCGTTAACTCGGCAGCCGGCAGATGAATGTCGCTGGGTTGCGAGATCCATTGTGTGATGCCGACGCGTTGCGGCGCCTTGCCCGACATCAACGCCGCGCGAGTTGGCGAACAAACGGGATGAGCCGAATAGAAATCGGTAAACAGGCAACTTTGCTGGGCGAGGCGGTCGAGGTTAGGTGTTTCATAAAAACGGTTCGAATCCGGTTGCCGCGAACGGTAGCAACCGAGATCCATGTAACCCAGGTCATCAATCAAAAAAACAATGACGTTGGGTTTGTTCTTTGAAAGTGGTTGTTGAGCGTCGACATTCGATTGAAGGACGATCAATAAGATAGCGAGAAATGGAACTGGGCAAACGGTGCGATACATTTATTGATAGTGCGATTTCTTAGTAAATTTTTTCGGCGATCAGGTCGCAAATCGTATCGATTCGAGTTGGCTTGACAAGATGGCCATCAAAACCCGAACTGCTTGATTTTAGAAGATCCGATTCGTTTCCGTGCCCTGACAATGCGATTAGCAGCATGTCCTTGCAATTTTCGTGTTGCCGAATTTCTCTTGCCAAATCGAAACCATTCATGCCGGGCAGACCGATATCGATCACCGCCAAGTCTGGTTGAAGTTTGGGGATCTCGACGCTTGCTGTTTCTCCGTCAGCAAACTGAGTGACCACAAAACCGCGCGCGTTAAGCAAATACGACAAGACTTTGCGCGTATCCTCATTGTCTTCTACGAATGCCAGTTTCAAATTGTTAAACCTTTGATTGCTTGAACTCTGCTGTCGATTATCAGGCAATTGACCCGTCGGAATTGTAAGCGTGAATTTGCTTCCAAGTCCCTTTCCACGGCTCTCCGCGACGATTTCTCCATGGTGAACTTCAGCAATTTGCTTGACAAGAAATAGCCCCACACCCATCCCTCCGGGACGTCGATGCTTGGGCTGGGTTTCTTGATAGAACAAATCAAAAATATTGGTTAATTGATCGGGTTCAATTCCAATTCCCGAATCATTCACTGTGATGGTGATCCAATCGTTTTCGCGAACTACGCTCAACCAGATTTCACCGCCAATTTTTGTATACTTCGACGCATTGTCGAGCAGGTTGGTGACCGCTTGTTTCAGTCGGGCAGGGTCGCCGTAAACAAGCAGCGGCGTGTGTGGGATATCCAGGTGAAGAGTTTGCTGTTTTTGCTCAAAGACCGGCAAAATGCCCTGTGCCGTGATCGCGGTTTCTTTGGCAATGTCATGCATCACCGGGACAATTTCAAGTTTGTTTTGAGTGACGCGAGCGACATCCAGTAAGTCATCCAGAAGTCTCGACATATGCAGGGTTTGGTTCGAGACGACAGAAACGAATTGGTTCCAATCATCAGTCAGATGACTGCTCGCCTCGAGTCCGGCAGCGGCAAAGTTGATTGCCGTCATTGGATTTCGTAACTCGTGAGATAACATCGCCAAATACTCATCACGCCGGCGCACCTGTAACTCAGCGGCCAGTTCCGCCGTTTTGAGACGATCGATATCGATGATGGCCCCGGCAATCCGGGTGACCTTGCCGGACGCGTCTTTTTCCGATTTGCCGAATACGCGATACCAACGATAGCCCCCGGACTTTGTTTTCAAGCGCAACTCTGAAATGTTTGATTTGCCGGAGAATGGTTGTTTACCCGCTCCTGCGGTTGTCCCGATGTCGTCTGGATGGATTAAGTTTCTGATTTGCGCTCGCGAGTTTTTTAATTCTCCATTGTCGTAACCGAGCGTCCGTTCGATATCGTCGGCCATGATCCAGTCTTCACGAAGCACATCGCCTTCCCAGATTCCAATTGTCGACCCGCTCAAAGCAAGTTCAAAAAGCTGCTTCCTGGTTTCGAGTTCTAACTCATTCTGTTTGAATTTGGAAACGTTTAAACAAAAACCAATGTAACCCAGGAATTTGCTCTGATCGTCAAGTCGCGGTGTACCCAACTTCAAAAACCAGAAGTACTGGCCATCATAACGCCGCAAACGGTATTCAGTTTGCACCATCTGCATTTGAGACGTAGACACTTCAAAGTCGTTCGTGATTTTTTCGCTGTCTTCAGGGTGAACGAATTCCCGCCATAAATGGCCCGACAATTCGTCCATACTGCGACCAACAAACGAAAGCGCGCTTTCGGAAAGATAAGTCAACCCGCCATCGACTCCCGTTTCCCAAATCATCACATCAGACGCAGAGGCAATTTCGTTGAGCCGTTCGACTTGTCGGCTCAGGTTGTCGTGATTGACGATCGGTTGCGGGAGTGGATGAGTCTTTTGAAGTTTGACCAGAAGTCGACTGCGATCATCTGAGCCCAAACGTGTCGACACGAGTTCATGTTCATCATCGAGCGGAATCGAGTGCGTTGTTCGATTGTGGTCGTTTGCGGTCGTTGGGCCGGCAATTTTCTGCAGCGCGCTTTTAAGCGGACCATGTTTCAGGTCAGAAATGGGTTGAGGCAAGTTTTCGGTTGTAAAGTAGGGGCCAGCTTCGTCGCAACCCACCTGCGCGACGATGGTTGCATCTTCAATGAGGATGAGGGGCGGTACTTGTCCCGGCAACAACGAGCCTAATGCCTCAAGAATAGCGGTCGCTAACGGCTGCTGTTTCTTTGATAAAGGCATTTTGAGGCTCGGAAGCAAAAGAAGTCCAACGGACGGCAACTGAAAAAGTAGTCGCGGCTGATGAATTAGAACGTGAAATCAGTTCCAAAGGCAGTGGTTTCTCGCTACCATTATGGATAAAAGGACATCCTCGACAAACGGTGATGGTTCTTTCTCCGTATTTATCTCGTTATCTCCGTATCGATGGCAAATTGCGATGCTCAAGAAAATAATTGGCGGTTTGGTCGTGACGGTTTTCGTTCTTTGTGTACCTGGTATTCAGCTGGCCCAGGAAGCAAAACCCATTCTCGACGACGCGGCACCGCCGATTCCGCTCAGACTGTTGCACGAGTTTCGGGATGAAACAGATGAACTCCTTGGCGTCGGTCAGTTCGTAAAACTCGAAGGTGCAACCGTAACGATCCGAGACGCAAACAACGTTGTGAGCACGCTCAAGATGAGGGACCTTTGCCAGGAGGATAAGCGGTGGGTGAACCGGCAAGTCTCCAAACAAAAAAAGAACGAACGGTTGGCTGAAGACGCCGCCCAAGTTTGGTTGGCTGTTGACAAGGACAAACCACGTTCTGTCGTTAAGGGATGTAACAAGCTGAAGTCGTTTGGTCGAGCCGCGATACAACAATCCGCCAAAGTCCGTACGTTATTTAGCATTGAAGATAAAAGTGCAAAACGGGCTGCCTTGTCCGCGTACGCTCATATCTGCCAACTTGATTTTCAAAACTTGAAGATCCTGGTTAACGCCGTTACCACCAATCGATTCGGCGAGCACGATGTCGTGATGGATCGCCCAGGTCCCTTCCTGGAGGGCATCGCTTCAATGGACTATCTGGGCCTGGTCTATTTAAGTCATGTCGCCTTCACTTGCGATCTGAAAGCCGAATCTGGCTGGCTCGAAACTGATTCGGAACCTGTGAAGCTAAAATTCTTAAATGGACCCGAACACTCACTGCGACTAGCCGCCGTTGAGGCGATTGGAGAACTGAAGGGCGAAGAAGCGGCGACCGTTTTGTTGGATTTGGCTGCGGTCGTAGAAGCTCCCGTGAACGGAAAACGCGATGACGCGATGTTATCGGCCTGGCTGAAAGCATTCGGAACTGTCGGCGTTAACAACGGCGAGGTTCTGGCGATTCTTGATCGACACGAAAAAGACTTCCCCAAGATCACAGCTAAAGCACTTGAGCAGATTCGTGAGAAGTGATTTCGAACGTTAGTTCACTTCTTATATCGGCAGGATGAAGAGTATGATTCGACATTGATCACTCGTGCATCGGCCGCTCCGTTGAGCGGCCAGATGCTAGTACGGGCGGCTAACGCCGTATGGCACTTACGTTTGAACCCAACCTCTCCCAGGATGAGATCGTGCGGCTTTTTTAGTCGTTGATTAGATGAGAGTTACATCACCCTCTCGCTTGCGGGAGGGTCGGACGCGGTAGCGGCCGGGGAGGGTTTTTCGTGCGGTTCACAAGACCCTCTCCGGGCCTGAGAGCCCGACTCTCCCAGAGGGAGAGTATTTGATGCTCGTAAACTCTCGCAGAATCCGAACTCCAAAGCCGCACGATCTCGGATTGGGAGAGGTCGACGTCTCGGCGTCGGGTGAGGGTTGTTGATTCCGCAACGAATCTTTTCGTTTCACTCTCCCGGACCCTCATGTGTCGTCGGGGAAGGGTGTTCGATCGCCGTAAGGTAAGTGCCATTACGTTCGGCTAACGCCCTGCTTCTCAGGATACTAACGCGATCCATGTCCAACTCATTGTCTGCCTGGCCGATCAATCTTTTTATCTTGATTATCGTTACAATGAGAATGTAAAAAAATCACGGTGACTTTTTGGTTTGACGCGATGTTCAAAACAGGCGATACGCCGATCTCAGGTTATGAATTGGTTCGGTTCATTGGAGCGGGAGCTTACGGAGAAGTTTGGGAAGCGCTTGCACCAGGTGGGACGCGTGTAGCTCTGAAGTTTATCTCTTTGCAATCCGCGGGCGGAAGCGTCGAACTAAAATCTGCGAATGCCGTCAAGTTAATTCGGCACGCCAACCTGATTCCTACGACGGCCATTTGGGTCCTGGATCGTGAAGGTCGAGCACTGGATGACCATGCTTTGGAAACAATCAAAGAGGATTTCAGTTCAAACAAAACGGTCACCGTTGATGAACTGGAATTCAAAAGAAGCCTCGCTTACCTCGTCATTGCGATGGCGTTGGCGGATGATAGCCTGGAAAACAAGCTGGAATATTATCGCCAACAAGGTGCGTCGGGAATTCCACTCGACGAACTGCTAGAGTACATGCGGCAAGCAGCGAAAGGGCTGGACTTTTTGAACGAACCTCGTCATCTGGTTAACGGCGAGCGAGTCGGGATCGTCCATCGCGATATAAAACCGGCCAATCTGCTGCTCATCGGCGATTCAGTCGTGATTGGTGATTTTGGTGTTGCCACGTCGTTGCGTCAATTCGATGAGAAAGCAACCGAAATGGTCGGTAGCCTGGGCTTCATGGCTCCTGAATCTCTCGAACGACTTCCGACCCCAACGACCGATCAATATGCCCTGGCGATCACCTATTACTATTTACGAACTGGCCAGATGCCGTACGACGCTGGTCAAACTTTTGAGTCGTTGGCCCAAGTGCATCGAGAAGGCCGTCTCGATTTCAGTTTGGTGGATGAACGCGAACAGGCGGTTTTGCGAAAAGCAACGGCCCTTCCTCCTGTCCCGCGTTACGACAATTGTGCCGAATTCGTCAAGGCCGTTACAGCTGCGACACAGGAAGCAGTCGTCGAGGAACCCGCCGAAAAAAGTCCATTGCCGCTAGTAATCCTGGGCGTCGCAGCCGTTTTACTCATCGCACTTGGCTGGTATTGGACGTCCACCTGGAACGACAAAGACAATGGCATCGCGCCAGATCCGATTGCCAAAAAACAGTCGCACACTATTTTGTTCTCGCCGGAATCAACGAAGTTTAAGTTAGAGATTAAAAACTCCGATGATCCCAATCAACCAACGCTCGTTGACGGTCAAGGTAAGGCCGTAATTGAGTTGAGCGAGAACGATAAAATCTATGTAAAAGCCCAAACCGATTCCGTTTTTTATACGTCCATCGATGAAACTTATGACCTTAAACAGCTGAAACGAATGGGCTGGAAAATTGACTTGGCAAGCAGAACCGTTGCCGAGATTCGGCAAGAGGCTTTTAAGTTAATTGAATCGGATCAATGGGACGAGGCGACCGAACTGCTTGCCAAAGCCTCGACCGAGAAAGGAGATTCCGGAGTACTTGATTTCTCGTCGCCGCAAATAGTGAATCAAAATTACGACGTCAGTAGTTTGACCGCCGGATCGCAAGATTCCAGTTATGCGGTTGTCGCGATGAACGACGCGAGTCCCGCAAGAACCGTCTTTCGTTTTCCCAAAATGGATTCTATTGAAGACGATCCTGCAACCGCCGACTGGATCGAGTCGGAAATCTTGGGCGTGCAGAAGATATTTCATTTGGCGGAATCGGATCAATGGTTGATCCCGTCGACTAACGCGATTTGGGCACTTGATGCAAACCGTGAATTCGAACTTCGTTGGCAATTAAATGACAATACGAGGTTGATAACTTCGACCGCCACCGTTTCTCAAAATCACCGTGTTTTGGCCGTAGGCGATGAATCCGGCAAAGTTCATATTTGGCAAATCGCGATGGACGGTTCGTTGGAAAATCATCGATTTGTCGACGCCCACACCGAGTTCGTCAATAGTCTGGTATTTAATTCCGATGCAACATCATTATTATCGGTTGGTCAGGACTGTACTTTGAAACGGCTGAAGATCTCCCCGGATGGCGACCAACCCCAAACGATTAAGATTGAAGCTCCGGACACTTTTCGAGAACAATACGTCATCGAGGCAGCGCTGGCTGATAACAATCGTGTAATTGTTGCCACGGACCATCAAGTGTACATTGTCGATTTCAGCGATGGCTCGACTCTCAAACCGTTTGGTCCGTCAATACGCGAAGGGCAAACATTCAGTATCGTCCAGTCGACATCAAACTCGCCGTGGGTATTCGTTGGCACGGATTCGAATGCGAAACCAGTACAGCTGTTCAATATCAAAACCGATCAAAGCTACGTTCCCGACTTTGTCGCCGATTTAGGCGAGATTACTGCAGCTTCGTTCTCAGCTGACGGCAAAGCAGTTGCCGTGTCATCTCGGAAAGGTGATCTATTATTTGTTGACCTCACAGGCAATACGCCCGTTTGGTTTCCCCTTCCGAAATCAACTAGTAGCTATCGCGAGCATATTAATTTAATTGCCGACAACAAGTATTTGATTACGATTCTTGAAACTGGAACCGAAGAGATCTGGCCAGTCGACGAATGCCGTCTGATTGTCAAAGCGCTGGAACACGCGAGAAAAATAGGCTCGCAGAGAGAATAGAAGCCGTTACTTGTAGGCCCGAAGGGGATGCCAGCCTAGGGCAACGCCGGCAACGCCCTGGGAGATGTTTGAATAACAACATTAAGCCTCGAACGGGGCGGTCCTAAACAGCGTCTAGAACGACCCCTGGGCCTTGAAATTGTGATGGTGTGTTTTTTAAAAAGCCACGAAATTGCACGGCAAAACCCCAAATTGGGGCTGTCGAGCTAGAGTTCTGTCAGAGAGGTTGCATTTCGCTACGTCGAACTTAAGCAACAATTGTTATTCAGCGTCACGAGGAGTTGATTCGCAATCAGACAATTGCAGCAACACACTCGCAGCGCTGTTAATCGCATAAATGCGGAACGACAAACCCTACTTCGTTGCAAACGAATCGCCCATGCGGGCGAGGTACGGCGTCCGGCTTTTGTTGTTGCGCGGATCCCACATCAAATTTTGTCGGATCAAATTGGCTTGTGAGGACTCGGGCCAATGAGCCAGGATCTTAATCAGGTGACCGCGAGCCGCTGCGAGATCGACCAGGCTGGGATCGTTCTGTTCGACACCCCAATCACCACTGAGAATGCCGGCCAGCATCCAATGGGCGTGCAGCGAAGAATTCAAGGGGGACGCTTCACTTTGTCCAATAATCGTGTTATAGCGTTCGATCGACGCCGGGTATTGTTTTCGCACCAACAAGTGATAATCCCCTTCCAATTCCAACTTTAACAGCTCGTCAACCAATTGGTTTCTCGATTGAAACGCTGACTGGATCGATCGAGTCGACTCGGTAAACTTGGCTTTCGCGTTTTCGACCGAACCGGTTGCTTCGTAGGCTGCTGCCAGATTGAATTGCGAGCTGGCCAACATCATGAGTGCGTACGAATGGGTTGGATTGTCAGCAAGAAAATTTTTCAGACTCTCCTCGGATGCTTGAAGCAGGCTGAGACCGTTCAAATCGCCTTTTGCATAACCGGTTGCCTGCTCAAGGGCTGACAACCCGGACATCAGCAGTTGCCGCTCATCCGGTTTCAGTTTTGACAAAGCTCCGATTTCGGTTCCGTCAATTTGCTGATCCGTCGCATATTTCGTGAGTCGATTGATCAACGGCGAAATCTCAGGTGAAGGCGCCCGTGTCTGGACAAGCTGACCAATGATCTGTCGAGCCAGGTTTTGGGAATCAGCCGTCAGCTTGATACTGGCCAGCGGCTCTTTTAAATCCGGCCCACGAACCTCAAGACTGACGGCAAGTTGGTCTCTGGCACTGCGGAGTTGACCGGTGATGATCAATGGCGCGCGCAGGCGATAACACAATGCTTGGGGCCAATCTTCAACCGGTACCCCCTCGCTTTTCAGCCGAGTGATCTGCATTTGTATTTGACGGGGGTGCACGATAGGCGAATTGGGCATCTGTTTCAACAAGTCTCGAAGTTCGGTCGCGACCTGGACTTCAGGACGTTGATGAAAAAAGGAAACTTCGTCCAACGGCAATAAGGGAACAACCACGATCCGAAGCGGTTGATCTGCATCGGCGTTGGCAACCGATTCTCCCCGAGCGTTTTGAATATCGGACTTAGTAATATGGCCGATACGCACGTATTGCGTTCGCATCCGCTGAGCACTATCGGCAAGCGCTTTTCGAACTTGGTCATATGACATGTCCAACATCAGTCCACCCGTATCGGATGAGAGCCGTGTCATGAACTTTCGAGTATCGTCCAACAGCATTTCAAACGACTTTTTTTCTGACTCGCGGCTGTTACATAACAGACAATGCACCTTAATGCCTTTCTGATTCGCCAGATCCAGCAATAGCTCTGTTTCGTACCAACGTTTCGCCCCGGTCTGTGCGTCTTTGAAAGACGGCTCATAAGGCGGCGCATCGGCAATCACCAATATCCAACGTTCGATGTTCACTTCGTCAGACCAGGGCAAGCTATTGATCGCGCGGTGAACACCCAAGTCAGCTGCTTCCGGGAAATAAGGCTTGCCGGATGCGGTTACAAGTTGGCTGATGATTCGTTCCGTCGCCTTGGCGTCCACAAACCCTTGACTATGTATTGTAACCGGGACTGTCTTATCACCAATGTCCGAATAAGTCACCACAGCGGTTTCGATTGAGCCGTCCAAAATCCGGTCCAGGTCGCTGATCAGGTAATGCAGATTTTTGCGAATCGATTTAAGTTGGTCCTCCATGCTTTCGCTGGCATCAATCACCACCGCCAACTGCAGGGAACCACTAACGTCGACGGCATCGAGAAAGTTGCCTTGAAGCAAGCCCATGCTCTTGGCGTTTGGCGCTCGATGAGTGTCGAATAACAAGCTCAGTGCATGGCCGGCGGAAGAATCATCCTGATTTTGAACCTGCATTGAATACAGCGGTTGGCCGCCAATCACCAACAACAAAATCAAACTCGGAATCAAGGTCCGGCTAAAGCAACAACAAGACTGGCAGCGGCCTCTCTTTGCAAACAGCATTCTTTTCGTCCCATCAAGCGAATCTGTTTCGAACTTTAATTAGTCTACGACAATAAAATCCAACACACCAAGGACTCGACTGGCTTTTTTTCGGAATCTCGACCGATTTTTTGAGTCGACTCCGTGCATGTTGAGTTCGCCAGTTTAACAGATTACCGATAAGCTCACTCATCAACTTCGTTTTGGCTGCGTCTGATTTCTACGGTTGTCAGCAAAGCATCGTCCTCAAATACGAGCGAGGCTGTGATCGTGTCAAGACTTTCGATGAACTTCGAGAAAGACGAGTTCGTGTCGATTCGCGAATGCTGTTGCGAATGTTCGCGGTTGCCGTGCACGCTGCACACGACTTGGTTGAGCTCCTTGTCAAACGAGTATTCTCCCTGATCGGGACAGAAATAGCGGACGCCATATTTGGCTTCCGACAGTTCGGGAATCTTGTCGATAGGTACACCGTACAATTTGTGAAAATTGTAAATTGAAATCACGTTGCGGTGACAGGAGACACGCGACTTTTCAGCCCAATACAGTTGTACATCGTCGCTCAGACGATCAAGCGCGCGATGATCCAGGCGAAACAACATGTGAGCTAACGGGGCGTCTTGATTAGGCTCTGCCTTGCTGGCGTCGATGACTTCGCGGAGCACTTCGGGCTTGGTCGCCATAACCAATTGATCGCCGACCAGAGAAACGTGCAGTCTCAGCGATAGTGCATACAGGCCAATATTTAGAACATAGATTTGGTGATCCTTGTACTCGGGCAGTTGATACGCATCCAGCTTCGTTTCAAATCCGCCAAGATTTCCATCCTGTAGAAAAATGTGTTCCGCAAACTGTTGCAGCATGCGATCCGCCTTTTCGCGATTCTCGACATCCACGGTCGCGTAAACAGGCAGGTTAGCCATCATGAAAACTGCGGCAACAATTCCCTGCATGTCGGTCGACGCCTTACCAACCAACGGTAAATCGAGCGGTTTGATTCGCGTCGGATCAATCTCCAGGATACTGTCACCGTCACAAAGATGGACTGAAACACGATCGCCAATCCAGCTCAAATCGGTCAGCGTCGGATCGTCTTCGATGACCTCTGGCACGCCGGGTATCATACGTAGAAACTCGGCCGTGTTTTCGCGACCGGGCACCATCACGTACGAGGCGATGGCCGAGGGTGCGATCCGCGAAGTAATAATTCTTTGAGGATTCTTGTCGACTTTTTCACGCAAGTCGTCGTAAATACCGCTATTGGCCATCGGCAGGATACAGGTCTCAAGTTTCACCGATGAATTGACGGTGATTCGTACCGCGATGGGGTCAAACACTCTTTGCCAAAATTGCTCGTATCGGTTGCGGTAACGCGCGTATTCCTCCGCTTCCTGTTTCGAGACACTTTGCACCGAAAGCTCGGCGTTGGGCGTCAAGTACTTTAAGCGGTTGTGCAGTGAGCAGGTACAGGTGTCGCTGGCCGTATCGAAAGCATAGGCTCCGCCGTGCGGACAAACAATTTTCTTGGTATCGACGTACCGGTCGTCTGACAATTCGCTGAGCGATTTCGGTGAACGTCCATTTTCCAGCCGATAGAACAGTGACGCATTGTTTTGCATGATGAGGTTATTGAAGCATTGCATCCGCCGTTTCTGCGAAATCTTGGCTTCCGCGGCAACCATTTTTTTAATGAACGCTTCGGAAGCGTAGAAAAACCCGGATTTGTCGTTTTCAGAAGGCGGCAGAATTGTCGTGATGTAACGGTAGTCCAGCGCGTCATAAAGGTTCGATTCCGTCTCAGTCGCCGCGTCGATGATCCTCCGGATGGCGCGGTGCGAGTTTGAATAAACGAGGTAATCCCCGTGTTGAACCAGGAATGAACTGACGTTGCGGTCGTTGGTGTAATGCGCCCTAACTTGGTGGCCGCGGTAATTGAAGTGTCGTGCGACGATATCCGGTTGAGTACCACGTGCAGTTTCGATCCAGTCAAGCGACTTCTCCAGGAACTTTTCCGCGTCGGTAACACGGATAATGGCGGACAAGTCGGTTCCTTCCAGGATGGAGGGGTCGGAACCGGTCAGTGCCACCTCAGTTGCGATTCCATCGGCAAATAATTGTGTTAGAGACTCGTGATTGATGACGAACTGCTGCTCGAACTTTTCTTTAACGCGATTGTCTTGAGCCTGAACCGTAAACAACCTTAGCAAGCTGTCGCCCCACTGCGTGCCGAGATCAATCGCTTCGTCCAGCGCGCTTAACGAGTTAAAATGCAGCATGTACTGATCGTGCGGTACCAGCTTAGCGATTTCATGAACCTGAGGTTCCTTCTGGTCTTCCAGTTTGTCTTTTAACAGCTGCTCATAATCCAGAGAACGCAGGCGAGGTGGTTTTAAACTGCCAATCGGAACGTTGTAGTCGCCGACCTTTTGGGCGCCGCTGAGGGTTGCCCGTTGTAAGGTCTGTTGAATCGCCAGTGAACCCGTGAACACTTCATACAGCTCTGTTTCGGTTTCCATTTGGCTGCGCATTTGACGGGGAATCGGGGGCGGTTTGACACCATAACGGGCGTTGGATTGAAGCAACACATATTGAAAGAAAGATTCATCGGGATAGTACCTGAGCATCCGCGCAAAGTGCAAATTCTGTTGATTGGCCCAGTCCTTAAAAATCTGTGGTGATCCAATCGCCTTGTTCTGATCTTCGTTTTCCGGCTTGGGGATTTCGACTTCAATGGTTCCTTCCTTGGCCTCAACGCGACGCGTCCCATCCAGGTTTTCCAAAACAGTGTCGTACGAAAGTCGTAGTTTGACAGTACCGTCGCCGCGGAGCCTGCCAAAAAACTCGGCATGTTTTTGCTGAAACTTGGTTTGTTGCGGATAGATCAAGTAGGCCCGTTCGTCGTCGGAACGCAGTCGCAGAAAATTACTCTTCTCAAATTCCTCGGCCAGAAATGCCTGTTCCAACCGGACCGTGAATGCCACGACTTCGCCGTTAGCGCTACGATAGACATCGACTTTGTGCTGAAACGGCAATTCGTCGGCTTGGACTGGCAACTGGCCCAAACACAAACTCACGAGAATAATTAGCAGTGAAATCGAAGTCTTCATTTGTATGCTCGCGATTCGGGGTGAAACTGCAGAGACGAGAATCTCCAGTGTAGTTACCCCGTCGAATATAACAAAGTTTCACCCGAAGAGAGTGGCCGGCATAGTTGGACGCAGAGCCTCGTTTATCGGATCAACCCACTGTGCGAATTAGCTCGTTTCGACTTCTTCCTAAAGCGTAAACCACGGTTCACGTTGGTCCTTCCACGAATTGCATTTTTTTCCGTGTATTCTGTGCGTTTCCGTGGTTAGTAATTTGCATGACTCGCGAAACGGAAGTTGACCACGGAAGTAACGGAAAACGGGAAAACCAACAGCGGATCGATCGAAACAGCCACGCAAAGTTCTCCTGTTTTCGAAAACCAACGGCTTCCGGCACGCTTCGATTCCTGTAGGCGTGTTTGCGATCAAAATGCTGGGCGAAAAGACAGGTGCGTTTACATCAATTTTCCAATCTGCGAAAATCAAATTCGTTCAACGTCAACCTCTGTTTTGAGCTCATAAAGGCGCTTTGTGAAAAATGAAAACGTCACTCCATACCACGCTGACTATTCTGTTCGTTTCGATCGTCGCCTGTTCGGCTTCGCTCGCTCAACAAACAACTTCGATCAACTATAAGGATGAATTGGACCAGATCGCTGTCATCGATCAAAAAATCATGATGCCGATGCGAGACGGAGTTCGACTCTGCACGGACATTTACCGCCCCAAAACTGACAGCCCCGTTCCAATTATCTTTTCCAAAACGCCGTACAACTTTAACAATTGGCGCGATGGCGAAGAATCAACTCGAAGTTATCGTCGCGCGCTGGAGGCAGTTAAGCGCGGTTACGCCTATGTCGTTCAGAACGAACGAGGGCGTTACTTTTCCGAAGGCAAGTGGGATATTCTCGGGACACCGACAACCGATGGTTACGATGCGTTTACCTGGATGGCCGAGCAGCCTTGGTGTAACGGTCGCATCGGAACAATTGGATGTTCATCCACGGCCGAATGGCAGATGGCAGTCGCGGCTCTGGATCACCCGGCTCATACGGCAATGGTTCCTCAAGGATTTGGGGCGGGGGTGGGTCGTGTCGGACCGTTCAACGAACAAGGCAATTGGTACCGAGGCGGTGCCGAACAGATGCTGTTCTTTTCATGGTTGTATGGAGTTCAGAACGACCGCGTCCGCCCGACTTTTCCGCCAGATGCGACTCAGGAAGAGTTGATTCGAAACTCACGATTCTTTGATTTGGCTCCTGAACGACCGCGGGTTGATTGGGTCGAAGCCAACAAGCATTTGCCGATTCAAGACATTATGAAAAACGTCAACGGACCGATGGGCATTTTCGAAGACATGATTCGTCGCAAACCGAACGACCCGAAGTGGTTTCAAGGCGGCCTTTATCACGATCACATGCCGTTCGGCGTGCCCAGTTTTTGGTTCGTCTCATGGTTCGACGTCGCCAGCAGTCCCAACATCGCTTTGTTTAATCACGTACGCGAAAATGGCGCTGACGAGGAAGTTCGAGACAACCAATACTTGGTCATTTCGCCCAACACTCATTGCGGGTTCACTCGATCCCGGGAACAGACCATGGTCGGCGATCTGAATGTCGGCGATGCTCGGCTCAACTACGACGACTTGATTTATGGCTGGTTTGACGCGAAGCTCAAACAAGACAAGGCCCCGGTCGAGATGCCACGTATTCGATATTACACGATGGGTAAAAACCAATGGCAGAGTTCGGAAGTCTGGCCACCTGCCAATACGAAACTGACCCCGATGTACCTTTCGAGCGAAGGCCATGCCAACACACTCAACGGCGATGGGATACTTTCGTTCGAAATGCCAGGCAATCAGGCTTTGTCCGACTCGTTCGATTACGATCCGATGAATCCGGTTCCCAGTCTCGGTGGTAACGTGTGTTGCACCGGAGGAGCGATCGCGGCGGGTTCTTTCGATCAGCGAACGATGGAACTTCGCGAGGATATCCTGGTTTACTCAACCGAGCCCTTGAGCCAAGGCGTCGAAGTCAGCGGGTTTATCGAAGCGGTTCTGTTCGTATCGTCAGATGCCAAGGATACAGACTTCACCATCAAGCTCATCGACGTTTATCCTGATGGCGCCGCCTACAACCTGGATGAGACAATTCAGAGAGTTCGCTACCGCGACGGATACGACAAAGAGGCTCTGATGGAAAAAGACAAAGTCTACAAGCTAAACATATCGCCTATGTCGACGAGTAATTACTTTGCGAAAGGGCATCGGATTCGGATCGAAGTTTCCAGCAGTAACTTCCCACGTTTTGCGCGCAATCTAAACACAGGCGGCAACAACTTTGATGAAAACACGGGCGTCGTTGCCCGCAACACGATCCACCATTCGGATCAACACCCGTCTCAGATTCGACTGCCAATCGTGAACGAATCGGAATAGCCGCCAAAGGTTCTGGCGGAAAATAGGCTAACCGCGTGGGCAACGCCCAATGCAATGGCACTTGCTTTAGTTCCAACCTCTCCCAAGTTGAGATCGTGCGGCTTTG
>JAHEJI010000050.1 GCA_024638965.1 Planctomycetaceae bacterium
CAATTCACCATTCACCATTCACCATTCGCAATTAATTATTCCTGTCCCTTTTCAGACCGCGTCGGATGCGGAGCAAAGTGACTCGCTCAACATCACCATTTTCTTCTTCCGGTCACGCAATCCATGGCCTCAGCCGCTTTTTCCCGAATCCACATAGCCCCTTTTGAAGTACGTCCGTAAAGATAAAATGATGGCTTCACCCGCTCGCAATTTCAGACGGTATTGCTCACGTGACAAATGGAACTTCCTCGACGGCTGATGGACAAGCCAATCTTGATTCAAATAGTGACCTGCCGATGCAGCTTTGGCAAATTGAGATCCTGCCCGCCGTGGGCCAGCCGAATCGTATTGCCGATGAGGTCATCGACAATGCCCGTTTCCTGATGTTGCCGGATTCTCTCCGAATCTCCGCCGCACAAGGTTTTCTGATTCAGGGACCCGTCGACCAACAACAGATCGCCAAATTGGCGAACGAACTGCTCGTCGATACCGTTGTTGAACGATTCGTCGTCGCGCCCGTTGGCGATCCCGAGCTTTCAAATTCTCCGGAAGACTTGCCAAACATCGTCTACGTTCTGCCACAACCTGGAGTGACCGATCCCGAAGCGGAAAGCGCGTTATTGGCGATTCATCAGTTCGGTATTCGCACAGAGGCCGTTCGCACCTTTCGAAAATATTCGGTTTCCGAACTGACTCCGCAGCAACTCCAACGTTTATGTGACAAACTGCTTTGCAATGATTCGATCGAACAAATTGTGCACGGCAAACTGGAACTCGAGCAATTGGAGTTGGGACGTCCTTATGAATTTCAGCTTCGCAACGTTTCGATTCTTGACGTCGACGATGATCAGCTTCTCTTGATAAGCAAACAATGGCAGTTGAGCCTTACGTTAATTGAAATGCAGACGATCCAGCAGCATTTTCGGTCCCTTGGTCGAGAGCCTACCGATGTTGAGTTGGAAACCATTGCCCAGACCTGGAGCGAACACTGCAGCCACAAAACGTTGGCTGGGCGAGTCCGTTATCAAGACGAAAACGGCGAGCGCGAATTCGATAATATGCTCAAAGAGACGATCTTTGCAGCGACCGTCCAAATCCGTGAAGACCTTGGTGTCGACGACTGGTGCGTGAGCGTTTTCAAAGATAATGCCGGTATCGTTCGCTTTGACGAAGAAAACAACATTGCCTTCAAAGTCGAAACTCACAACCGTCCGTCGGCTCTCGAACCCTACGGTGGAGCCAACACCGGCATCGGTGGAGTCATCCGCGATACGCTCGGAACAGGCCTGGGTGCAAAGCCGGTTTGTAACACCGACGTTTTTTGTTTCGCCTCTCCGGATACAGCTTACGACGATCTACCACCGGGTGTAATGCATCCGCGGATGATCATGAAAGGTGTCGTTGCCGGTGTACGAGACTACGGAAATCGAATGGGGATTCCGACGGTCAACGGTGCGATTTATTTTGATCGCCGTTACGTTGGCAACCCGCTCGTCTTTTGTGGCAACGTAGGAATCATTCCGGTCGACAAGTCGGAAAAAGAAGTCCAGCCAAATGACCTGATCGTTTCGATTGGTGGTCGCACCGGGCGAGATGGGATTCATGGAGCCACGTTTAGTTCGGTCGAACTGACTTCCGATAGCGATGTCACGTCGGGCGGGGCCGTTCAGATCGGCAACGCGATCACTGAGAAGATGTTGATGGACGTGTTATTGCAAGCCCGCGAACTTGGTCTCTACAGTGCCGTGACGGATTGCGGGGCAGGGGGGTTCTCCAGTGCGGTTGGCGAAATGGGGGAAGAACTTGGCGCAGAAGTCTGGTTGGATCGAGCGCCTTTAAAGTACGACGGGCTGTCCTACACCGAAATTTGGATTTCGGAAGCTCAAGAACGCATGGTGTTTGCGGTTCCAGAAAAGAATTGGGAAAAGTTTCGAGACTTGTGTGCCGCCGAGTCCGTTGAAGCAACAGTGATTGGGCAATTCAAACCAACAGGAGACTTGGAGCTCAAGTACAAAGATCAAACCGTAGGCAAGTTGTCGATGAGATTTCTGCATGACGGTCGGCCGCCTGTGATTCGAGACGCCTGTTATCAACCGACTGAAAACTCGCCGCTGACCGTTCCGCCTGATCAACAAAAATCACAACAGTCAAACGATTGGTCGGAAGATCTCTGCAACATACTTGGGTCGCTTAACGTGGCCAGCAAGCATTGGGTCATTCGCCAGTACGATCACGAAGTCCAAGGCGGAAGCGTTGTCAAACCACTGGTGGGCGTCGTCAACGATGGGCCGAGCGACGCGGCCGTTCTTCGGCCCGTGTTGAAGTCTCGTCGAGGGATCGTCGTGGGTTGCGGGATGAATCCTCATTTCGGCGAGTTCGACACCTATCATATGGCTGCTAGTTCGATTGACGAGGCGATTCGTAATTGCGTTGCCGTCGGAGCTGATCCGGCTCGTATCGCCATTCTGGACAACTTCTGTTGGGGCTACACCGATCGCCCCGAGACCCTTGGTGCGTTGGTAAGAGCCGCGTTGGCTTGCTACGACGTCGCCACCGTTCTCAAAACACCTTTTATCAGCGGCAAAGACAGTCTCAACAACGAGTTCAGCTACACAGACGAATCAGGTGAACGGAAAACGATTTCGATCCCGTCGACGCTGCTGATTAGCGCCATCGGGCAAGTCGACGACGCTCGTCAGTGCGTGACGATGGATCTCAAGTCAGCCGAAAATTTGATTTACCAGATTGGTGTCACCGGAAATCACTTGGGTGGCTCCCATTGGTCGTTAGTGAATTGCGCCAGCGGCGGCCAAGTTCCCAGCGTAGATCCCGAACGAGCCAAAATCACTTTCGAGGCGATTCACAGAGCGATAAAGTCCGGCTTGATTCGTAGCTGTCACGATCTCAGTGAAGGCGGTTTGGCGGCGTGCTTATCCGAGATGGCCTTCGCAGGAGGGTTGGGGATCGAGGTTGATCTCGACGCAATTCGTGTCGAAGGAACAGTTGGAGATGAAAACTCAAATTTGATTCGTCTGTTTTCCGAATCGAATACGCGTTTTGTTGTCGAAATCCAGCCCGCCAAGCAAACAGAATTTGAAAATATGATGGGAGAAGTCGAAATCAGTTTGCTAGGCCGAGTTACCGACGGCAAACATGTGACGATTCGGTCAAATGGAGAGCGGGCGATTCACTCGTTGCTAACCGACTTAAAAGCTGCCTGGCAGCAACCTTTGGATTGGAGCTAATCACGGATGTCTAAACCACGGATCTTGATTCTCAGAGCCCCTGGCACCAATTGCGACCAGGAGACGGCCTTCGCATTTGAGACAGCCGGCGGAGACGCTGAGTTCATTCACATTAATCAATTGATTGAATCACCCTCGTTGCTTGAGGATTTTCAGATTCTCTGTATTTCAGGCGGCTTCAGTTATGGTGACGACATTGCCGCAGGCCGGATTCTGGCGAGCCAGATGCATCATCAATTGTCCGAATTCATTAACGAGTTCCATCAAGCTGGCAAACTGATTCTTGGAATCTGCAACGGTTTTCAGATCTTGATCAAATCCGGATTCCTGATTCAAAACGACGACCAAGGCCTGCCCGCCACATTAACCTGGAACGACAACGGACGATTCGTCAACATTTGGGTTAACTTAAAAGCGAACAACGAGCGCTGTGTTTTCTTGAAAGACATTGAACAGATGTACTTGCCGATCGCTCACGCAGAAGGCAAATTTGTGGCCCGTAGCGATTCTGTTTTGGATCTTCTCGCGGAAAATGATCAGTTAGCTCTCAAATATTGTCGGCCGGGCGGATTGAATGGCCATGTTCCGTTTCCACACAATCCCAATGGGTCGATGGCTCATATCGCCGGCGTTTGCGATGAAACGGGGCGAATCTTTGGCTTGATGCCTCATCCAGAACGTCATATCGCTGGGACTCAACATCCGCGTTGGACGCGAGAGGGCGCCAGCGAAAAAGGAGATGGCCTGGCCATTTTTGAAAACGCCGTCGCCTATTTTGCTTGACGACTTACGCGGCCGGGTAAACGTCGTGCCGACCCAAAGATCCCCCCCAGACGCCAGGAGCGCGTCAAGACAACCAACATGGTAAGATGACTGCTTGGATACGGAACACATCGAAAACGACTCGCCCGTGACATCGCGTTTCCTTGTACAAGACAGAGTTACCATGGCAATTCAAACTCTCACGAACAATATTACACTTCGAATATGCCTTGCGTTATTCCTGGCTGGTTGTTCGCAAAATGATGAACCTGTGAAACCTGTAAAGAGCCTGATGCCAGCAGCCGAAACTCAAAAAACGCCTGAGCCCGGTATTCACGACGAGTCCTTCGCTTCGTCAACCGGAGACATCATTCGCTACACGATCGCGATTCCCAAATCCTATAAGGCCACCACTCCGACTCCGTTGATTGTCGCGCTTCATTTTGGCGGCAAGGTCACGCCTCATTATGCCAGGGGAATCGTTGAAGCGCTGGTCTTGCCGGGACTCGGCGATTTGAATGCCATCGTGATTGCGCCCGATTCGATTGCAGGTCGATGGAATAACGAAAAAAATGAAAACGCGGTTTTCGAACTGATGGACTTTGTTGTTAAGCGTTACAACATTGATGAAAACAAGACATTACTAACCGGGTTCAGCATGGGCGGACATGGAACCTGGTATATCGGGAGTCGAAATCAGGACCGTTTCTCGGCTTTGATTCCTGTTGCCGGTGCACCCAGCATTGAAGCTGATGTCGAGTGGTCTACGCCGATCTATGCGATTCACTCACGAGCCGACGAGGTTGTGCCGATTGAACCGACTGAAAAATACATGGCTTCATTAAAAGACAACGCCAACCTAAACACCGTTTTTGCAGCTGTCGACGACTTGCCTCATTTTCAAACGGGCAGTTTTGCAAAACCTCTGCGCGATGCGGTGCCATGGGTGGAAAGGGTCTGGTCCAAAGAGTAAATCTGCGCGACGGGCCGGGAATACGTAGAAATCGGCCGGAACATGAAAACGGTCTTTTTTTTCATGATCCCAATTCTCCTGTTTGAAAATGACAAGTTTATTTGCATGGGGGCCGGGAAATGGAGTAAGGAAATCTGACCTGGATCGTCGCACTCCAAACGGTATCCCACATTTCTCCACAATATTTCTAAAAATTATCAGGAAAACCATGCGAAAGATCCTTTATCGCCTGTCATTGGCGTGCCTGTTGACATTACTAACATCGCAAATCACGTTCGCACAAGGCGGATTCGGCGAAGCGGACGTCAACAGCGACAACCAGGTTGATATTGAAGAACTCGAGGCCTACGTTTCCGGAAAACTATCGGATTTCGACCGTTTCAAGGACTTAATGACGGAATTGGATACCGATCAGGACGGTTCGATTTCGAGCGATGAATTTGATAATCGCATGGCAGCCGTTCAGAAGGTAAAGAACAGCCGGCTTCCCAAAACAGAGAAGCCGGAAGCTGAGAAGCCGGAAGCGGTTGAATTCGTCGACCAATATGAAAAAAAGTTTGCGGCTCGCGATCCCAAACTCGGGCAGACCATGCCAGACGCCTCTGCGTTTGACGAAAATGGAAACCCGTTTCAGCTGAACCAGACGCGTGGCAAGTATACGGTCATTGTATTCGGATGCCTGACGTGACCGCCTTTCTTACGAAATGTTTCCAGTTTGGAAACCGTGTACCGCGATTACCGCGACAAAGATGTCCAATTTTATTACGTCTACAAGGCGATTCAGCATCCAGAGATTAATAACTTCGTGTCGGCGTTTTCGATTCAAGAACGAGTTAAACACATTGCCGAAGCGAAGAGACGCATGCAAACCGAAATTCCATGGATTTGTGATTCCATGGATAATCAAGTCAAACTGGCTCTCGGTAGTGCACCGAATGGCGAATTCGTAATTGATCCAGAAGGCAAAATTGTCCGCAAACGATTCTGGAGTAACCCCAAACAACTGCGGAGTGACCTCGTTGAGCTCGTGGGCACGGTCGACAAAGTGACTACGGTTGATGATCTGCCGACGAAGTTTTCCATCGAACCCAAGTCGGTTGCAAGTGGAGTCGTCCCTCGATTAGCACTTCCCGGTAGTTTAACTCCCGTAAAACTGACACCGCATCCGGACGATGAGCATCCATTTTTTGCGAAGCTGAGGGTCGAAGCCACCAAATCGTTGTTACAGGAAGGTAAAGGGCAATTGTATCTCGGCGTAAACCTCGATCCGTTATACAAAGTCCATTGGAATAACCCGGCCGGCAACGTGGAAATCAAGATTGAGGCACCGGAAGGCGTAACGTTTTCCGAAACAGCTCTCAAAGGACCTGATGTGAAGGAAGAGGCGGACATCGACCCCCGACAGTTCCTGATCGACGTTGATCGTGGCGACTCAAAAGAGCCGATTGACATCTCGCTCACGTACACCGCTTGCGACGACGCAGGAACATTTTGTTTGACGATGACGCAAAAATACACGGTAGAACTTGAAAAGAATCGCCACGGTGGCACGCGCCCCGGGATTTTTATGCCCGAGATGTTTGCAAATGTCAAACGTTTCGACGAAAACGAGGACGGCAATTTGACCAAAGATGAGTTGCCGGTCGGCGAAGTCACGTTGTATATCGGTCACATGGACTTCAATGGCAACGAGATTATTGAGCAAGTCGAAATTGAAACGTTCATGAAGATGTTTAATAACGGTCGCGGCTTTGATTCGCCGCTCAATGACGGCGACCAATCGAAGCAGGATTGAATTTTGGCACTGGTTCGAGATTGCCAAATCAGATGACGTGCACTTGCCTGAGCCGGTTCGTTTGTTGAAGATTTCGTTGCCAGGGCCCCTAGACGACCGCCTGGCTCGTACTGTTTCCCGGTGATTGACTGTGTTAATCTACATCTTAGGAACACTGGGAATCTGGCAGGGCAAAAGATGAAGCCGGGGATCAAACAATTTCACACGGAATTGAAGGCCGCACTTGTTGCTGGTGTTCCAATTGAGATTGACGGCGGGGATCGGTTTGGCCAGCTGACATTTGCAAAACTCGATCAGTTGGAAAACTCGCTTAGCCAAGAAGCTGGAGAAAATGAAACTTTAACTCAGACAGCCGATTCACATCCTGAGCTTCCCTATCAATATCGGGCAGCCTTGCGGACCTTCGATCAAACGGGAGCGATGTTGCCGGTGCTTGAAGGACTCACCGTCCAAAACATCGCTCGCCAACAGGTGTCGAAAATATTGCGATGGTCCTTCGTCTATCTGTTCGTTTTGCTTCTCGCTGCAATCTTGGGCCTCATGTTATTCAACTTTAGAGTCGTCCCCGCATTGGATGGCATGCGTGCCGATATGGTGCTACCTGCAGCAATCAACGCGCCCGAGCGCTTCGATGTGACGCCTTGGTTACCCACGATCGTTACGGTTTTGGGATGCGGTCTAATTGTATTATTGATTTGGATTTTTCTTGGCGGCACCACGAAAACAGCAATTTGGCTGGGTGGACGTCGATTCGTGCAATGTCGAACGTCGACGACGGCGTTACGGATAATTCAATTGCTGATGGCTGCCGGGATGGACGTCGAGGATGCGGTGAAGATCAGCTGCGACCTGACCGATGCAGATCCGAAAGTGCGTCGAGATATTCAAGTCGCCGTTCAGGACCCCGATCACGCGACTGGTATAGGAACGTTGGCAGACTATCTAACAATCTCGGCGAATCACCGTTTGGCGTACATGAAGGTTGCTACGCCAATTGGTTTGGTTTGTACCGTCGGAGGCACAATCGCGCTTGTGTACTGCCTGACTATTTTTTGGCCAATCATTTCGATGTTGAAAGACTTATCGACTGCCGGGACTTAACAAATGGAAGAACCTGAGCCTTACCGAACGACGGTCCCGCCTCTCAAAGATCGCTGGGATGCTATTCTGCAAATTCGGCATGAAATCGCGTCGGAGCTGGAGCAAATGGCACGAGAACTACCGGGGGAAGTACGCAAACAGCTTCGTTCGCTGAGTCGTTGGTTCAAGGGACCTTGCAACTACGACGAGGCACTGAAGCGGCCAGATGTGCTGTCGATCTGCCTGCCGTTGATAAATATTTCCACCGCAAAGCAGATCTCACGATTCGATATAGCCCAGGCAGCTCAGCGTGGTTTTTGTTCCGCCGGTCCAAATATTTCACCGGGTCGCCGTTTGGTCAGATTACTTTTATATCCCTTCCTGGTCCTGTTGGCGTCTGGTTTGTTGGCGGTCGGCTTTAGTTTTTGGATCGCGCCGCAATTCGAAGAAATGTTCGCTGAATTTGGAATTGAATTGCCGGCGATAACGTTGGCGTTCCTGTGGTCGTCGCAAATGGTTCGCGAGTGGTGGTGGCTCGTTTTGTCCTGCGCAATTGTAGCGGCTTTCCTCTGTTGGTTGATGGGTCGTTTGGGGCGCGACCGGAGGCCGGCCAATGTTAGTTGGCTGGACCAAAAGTTGATGAGCACTCGCAATGCCCTTGCCTCCTGGGCATGGCACATCTCGCTATTACTGGAAGCTGGTATTTCGGAAAATCATGCCGTCAAAACTGCGGGGTCTGCGTCAGCAAATTCCTGGTTGCAGAAAACCAGTATTGCCAATGCCGGCAACGGTCAGTCTGGAGAACAATTAAGCGGGGAATCGTTATTTTTCAATCCGAAATACCAGTTGCTCGAACGCACGATGCGACTGCCAGCGTCAGCAGGAAAAATAGATTTGTTGCGAGAAGTTGCCATCTATTATCGGGATCGCAATAACGACTTTGGTGATTGGTGGATTCACTGGATCGTTGCCTTAATGTTTTGGTTGGTCGGAGTCGCCGTCTTATTGGCGGTCCTGGCTTTGTTTATGCCGTTAATCGCCATCATCAGCGGGTTGACCGGCTACTAATGAGTAATCGAGATGTCGGAAAGTTCATCTAATCCTTCAAGCAACGTCGACCTTGGTCAGAAGTTCGCCCTCGCTCAAACCGCGACAGAGCTACTTGAAGTTTCTGCGCCATATCAACGCGCTTTATTGCGGATGTTGGCAGTTTGCGAACGTGATAACATCGCCCCTGCTCCATTGGTATTGAGCCTTGCTATTGAATTGCCGGCGAAATATCGCGATCGAGTTGAACGATTGGCTGAACAATTGAAACAGGGCGTTGATGTTGTTGACGCGCTTGACGAAATTCCAGTGTTACCTCCATCCGTCGAGTTGGCATTACGCTTGGCTAATCAAAATGGAACTTTGCCGGCATTGAATGCCGCATTGTTGGCACGTTATTCCGAAATCGGAATGTATCGGACCAGCCGGGAGGAAAGCAACTGGTCGAAATGCATGCGCTTGGCTGGACTCGTTTTCGTCATGACATGCTTGTTGGCTTATTTGATGATTAACGTCGTTCCAGAATCCAAGTCGATGTTGGAGGAGTTTGGTGTCGAGTTACCGAGTACACTGCAGCTTCTGATTACGATATGTGACTACGCTGTAAAATTTTGGTTTCTGTGGTTGTTGCCCTTGATCATTTTGCTGCCATTCTGTTTTGGGGCCTTTCGCCGTTATTTGCGGCGATGGAATCCGTTGATTTGGCGTCAGCATGTAGATTCCCCGTCGGTGAGTCGCCGGCGTTCCCTTGCATTGTTTACCCAATCAGGGCTGTCTGCTAAGTCTGGAATCGAAATGATCCTGGGAATTCAGCCCTTGCGCCGACTGTTCAAGGGATTGAACCAAGCCAACGACCGAATTGAAAAGGGGCAGGGTAAATGGGAATCACTGGCAGCGGAAAAAATTATTTCAAAACGCGACGCTGAGGCGTTAGCGTTGTCCACCAATGCCGACACCCAAGCCTGGTTGCTTCGCTGGTCAGCTACTGCTCGACAAAATCGCAACGAATCCCAAGCTGGTGTGCTAACGCGTATTTTCATTGGTGTGGTCTATGTTGCGCTGGGGATATTGGTTTTTCTTGCCTGCTCTGGAGTTTTTCTGACGCTGATCAACATCATGAAATCGTTGCAATAATCTTTTTTTTAAATCCTATGATTAACTATTACTATTTGAAACACGTTCAAAAGGCTCGTACTCAACATCGGTGTCGATGCGGTATCACGATGATTGAGCTAGTCGTTTCGGCAGTGTTATTGATTACGATAATGTGTTTCGTTACATCGCTTTCGTTCCGCATCAATTTGGTTTGGAAAGATATCGGGCAGCATCGCGTTGCCGTTGGTGAACTATCAAATCAACTTGAACAGCTCACTCGCCTGTCTCGGCAGGATGCGGCGAAGGCCCTTGATTCGTTGACACCATCGGTTGTCTGTGTTCGCACTCTACGAAACCCGGAACTCAGCGGTCGGCTGATCGATGATAATGTGGGAACCCGCGTTGTGATTCAAATCGATTGGGAGCGTCGACATCCTGGCAAGCCCGTTGAACTGGTCGGTTGGCTAATCCCGCGTTCCGAAACCGGTGAAAATGCAGCCCAAATCGAGGCGAATCAATGAATCACATGAAACAACGAAGGGGCTACACCTTATACCAACTCTTGATCGTGATGTCGGTCGGAGCGACGCTTCTGGTTCTAAACGTCGCCTGGATTCACGAATCTTTTAATTTCGCTTCCGTGATGAATCAGCGACAAAAGAACCACTCTAACTTGACCAGATTAGCGTGGGAATTAAGGGATGATGTCCGTGCCAGTCATTCGCTTTCGATGGACGGCGAAGACGGACTGGTTCTTTCGCGGGACGATGGACAACAGACTTCCTATATGATTTCGGCCGCTTCCGTGGTCGTCGAGAAACGGAGTAACGAAATTTCGATTGGGCGCGAGATCTTTAAGTTGTCTCCCAATCTAACCGCTCGGTGGGACACATCGGAGATGCCTGGCTGGATTTCACTGATCGTCGCCCGCGGCCGCGAAGGAGCCAATACGAAATCGGATGAAAATTCTGAACCTCAATCAGCTGCGGAAGAATTGCCGCCGGTTGACTTGCACGTCCGCGTGGGTCCGCATCGCTGGCCGCTTGTAATTGAGAACGTTGTTGCCAGTGAATCTGGTACGGAGCAGAAACAATGAAACGACAACGATTCATAAACCGTCGAGGCACGATTTTGATCGCCGTATTGGTGTGTATGGGGATCGCAACCACCATTCTGCTGGGGGCTGTGCAATCCAGCCTTCGTCAGCGGCGACAAATGCGTCAGGAATTACAAATGGAACAGACGAAATGGTTGTTGGATGCAAGTGTTGGCAGGGCGATTTCACGTTTGCAGAAGCAACCGGGCTACGACGGAGAAACGTTGTTGGTTGCTCCCGCACTTGAGAAATATTCCACCGCTACCCTCGAAATTGCTGTCGTTCGCGAAGACCAACCTGATAATCGGATTCGCGCGCAGGTTAAAGCTCGACTCGGTGGATTGAGTGAACGAACCCCGTCCATGCAGCGATCCAGGGAGTTCGTTGTCAATACATCAACAATCAAAAGTCAAAATCCGTGACCTAGGTAAAGTTCGAATATACAACCGGCATAAGTTTAAAGGATATTGAAATGCATCGTACTTGGTTCCTCCGACAACGATACCACGCTGTTTCTGACAAATACAAGGCAACGTCGCGACTTGGTTTCACGTTGGTGGAGTTGCTTGTCGTCATCGCGATCATCGGAATTCTGATCGGCATGCTCTTGCCGGCCGTGCAACAAGTCCGTGAAGCGGCTCGGCGCACTTCATGTGCGAACAATTTGGCCCAACTTGGAATTGCAGTCCATAATTACGAGTTTGCGATGGAACATTTTCCTTCCGGCGTTATCAACCCAAACGGGCCCATTCGTTCCGAAGAGAAGGGGCAGCATGTTAGTTTCCTGGTGGAATTATTGGTGTATGTTGAGCAGAATGGAATTGCAAAGAACTTTGATATCGCGGCGGGAACCTATGCGCCTGCCAATGCTCCCGCGCGGCAAATGGTTATCCCAACCTACACTTGTCCTTCTTTCGCGCGGACAATGAACGATAGTCTGACGGCCGGTCTGACCAACTATGCAGGATGTCACAATGGCATAGAGGCTCCGATCAGCGCGAACGACAACGGAGTGTTGTTTTTGAACAGCAAAGTACAATACGCCGACATCGATGATGGGAGTACCAATACGATTTTGATTGGCGAAGTATTACCCTTCAGCAACAGCCTTGGATGGGCATCGGGAACACGTGCGTCGTTGAGAAACGCGAGCGAAATCCTGAATGTAAATGAGTGGGAATTACAGAATCAAAACCCTCCAACGTCTTTGGAAACGGTGGGCGGATTTGGCAGTCCTCATCCAGGAGGCGCTCAATTTTGTTTGGCCGGAGGCAGTGTCAGATACTTATCGAAAACTACGGATCCAAAGCTGTTAGAAAACCTCGGTAATCGCTCTGATGGTGCTATGATGGGGGATTGGTAGTGACACCCCCGATTTCGCCAGCTCAATGCAACAAACATTAAGTGGCGAGTTGTGTAAGCACGGGAGAACATTGTAGTTTATCTCCCGAGACGAGGACGTTAGGCATTCCAACGTTAACTACAGGGCCTTTCAAAACTGGTTTTGAAATGTTCGTAGTACGGCCTTGAGACGGAAATGCTGGTCCGGCTGAAGCCGGAACTACAAACCAAGTTTTGAAATGCGCTCTAACAAACGCTGACCTGGCTCGATAGAGTCGAACAAGAAAGTCTACCGCGATGCCTTGACCGTTCCACGATTCGCAAGAATGTCGATGACTTGCGGAAGGTTGATTGTTTTCCATTCGTGAGATGATTTATACTCGGGACTGCCTAGCCCCTCATGCATTGGAGCCAAAAATGCGAATTCAAGCGTTGGTCCTTACGACTCTCACGACATTACTATTCTCGGCAACATCCCTTTTTGCAGAAATTCCGGAAGAACTTGAAAACATAGTATTTGGTGACGAAAAACGTTCCACGATCGTCCTGAAATTGAACGACTTGTCATTCGAATCGCTTCAAGCATTTTCGGATTTTCCCTATCTCATGTGGCCACGCAATGTGGCCGCCGCTGCTGCTTTGCCCTACGACAAGGAAGGTAGTGCGGCTTGGTTAAATGGCGTCGCCAAAGAGTTAGGCTACAGTGGATTTGAGGTTTCGTTCAGCAGGACATCCAGTTGGAGCGGCAATGAAGTCTGGATGTTTGAACTAACGCGGAAGGGTCTGACCTTGCACGACGCCCGGATTGAAGTGCATTGGAAAGACAAGCGTATGATTGGCATTGTTAATCACACGCCGGGACCGGTACGCGCCATTGAGGATCTGGCGGCCCCGCCCAAGGGTGAGGAATGGGTCTACCACACTCGGCTAAATGACGACCTTACTTACGACCTGGTTCCTGCTCGCGTGACTCGACAACAGCGAGCCACAGGTGAAGAAATTCTGATCAAGGCAAACGATAAAATTCTCACACGCAATTTCCGTCCAACAAATGGCCCTCAATGGATCGATCCGGCAACCGCCATATTTACGGAATACGTTGTGCCAAACGGCACGTTTCCCGATCAAATCTCGGTGGATGAAGGCGGAATCGTTTGGTTTAGTCAACCCAATAATAATGCGATTACTGAATTCGACCCAATCGCCGAGACTTTCTTGCAACATCCAACCACGGGAGCGTCCGCGCCTGACGGCATGATCGTTGGCACACAGGGTCGCATCTGGTCCGGCATGTACAACGGTGGTGGACTTGGAGTTTGGGATTCCATTGCCAATAAGTTCAGTAACTACCCAGCTTCGTACGGTGGCCCAAGGATGGCAGTCCCCGTCGAAACGACCGATGGAAATGTATGGGTGACCGATCATTTGAATAACCGAATTTCCGAATTTGATCCGATAACCAGCACTTGGCTGCAGAGCCTGATTGTGCCTACACCATCCAGTTGGATCGTTCAGGGTTACGAAGATACGGATCACGGCCAGATTTATTTTACGGAATACTCTGCGAATCAACTCGCAAAGATCGCTGTTGGTGGAAGTCAGATCAGTGAAATCCCAACTCCTGGTGGCGGACCTGCGTTCTGCGTCTATTCCAACGACAAGGTGTACTATTCGCGTTGGAACGAATTTGGGATCGGCGTTTACGACGTCAACACCCAACAGATAACCGAATATCAGTTTCCAATCAGTGGCGAACAGGGCGGCCCCATGTGGATCGCACCTAACGGAAAGATTGTGACGGGCACGCGGGCTTCCGGCTACATCATGATCTTCAACCCGGTCAGCGAGACTTTTGCGTCGTTTAAGATTCCCACGAACTTTCCTGGACTGAAAGATGGGATGACTGTGGACGCTAACGGCGTCATCTGGTTCACTGAATCCGGCGTAAGCAAGATTGCCAAGCTCATTTTGTTGCCGCTAGCGCCGCATTCGTTTTCTGAACGGTAACTCCCCCATGACTGATGGCCTGCTGATTTGTTTCAGCGATGTACAACTCACTAGCCGGCGTTTGGTTTAAGTTTGGCGCCTCTTCGTCGGTTTCGCTCGGCAATCAGAGCACCACGGCCGCTATACGCCCGTGCGACACGCACTAATCAATACGAACTGAGTCTTTTACTCGTAGAGTTCATCAATGTCCGCCTTGGCCAAATCGACGAAAAACTGGGCAATCTTCTGGCAACATTCATTCAAATACGCTCGGCCCTTTTGCTTCGTTGCACCATCTGGATTTCCGACGCCCGTGTCGTCAGTGACCTTCGTCCATCGTCGTTGGCTACTGGCCCATCCCTCGACAAAGGCTTTGATCCGAAAAGTCTTCGCGGCTCCCGACCCCGCCTCCGATAACGGACGAACCAGCTTTGGTGCAATATCCATCATCAAACTTGTCTCCAGCGCGCCGGCGTGATTTCCAGGCTCATCAAAAAACCTGGTCGCGTCAATCGCCTCGTACCAGTTCACGGAACACACAAACAAGTCAGGATAAGTCAGTGTAAGCTCCCGAATCATCTGCTTGAAGTGATTACCACCGTGACCGTTCAAAATAACCAATTTCTTGATTCCGCTTCGGCAAATAACTTGTGCGATATCTTTGAGCACCGCGAATTGCGTGCTGGGGTTCATGTTTAGGCACAGCTTGATATCCATTTGGCCGGTGTTGACGCCAAATGGGACACAAGGCAAGATCACAACCTTCGAACCAGCGTCCCAGGCAATTTTAGCCGCCGCAATTGCGATTTCATCAGCTTGGAAATTGTCGGTCGCGTAGGGCAAATGATAGTTATGTGCTTCAGTAGCTCCCCAAGGCAGAACGGCGACTTCGTAGTCAGTCTCTTTGACAGTTTTCCAGTTCGTTTCGGCCAACACGTAGGGGCGCGAGTTGAAATCAGGCATCGTGACTCTTTCGTGTTACAGGAATATCAAGGATTCGATTGAAAGCAGCAAAGTCATTCTGAGCGAGCTTCAGCGCCCGAAGAATCTCACGCAAAGACACGAAGATCCTTCACCCTTGTTTTTCGGTTCAGAATGTCTTAACCACGAAGTTTGAACGGTATTGGGTTTTAGGCCACCGGTCATTGTTTGTCGTAGATTGGCATTGGAAAATCAGGTTCGACCGTTCGATTATTGAGATAGGCTGATTCCAGTCGTTTTACGACTGCGGGGTATTGAGCTGCGAGGTCGCTGGTCTCGTTTCGGTCAGTGGCGAGATTGTACAGCTCCCATTCGCTTTCTCGATTGGGTCGTTTCAGATTTCGTCGAACAGCTTTCCAGTTGCCATCGCGAATTGCGACGATGCCACCATAACCGTTGAAATCCCAAATCATTGGCGAAGTTCGTTCCGGGGCAGTTTTACCGAGCAGTACATCGGACAAATCTACTCCGTCAAGTTGTTGGTCTTCGGGCACTTGACCTTTTGCGATCGCCGTCAAAGTCGGAAACCAATCCGGAAAGTAGGAAGGAACGGTCGATTCAGAGCCAGGTTGTATTTTTCCGGGCCAGCGCACAACACAGGGAACACGGATGCCGCCTTCGTAACAGCTGCCTTTGAATCCCTTCAATCCGCCGGTGGAATTAAAGAACGTACATCCTGCACCGCCAACGTGAAAACGTGCATCTCGTCCACCATGTGTTGGCCCATTATCAGAAGTAAAAATCACGATCGTCTTTTCGTCGAGCCCATACTTTTTTAGACGTTCCAGGATCGAACCGATGTGCTCATCCATATCGGAAATCATCGCGGCATAGCCAGCTCTCGGTCGTGGATGCGGCAGGTAACCGTTCTCGCCACGGTAGACGCCATTTTCTGCATCCCACTCGTGGGGATAACGGTCGAGCCATTCTTGCGGAGGTTGCATTGCAACATGTGGCTCGACAAACGGCAGATACAGGAAGAAAGGAACGTTTTTGTTTTGATCGATGAATTTGAGAGCCTCTTCGAGAATCATATCCGGTGCATAGTTTTCGGCGCGATAGTCCTCTGCCAAAATTTCGCCTTCAGGCTTTTTGTCGTGGCCGGGAATCGGGTACTTGTTGATGCGTTCTTCTTTTTCATTACTATCGAGAAACGGCGGGTAGTAACTGTGGGCGTTGCGTTGACAGTTGTAACCGTAAAACCGATCAAATCCTTGTTTCATCGGCGAGCCCGTTGTATTTGACGGCCCGAGTCCCCATTTGCCAAACGCGCCGTTCTTATAGCCCGCGTCTCGCAAGACTTCGGCAATGGTTACGATCTCATCGGTAATCGGCCATTGACCGGGAAAGACTCGGCCGTTCCCCGAATCACGATTGCCTCGAATCTCCGCATGACCGAGGTGTTGACCCGTCATCAACACGCATCGTGCAGGCGCGCAAACTGGTGCGCCAGTGTAGTGCTGAGTAAACCGCATTCCCTGCTTCGCAAGCGAATCGATATTCGGCGTGAGAATTTTGTCCTGACCATAGCATCCGACGTCACCGTAGCCCAGGTCGTCAGCCAGGATGAACACGATGTTGGGTTTATCCGCGCATGCGATTCCCGGTAATGTCAAAAAACAGACCGTGAACAATAAAGTAAATCTATAAGTCGCCGCCCTCATCGATTGCTACCATAAATCTGAATTCGAATGACACCCAACGTATTGTAACTGGCATTTTGATCTTTTTTTGCTGGAACCGGAATATGACTCCAATGAAAAACAATAGTTCGTTCGGCGCTCATTCTGCAAGATTCCAACCGACTTCAAACCCCCTGTTTTGGTCGTCACCAAAGTTGTTCCAAGCCGACAATTTTCGAATCGATATTCTTTGGCCTGTTATTTATCGCTTAACCGGCTAGTTTGTAGTGTATCGATCCCTCCTGACATTCTCTCCAATTTGGACCGGCCCCGTGAACACAAATTTCCGAAGAACATTTTCTGTCGGCTGTATGCTGATCTGCTGTTTCGCCACAACATTGGGTTGCGGACCTGACTTAAACAAGTCGGCTGCCACGACTCCAAACCAGCCAATCGAGGAAACGCAGCAACCGTCAGGGCCAGATTTGACGCCAACCGTTTCGCCTGAACCCGCCGCGCAAGCCGTCGGGCAGACCAAGGTAGAGGCCCCGGAAGAACCCAATGTAATCGCAGAAACTACAACCGAACCAGCATTCTCAATCAGACTGCTGGCCTGGAATGTCGAGTCAGAAGGGGCTGATTCGGAAGTGATTGGCAATCAACTTGCCAAAATGAAAGGCTACGACATATACGCCTTGTGCGAAGTTCTCCCTCAAGACTTCAGTTTGTTTCGGGATTCGCTCGGCAAAAACTACAAATACGCGTATTCGAAGTCCGGATACAACGATCGGCTTCAACTACTCTACAACGAAGACCGATTTGAGCTGCTGCGCCACATGGAATTGAACGAAATCAATTTCGAACAGAAGTATCGCTCGCCACTTGTAATTCACTTGAGGGATCGTGAGACGAAACAAGAGTTTATGGTTTTGAACAATCACTTGGCGCGTGGAAAAGCTGAAGTTCGTACCAGGCAGGCTGAACAGCTTGTGGAATGGGCTCGCGATCAAAACCTGCCTATGATTGCCGTGGGCGATTACAATTTCGACTTTGTGTTTTCGACGGAGAAAGGAAATGAGGGATTTGACGCAATGCTTCGCGATAACATTTGGAAATGGGTCAGACCCACTGAGCTGATCGATACGAATTGGTACGATCCCGAACAAGATGGTGTCGACAACTTTCCTGGAAGCATACTCGATTTTGCATTCGTTGCGGGACCCGCTTCCGTTTGGGATACGACATTTAACGTCATTGTTCGCGACGGAGATTTTCCGGACAACGAAACAACAAGTGACCATCGCCCAGTTGAGCTATTGATTTCCAGGCCGCAAGGGTAGAGCACACGAGTCTAGCTTGGAATGGCATTTACTTTAGAAAGGAATAGCCCCGTTACGCTTCATCCAATTGGCAGATAAAGAAATTGTCTACGCGGGAACCCTGTACTTTGTTCCAACTGAAATTTAGGGTTGCGCGTAGTGGGCGAGGCGAAGAGCCCCTTTGCAGGGTCGTTTGTCAGGGACTCGTCGCCCTCGTCGCCTCGTCCACTACCCGAAAATTCAGATGTGACAGGAACCTGGCCATTATTGGCTAAAAATTGTAGGCAAATTTGTTTCCGGATGCTGATAGCCGCTGACAAAGAGGATCATTCGGCCAGCGTTGTTTTTGTGCGGTTCGGGGAAGACTGATTCAAAAAAGTCGTTTAAATTGAGCAAACTTACCGAGAACACGCGTGTTTTTGCGACTAATTGCTATTGTTTCATCCGGTCGAATTGGTACTCTACGCCGCCTGAAAAACTGGGGGGACAGGCAGTTTGGTCAAGGCTCAACGCTCATTTCAATCACTTCAACAATGTTGATGCCCGTTAAAGGCGGCCCCAAAGGAACATTTCGATGTCTCGACAGCTTATTATCTCAGCGTTTCTGGTTGTCCTGATCGGTCTTTCAGCCGGATGTCGTAATTCAAGATTTTGTGGTCCGTATACAAACGGCTGTTGTGGGTTTGCGCAGTCGGCAACATTGCCGGCACCGCAAACGGGATCCTTGCAGATTCCTTCGCTTAATCAGGGGCAACCCTATTACAACCCCGGAAACGGTGTTCCAACCACGGCTCAACAGCCTGCTTACCTGGTGAATCCAAATTCAACAGCTCCAACCCCTGCAAACAACTCGCCAACATTAGCTCCTTCACAAGGTTGGAGACCAGTAGGAAATAACAACTATTCGTTAAACCCAGCCAATACTTCTGCACCGCAGAGTGTGTTGCAGCCAACTCTTGCACCGCGGCGGGCACCCGTTAACTTTGCCGCAAACCAGCTTCAAAGCCCGTCGTCCGTAAGAACCGCTTCATCGACAAATGGCGGATTGTCGTTCACAGATTCAGTCAATTATCGAAGTACGCGAATCGACGAACGAACGGACGAGTCTCGACTTCCTGCAACCGACGCAACCAGCGTCAGGGCGCCTTCCGGCTTGAACACAGTTACTGCAGGCGCTCGTTTGCCTCAAGCCTATCCAATCTACGGCACCGTTGATCCAAGGCAACCTGTTTATTCGACGCAGTCTCAATATGCCGTTCAGAACAATCAACCAATCTTGCTTCCACAGGGCTACACACAGCTACAACGAAGTCAACCGACAACCATCGCCGGTCAAGTCGTTTATGGCTCGGCAAACCCCGTTGTTTATAACACTTATCCTGCCCCCTACGCCCAATCTGGAACGGTCTATAACGGCGGCAATTCGCAAATCCTGGCGCAATCGACTGCGACTTACGATCCGCAAAACAACGTCAATTATGGATCTGGCTGGCGCGACCGAGAACTAACGGCTCGACGCTAGGCAGTTCCAAAATTGATTTGCACTTGGGTCATCCTGAAATGAGGCACGAGGTGAAGGATGTAAATGCTCTAAGTAGCTTTACGTAGTTTGAATAGGTTGTTTCCAATTTTCAGGGCGATGGATAAACGTGCTCGCCTTTCCAGACTTAAAAAAGACATTCGATCAGTCAGCGATGTCGCGCTGGCGAACGTTCGTGTCGCGAATCGTCGATATCGGGATAGAATTCCAAGCATTCGATGACGCCGAGTTACGAAAACAGAGTCTGTCACTCCGTTATGAAGCCCTTAGCGGAAAACCACTCGACCAGCTGCTGCCCGATGCGTATGCGCTCGTAAGGGAGGCATCGAGACGAACGCTGGGGATGACTCACTACGATGTCCAGTTGGTGGGTGGCATTGCGATGCACTTTGGCAGTATTGCCGTGATGCAAACGGGTGAAGGCAAGACGTTGACTGCGACTTTGCCAATGTACTTGGCCGCGTTGACAGGTCGAGGCGCCCATCTGGCTACGGCCAACGATTATCTCGCCGCCCGCGATGCGGACCTGATGCGTCCGATTTATGCGGCATTGGGAATGACGGTCGGAGTCGTTTGTTCGGAGACTTCCCGTCCCGAGCGTCAAAAGAGTTATCAGTGCGATGTGACTTATTCAACCGCCAAAGAAATCGGGTTTGATTTTTTGCGGGATCGGTTGTTTCAACGGCGGCAGGATGTGTTTGGTTCCAACATGATTGCCTCCATGGTTCAAATGGGTGGAAGTGACAACTTGTTACAGCCGGTTCAACGTGAATTGAATTTTATGCTGGTTGACGAAGCCGACAGTATTCTGATCGACGAGGCCAGAACTCCATTGATCGTCAGCAGCATGCCGGATGAGGTTGTTAAAGCCAAAGTCGCTTTGTATCGCTGGTCGAATGAAGTATCTAAAAAATTCCAAAAAAACGAACATTTCGAAGTTGACGAAAAAACTCGGCAGGTTTCGTTGACTCGTGATGGTCGCCGTTTGGTCAGAAAACTGCCGCAGCCCGCATTACTTGAGCGGACGCCAACTCTCGATATCTACGAACAAGTTGAGCAGGCGATATTTGTTGAAGAGACTTACATTCGAGATCGTCATTACATGATTCGCGACGGCGAGGTAGTCATCGTTGACGAATTCACCGGCAGGCTTGCCGAAGGTCGGAAATGGCGTAGCGGATTGCACCAGGCGATCGAGGCTCGTGAAGGCCTTGACGTTAGCGTTGAAACTGGCGAAGCGGCTCGGATCACGATTCAGGATCTCTTCATTCGCTACAACCGACTCAGTGGAATGACGGGAACAGCAGCCAATTCGGCGACAGAGCTTCGCAAGATCTATGAAGTACGCGTGGTCGAAGTTCCCACTCATCGACCACCCAACAGAAAACAATGGCCGCCACTGGTGTTCGGAAGTGAGAGCCAGAAATGGCAAGCTATTGCGGATGAGATTTACAATATCATTCAAGTTGGTCGGCCCGTGCTTATTGGGACCCGATCTATCGACAAATCAGAACTTCTTTCCAGGATCCTGACTGAGCGCAACATTCAACACGACGTTCTCAACGCGCGACATCTCGCACGCGAGGCGAGCATCGTTGCTGATGCAGGTAAGGTTGGGCGGGTAACCGTTGCCACAAATATGGCTGGCCGTGGTACTGACATCAAGGTTAGTGAACCGGCATTGGAACTTGGCGGGCTGCATGTGATCTGTACCGAGCTTCACGATTCAGCTCGAATCGATCGGCAATTGATTGGTCGTTGTGGTCGACAAGGTGACCCCGGAACTTACCGGCAGTTTATGTCATTGGAAGACGATATTTTGAAGACCGGACTGGGTGAGACAACTGCAAAGCGGCTGTTGAAATATCGGCTGCAGCCTGCCAAATCGCTCCTACGTTTTGCCCCGATGTTTAACGCGGCTCAAGCCAAAATCGAGAAACGGCATTTTAAGGCGAGACGAATGTTGTTGTATCATGAAAAACTTCGTCAAGAGATGCAGCGCGAAATGGGGCAGGATCCCTATCTCGATACGGCCGGAGCCTAATCCTAGTCTTAATCCCAGTCTTAATCCTAATCCTAATCCTAGTCTTAGTCTTAGTCTTAGTCTTAGTCTTAATCCAGATTCGCCTTAATTACGCGCAGATGCGATTCGGCTACCTCAGCCTCAGCCGCGTAGGATTAAGATTAACAGTACGATAAAGATTAAGATTACTTAGATTCCCTCGTCCCGGCGCAAGTTGGCTCGTTGCGTTTTGGCGTCCAACTCGGTTGTGATCTCGCGCCATTTTTCAGCAGCTTCCTTGAGCGCAGCCAAGGGTTCCTGTTCGCCACGCAAACATTTCTCAATTGCAGCATCTAACGCGTTGAAATAACGCGAGTGGCCTGGAATCCTAGGAAAAACAAAGGCGACGCTCTCTTGATTGATCTGTCGAATCACATCTCCGTATTGTTGAGATGTTTCGGGCGAAATTGCGTCTCCAGTCCAGCGAGTAAGATCTCCCAGGTGACTTGCCCGAAACGGACCGGAGCGCGAAGATTCGGTCATCGTGGTCAGGCTAATCGCTTTGCTCGGCAGCCATTTAAGGAATTCGTGAGCAGTTAATGAATGTCCGCTTTTCTGGTTGACCGACGCGATAAAGCCATCAAAACCGATAACATCAACGTGAGGAGAATCCATTTTGTCGCGAGCGGCCCAACCGGTATCACCTCCATCGAACCAGCGGAACGATCCAGGAAGTCTCGCAATTTCAATCGCGTCGATGACCTTCGATTGATCGAAACCAGATCCATCCTCAGACTGGGTGAATTGCGACGAAGGCCAGGATAGCGCGACAGCAAGTCGACCGTTTACCATTTCCAAATAAATTTCTTTGGCCGTTTTCCAGTTGGATGAATCGCTGTTGTTATCCTGCAAGTTCGCTTTAAGATTGGTTAACGCCTCAACGAATGGCTGCGTTTCAATCAGCGGCTCCATCGAATCGCGATCAAAGAGGATCGAAAGTTTCCCCCGGGCTCGCACATAGGCGGCGACACGGGACACAAATATTCTGCCAGCCCATCCGTTTTTTAATGGAATACCGACTGCTGTTGGCAAATTGTTACCCGATCCGTCAGACAGCGTTTGCGTATTTCGAAGATTTTGAACCAAAGCATCGAACTCTTCCCATGTTTCGGGAACCGAAGTCTCAAGTTCCTCCAAAACATCGCGGCGGTAAAACATCACAAGCTGCGGACTCCCTAAAGGCACCGCCCATGTTGACCGCCCCGTTCGAACGCTGGTTGAGCGGGCATGCCGTAACAACTCTTTGCTATTCAATTGCTCGGTATCGGACCAGACGGCACGCGGGATTTCGGCAATCCTTGATCTGGAAACAAGTTCACCGATTAGCGCAGGAGGATAAATTATCACGTCGATATTGTCGTCCAACGCAAAATCGTCGCTTTCGAATTCCTGCTGGGTTTTGTTCAGCACCTTGAGTTTTCCGTCTCGTCGTGCGGCCCATTGTCTTTGAATGGTCGGACCAACCTTTTCATCGCCAATAATAAGAACCGTGATTTCATCAAGTACGACCTCATTGACTGGATTTTCATCTTGATCGGCGTCGGGTCGTCCAGATTGCGAACAACCGGTGAGTAGAATGAATGACCAGGCGAAGCAAACGAAGTTTCTCACAGCCAATCGGTTTTGAGAAGAATTATCGTTTGAATATTGGGAAATGTTGAAGTACATGCGAATTACGGAAATAGAAGATTTGGATTCGAACTCTTGACAATATGGTGTGGAAAAATATCGGTTTGTCCAGCCGCATATTCCTTTATCAATCGTTTGCGATCGGATCAGCTGGATTCTATACGATTTGCAGCGGAGAATGGTTTAGGCAAAGAAACCACCTTGTTTGGTACCGCATTTGGCAAACAGTACCGATCACTTGCTTAATTCCAAAACCACAGACATTTTGACGAAAGTAAGACAATTGACTTTGAGGAGCGCGTTAATTTGCCGCAGTGAAATCTTTCGCAAACATATCGAGGATCGGTTCGAATTACGGCAACGGATGTGTCGGCTTGGTCGCAATCGTGCAACAAAGTCCGAACCTGCGACAGCACTGGACCGCGGATGAATAAGGAATCCATTCGAGCGCTGGTTCGACGAGCCGTTTGAACCATGTCATGTCAGGCCAATTGATCTGATAAATTTTCTTCTTGCCGACAAAGCAGGGCGTTTTGACAGAAGCAAATCCGGTGTTGGAGAGTAACTGACAGACTTCTGAGAGTGTGTATTCTCTCAGATGAAACCCTATCGCGGTGGAACGGGGAGGCAAGTGACTTGCCGTCACGTCCATGGGTCGCATGTGCCAGTTTGGTGTGATCGTGATTAACTGTCCGCCCGGGACCAGGAGTTCGTAGATCCTGGCCAGGTATTCTTCAATTTCATCGACGTGAATATGTTCGAAAACGTCATTCCAGTAAACGAGACTGAATTGTCCCAACAACGATTCGACTCGGTCGTTTTGGAGAAAGTTTCCAAAACAGAGATTGCCATGATATTTCTCCGGGAGCCTTTGTTTGGCCTCTTGATAAAGCTGTTCCGCGACTTCCAGTCCTCCGACTCGAAATCCAGCGGAGGACGCGGCGTCCAGCAGAATTCCCGACCCAAATCCTAACTCAAATAGGCCACCTTCAATTTCGTTTTTTTTCAATGAAGCCAACTGGTCCAAAACGAATTTGCCGTAACGCTGATCCATACCCATTACGAAATCAGCTTCGCCACGTTTTTCGGAGGCAGTCGCCAGGATTTGGCAAACGGTTTCGTACGCCTTGCCAGTGATTTCGGCTCGTTCGTTACTGCCTTTGGCGGAAATCTTAATCAGCTCGGCGAACGCTGTTTCCTGTTCCCACTGAAGCTGAGCGAGTTCGTCGACTGAAAGTTGACTCAAGTCTCGGATGTTTCCGTCAACCAGTTCGATGGAGTTTGATTCTCGGCCTTGCTGAACTTTAGATCCCGATAATGCCTCGGCCTCGAAGTGAGATTGATTCAGCTTTTGGATCATGGATTTCGACGAGGGTTAGGTTCTCAATCAATGACTAAGCTTAGTTCGCTCAAGAACTGCGAGTCGTCGAAATCTTTGACTTAGAAATGAGCTTAAGCAAACCAAACCAACGGCAAAACCGATCAAGAATCCGTGCGTGCGGGATCTACGGTTTGTATCGGTCTTGCCGATGATGCCGCAAAAATGCGTCAAACTCTCCATCAATATCAAATAAAGGGTGTGCTGCGCTAAAAACACAGCACGCCCAGTAGACGCCGATAATGAGAAACACTTCCAAATTCTTATCTTCGACGCCTTCTTGTAGCTGCTGTCAAACCGACTACACCCAGAACTGCGATTGATCCGGGTTCAGGCACTTGCGTGATGCTAAAACGGGCAACAACGGTATCGGGTGAAAAGCCAGAAGTGATAATTGCGCCGGATACAGTTTGCGTCCCGATGAACTCGTTCAAGTCTGCCAGATCAATCAGGCTGATCGGATTAGATTCACTGGTGCTCGTGCCTCCGTTGGCTGAAAACGCCGCACCGCCGTTGATGTCGTTGACTTCCGTTCCAGCATCATAAATCATGCTTGCCGTGATATCGAAAGACAGCGGTCCGTTGAAATTTCCATTTGAATCGAATAATTCAAGTGCATCAGCGTTCCCAAAGAAAGCATCATTCGAAGGAATGACCATCGACGCAAAGTTGAGGAATCGCTGTGTGGAGCCGTCAATGTTGAAAACCTGAGAAATCGATTCGCCCGGATCAAAGGGCGGCGGACCCGACGAGTCGCCGAGCACGGTTGCGGCTTGAGCCGTTGGTTGTTGTGCCAACAGGAGAGCGGAAATTGGGCCGGTGTCGCCCTCCTCGGCTAACGCCTCGAGCTGGGCCGATGCAAATCCGCCGGAGTCAAAGACGTCAAATGTTCCATCGTGAAATCCCAAAAAGACAGGGGTAAAGAAAAAACCGCCTACAGGTGCGGGGTTCTCAATTTCAATTCTGATTTGGTCGGCGATTACGTTTGATGGGTAGAAAGAAATGGCTGCAATAGCAGCCAAAGTGCATACTCTGATCAGTTTCATGGTGTATTGCCTCAATTTGAAATAATTTGTGTTTCCCAATCCAGGTACGGTGGGTGGGCCTATCAGGTATCGCGAAATAAACCGAGCGCGCGCCTCATTTTTTCCCGCCGAAATTTTCAAAATTTTGAAGTTGTCGTTGTTGTGTTATGTTTCACAAAAGGAAAAAACTGACGACTACCATGGAAACCTAAAGCAATTGGCGTAAAGTTACGTACAACTGACGTGTCGTAAGCATGAGCACGAAACCGGATATGAAAACAGAATTGATCGAAGAACTATTTGCCAAAATGGTTGCCACGTCGCCAGACCAGCGCAGTGACTTTGTTTCAGCAGCGAAATATCCGCAGGCGGTGAAGGAAGCTGCATCGCGTTTGGTCAAGGCCTACGAATCGAAATCGCAATTCCTGAATGACGATCTATTAAGCGACATTGCTCGGATTGATCCCGATTTCTTTGAATCGGTTGCTCAAGACAGCGATTTGATTCTGCAGCCGGGTGATCGAATCAAGGATTACGTCATCGAATCGATTATTGGCCAAGGCGGCATGTCCGTGATTTATCGTGCGATACAAACGAATCCTATCAAACGCCGGGTCGCCTTGAAGTTTATCCGGCCGAGCGTATTGGCGCCGAAAACGGTGTTACGGTTTTTTCGAGAACAACAAGCATTGGCACTCGTTGGCCATCCTAATATTGCCACGCTTTATGAGGTTGGTTCGACCGCCGAGGGGCATCCATTTGCGGCCATGGAGTTTGTGAATGGGCTACCAATTACCGAGTTTTGCCGGAAATATCGCATGGGGAGTCGGCAGCGAATCATTCTGTTCCTGCGCGCATGTGAAGGGCTTATGCACGCGCACCGGCACGGTATCATTCATCGCGATGTCAAGCCGGACAACATGCTGGTCGGCCTTCGCGACCGGAAACCTGTCCCGAAACTGATCGATTTCGGAATTGCCAAGTTTGATCGTGATGACATGAAAAATAACAAAACGATGACCCAGATCGGGCAAGTGCTCGGGTCACCACGTTATATGAGCCCTGAACAATTTGACGGCAAAACGGTTGACCAACGATCGGACATTTATTCAGCCGGGCTGGTATTGTTCGAATTGCTTACGCGGTCACCGCATCGAAAGGGAGATACCACGGAAGAAATCATGAAACAGGCGCGAGCTGCTGAACCGGAATTACTGAGCCGTCGAATCAAAAATAACGTCCAAGATCTTCCACCCCAAGTCTTTGCTAGTGATTCAACCGATGCGTTAATCAAATTCACAAGACGTGATTTGGATTGGATTATCGCCAAAGCACTTGCCAAAGACGCACAGCAGCGCTACCCGACCATGGGGAGTTTCATAAAAGACTTGCGGGCCACATTGCGCGATCAACCGGTCTCCGTTTCCAGTCCAAAACCAATCGTCAGATTGAAGCGATTTGCCAACAGGAATCGGGTTTTGATCGCGACGACCGTGGCCGTGATTCTGCTGGCCTCCACCGCCTTCTGGTTTGTCAACTGGCGAAGCTCTGCGAATGAGCTAACTGCCGCCCGGCAAGCTAATACGACCTCCGAAATTCAGACCGCTGCCGCTAACAATTTGGTCATGCGTTTGTTAGCCTCAGACATGTATGAACTGACCACGGCGCAATTTGAGTTTAAGCTGATTCCCATTTACCAAACCCAATGCGATCAAATCAAGGCATCCGGTGGACCCAAGTCCAAAGAGGATCAAGCTGTGTATGGAATTCTAGCCGTACTTTACGCGATGTCTGGAAATTTTGATCAGGCAGACGAATTAATGAGTCAAGTAGCCGATGACGAACAAGAAGCCGGATTGCGGTCCGTTCGCGAGAAAATCTGCGCTCAATATGCGGCTTCAGCAAAAGAGAAATTAAGAGAACTCGAAGGCGAAGAGAACAGTTTCGAACGGGCAATGCAACAAATGACGCTGGGCAGATGCTACATCGTCTGGAATATGCTTGATGACGGAAAATCCCTGCTTAAGGACTCAATCGAATTCTTTGACTCAAATAGACCTGGTTCATACGAATCACTGGTCGCTCGAAACACACTGATAAAAATATATGACCAGGCCGGCGAAAATGAAAATAAGTTGGCTTTGCTCTTAGAGACGCACGAAAGATTCAAGGACCAGAAAAAGCTGCTTACCAGCTCGAAAGGCAAATCTGCGTTTGCAAATGTTGTCGATTCGCTTGTGGAAATTGATGCCCAAAAATATGGTTCCTTAAAAAATTGAGCCCCCAGGTAGATTGAGTTTTTGATGGAACCGAACGGAAGCAATGAACCATCGCTGGAAACGAGAATTCTGAACGAGACCTATCGAGATGAGTCTCTTTCTGAATTTGCCGATACAGGCGAATGGATGCGGCGAACGTATCGTAAACTTCATAAGATTGCCGTTTCGCAAATGAGCCACGAAAACAAAGGGCATACGCTTTCCGCGACAAGCCTGATTCATGAAGTCTTCTTGAGATTGCGTAACCGCGCTTCGTCGACGTGGCTAAATGAACGTCAATTCTTGTCAATCGTCGCATCTGAAATGAAACGCGTTTTGATCGATGCTGCGCGCAGAAAGAAAAGCGTCAAACGTGGCGGCGTCCATGCCAAGCAAACGCTTGACGAGGCTGAAGTCCCGCAGAAACTTGCGGAAACCGTCGTTGAGTTGAATGAAGCCGTAGACGAATTTGAAAAAATCGAACCGGAGAAGGCGGAATTAGTTCGACTTCGTTATTTTTTGGGGCTGACGGAAGTTGAAGCTGCAGAGACCCTTGGGATTTCTCGAGCTACGGCGTCAAGGCACTGGACGTTTGCCCGGGCATGGCTGTTGGATTATCTCTCAAAGTAAATCAAAACTCAATCCTCTTCCGGTTTCCCAATATCTACTTTGGACCAGTCGATTTTTTCTTCGCTCAACTCGATGTCCTTCAACGCTTTCTGCGCGGCCTTCAAGTCGCCTTTCGCGACCATTACGCTTACATCGCCAGGGGCTTCCGCAATAAACCCTGCGGTAAAGCCGCCGACTGATTTCGCACGGATGCCGCGTTCGGCCAAAGCCGTAATAATCGCACCCGCCTCAAATTCGTCCGCAGCGCGAATGAGAACTTGGGGGCTGTTGAGATCGTCTTTCATGGAGAGTTCCTTTCAAAGGTATTCGCAGACCGAATTGACTTTTTGAAGTCGGTGCGGTTCTCACCTTACTTTCCCGCAAAAACAAGTAAATCTGTGCCTGACGTTTCCCCACCCTTTCTTGTCGGCTTGTCAATATTTCACTCAACCCGAAAAGTCTGCATGCGATGACGATCCGCCCTCCCCGGTGAAATATGCAGCTCTGGATTTTCACGAACCAGGAACAATCTACAGCAGCCTGACTCCCAACGACGACCGGTCGAGAAAAACGATCTTAAACCGCATTGGGGCGTGAGGCAATCGACGTCGGATCCTTGTTCGTGACCCAACACACCAATAAAAACAGGTTAAATCGTGTTTCTTCGGTCGCTGGAAATAGTCCGATCGTGACTTTTGTCGCCAACAAATTGGGATGTGGGAGTCAAGTCGGCCGAAAGCATCTCGTGGTCGGCCCGACCCGTAATCGGATACGAATTTCAGCAGAGATTTTTGCGATGACGGCGATCTAGAACGACTCGTCAAATGCTCAACAATCGCTGAGTTTTGCTGCTCCAAGCTATTTACCTTGCTCTCAAAGTGAATAGACTAAGAGTTGGAAGGTTGATCGGTTGGACCCACAACACTTGATACTCTTCGAAGACCCATAATTTCAAGGTGAAAAAGATGAAA
>JAHEJI010000051.1:0-21304 GCA_024638965.1 Planctomycetaceae bacterium
GTGGCGACCGGAATCTGCCCCCGCCGACTGCCTGATTTACAGAGTTCGGGTCAAGAAATCTCGTCTGAGCTATTTCAACCTCGCATCCTAGATTAATTGAAAGTCCATCATGATTGGTCTGTTGATTAGCATTCTGACTTTCCTGGCAGTATTCCTTGGAATATTTGCGATCAACCTCGTGTTCACCGATTTCTTCAAACAGGATCGACGACAGGAGTTGGACCAACTTGAAATTGAACTGCGCAAACAATATCGCCAAAAGGCGAAACAAGAGTCCGAAACCGATTACAGCCAACTCGACGCGTTTGCTAGAGAGTCGCACGAAGTGCGACACTTCTCACTGGTTGATGTTTGGAAAAAAGTTAATGAAATTATCGGCCAATCCGGTTTGCAAACGTCCATTCAACATCTGGTTATCTGGTCGCTTGGATTTGCGTTTGTGGCCGCGATCAGCGCATATTTCCTGACATTTAACTGGATTATTGTCGCTGCCGCGGCTGGATTTGCTGCCGCACTACCATCGCTATTTGTAAGCTTCAAAAGGCGTCAACGACTTGCCGAACTGACAACTCAACTCCCGGACGCCCTGGATCTGATGAGCCGGATTATGCGAGCGGGTCAAACGATTAATCAAGGACTTCTGGTCGTCTCCGATGAGTTCAAAGCGCCCGTGAGCGCCGAATTTGGTTATTGTTACGAACAACAAAACCTGGGGATCCCAGCCGAGGTGGCGCTGCGTCAACTGGCCCAACGAACGGGGCTGATCGAAATACAGATTTTTGTGATGGGCGTCATCATTCATCGACAAACTGGTGGAAACCTTGCTACTTTGCTGGACAAATTGGCAAACATTGTTCGGCAGCGAATTCAGATGAAAGAAACCGTGAAAAGCCTTACGGCCGAAGGACGACTTCAGGCTGCAATTCTACTCGGATTACCTGTCGTGATGTGGATTCTGATCTATCTCTTTAACCCAGTTTATGCCCTTAAGTTGTTTGAACATCCGACCTTGATTTCGGTTACGGTTTTCATGATGGGCCTCGGGGCGTTTTGGATTCGCAAAATCGTTGTTTTTGATTTTTAACGAATGGAATTTTGATGGATACTACGTTGATCATTGTGATTGCAATAGGAGCGATCAGCATTATTTGTTTGTTCGCTCTGTTGTTGTCTTCACGTACCCAATCAACTCCATCCGCCGAGTTTTCACCTGCGCTCTCACGCCAGCACGCCCCGAGCAAACCAACCAAAGTGCGGGTCGCCGGTACGGCACCGCTTCCCGTCCCCGCAAATCGCCCGGAAACGAAAAAGGGCCCGAAAGAACGCTTGCGCGAACGACTAGTGCAAGCAGGGCTGTACAAGCGCAACTCAAAAAGTTTTTTCTACTTCTTGCAGTTTATTTTCGTGGCCATCCCATTTGTCATCGGTTTCATCGCTTACACGTTCGGATTGGTTTCGATTCGCGAAGCTGGCGTCTTGGCGGCCATCACCGGAATCGGAGGAATCATAACTCCGGGACTGTGGCTTGACTATCGCAAATCTGCCAGACAGGTCAAACTGCGTCGAGCCTTGCCCGATGCTCTCGACGTGCTCACAGTTTGTGTCGAAGCGGGTCTCAGCCTCACCGCTGCCATTGTCCATGTCTCCAAGGAGCTGGTCACCGCCCACCCTATGTTGGCCAACGAAATGATGATCGTGCATCGCGAGATTCAAATGGGCATGACGACGGGAAAAGCGCTCAAAAATCTGGCCCAACGATTCGACGTTGAAGAACTTCGAAGTCTGGCGTCCGTGATTGAACAATCGGAACGGTTTGGGGCAAGCGTATCTGCCGCTCTCAAAGTTTATGCAGAATCGCTACGCGTCCGCCGAATGCAAAAAGCCCAATCTAGGGCACAGAAGGCCGCCGTAAAGCTACTTTTCCCCACCGTTCTGTGTATTTTCCCCGCGTTACTGGTCGTCATTCTGGGTCCAGCCGCGTTTGAAATATTCCAGACAATGCAAGACGTTACTAACTAATTGGTTTATATTGATTGCACAGGATGAGCGATCAAAGGCATACAAAGGATTGACTGCCACCTTTTAATTGGATGGTGTCAAATGGCTCCTCAAAGATTACGAAACCGTTCCGGCAAAATACGACTTCAAATATTATTCGCGGTTTGCCTGTCCAGCTTATTCCTCGCGTCGGTCAGTCTTGACCCTTCAGTTTCTACGATTTCAGCGCTAAACACTTTCATTGCGCCTTGGTCGATCTTGATTTCGTTCTTCGCCTTGATGCTCGCACTGGTCGTTTTAATTATCCATTGGCCTGACCCAACCTAACTAGGAAACAACAATGAAGTTCTCGAAAAACTTGAACTGGGTGGCACGACGGAATTCAAGACCTCGTCGAGGAGCAGCAGCGTTGGAGCTTGCGTTGGTGCTTCCGCTTTTTCTGTTGATCATTATTGGGATTCTTGAATTCGGTCGCGCGCTGATGATGTATCAGATGACGACGAATGCCGGCCGCGAAGCGGCGCGGACTGCCATCATTACGGGTGCAGATGACACCCAAATCAATAACGCGATCAATTCCTACTTGGATTCCTGCGGCATCAAGTCTGCGGGCCGAACCATCGAGTTTCGCGACAGTGCGGGAAATGCAACATCGATTGGAAACATCGGATCCCATGAACCAGTTACAGTTTCGATCAGTGTTCCATTCAATGAGAATTCATTTGGCTTGTCTTCCTGGTTCGTAGGCAAGACAATGAATACCGAAGTTACAATGCGGCGTGAATGACTAACCACGGAGCCGGTGAGCTAAAAAGCTATGAACACAACAACTCGACGAAATCGTTCGGGGCAGATTGCCATTTTGACAGCGTTGTTGCTGATCGTCATTCTGGGCATGTTAGCCTGGTCCATCGATATCGGCTGGATTTGCATGACGAAAACACAACTCCATGCGGCCGCCGATGCAGGCGCGCTTGCGGGGGGCACGGAAATGTTACCGGGGCTTGGTTTCAAGGCAACAAGAACCCCCGCAGAATCCGATCCGATCATACGAGCGATGGCGGCTGATTATGCATCCAGAAACCGGGCCGGTGACAAGTCAAGCGTTTATGTCGAGCCAGCTCGAGACATTTTTACCGGCAAAGGCAGTTTTAACACGACGCTTGGACAATGGGAATTTGAGTGGGGAGGTGTTCCCATCAACGCGGTAAAGGTTGTTCCAAGACGAAACGTCCAGGGCGGTTCAGGTGACGAACCATTAAACCTCTTGTTCGCCCCCGTTTTGGGTACTCATACGGCCGACCTTTCGGTGTTGGCGACGGCGGTCATATTGCCCGCAAATGGATTCAGGATCGTTCCCGGCAGCGGTGAGACATCGGGAATGATACCCTTTGCTTTTGAATACTGGTTGTGGGAGAAGTACTTTCGTGCACAGGCCCATTTTGAAGGTACGTTGGGGAGTGATCCGTCATTGATTACAGAGGACATCGTAGATCCGGTAGACGGGGACTCACTGTATTTCCTGGAAGGTTCATTCGGAAATCCAAATATGGATCGCCAACTCTTTACCGACAGATACAGTTATTCAGAATCAGCCGCAACTGGTGGGGCGTCCGGGGTCTTAGAAAGTCCAGACCAGATTTTAGAAATTAACATTTTTCCGATCAGCCAGACTTCTGGAAACTTTGGGACCATCGACATTGGGTCAACGAACAATTCAACCGCGGATCTGGTACGACAAATTACCGAAGGCGTGAACGATACCGATTTGTCCTATTTTGACAACAATGAGGTCGTGGCGAGTCTTGAAGATCCGTTGATTTTAGAGGGCGACACAGGTCTCAGCGCGGGGATTCAAAAGGCCCTTGAGAGTATTGAAGGCGAATGCCGCTCGATCGCATTGTTTACCGGCGTGATTAACCCTGGAGACAATTCTCAATTCACGATTGTGATGTTCGTTGGCGTACGCTTCATGAATGTCCAATTGAATGGCAATGACAAGCGTTTAGTCGTACAGCCATGCGTCCTATCGGACCCAACCGGAATTCCCGACTACGATGAGGAAATCGGAGAGAATACGACGGTGTTTACGTCGCTGATATTGGCGGAGTAGTAAAGGAAGCTATGACCATCAGTGAAACCCCCGACGCGCTGAAGGAACGTTCACCTTCGCCTAGCCAATCCTCCGGCTTGGCTCCCCAACGTTTGTTGGATCTCGATGCCTTGGGGTCGGTGTATGAGGCGGCTTGGAATTTGGCTCTCAAGACGGCTTTTACCGTTCCGAATTTCACGACTGAATGGATGTCGGCGCGATTGAAATTGTCCTCAGCGCTACTGGGTAAACTTCTCTGGCAGATGAAAGAAGACAAACTGGTTGAAGTGATTGGTCAAGCTGGTGCACTGAACTACAAATTCGCAATTTCAAATCAAGGGCGTGAATTAGCTCGGCGAATGTTTGAGATTTGTGGTTACCTCGGTCCGGTCCCCGTTTCATTGGACGATTATTTTACCTGGATCGAGAAACAACAATCGGCGAAACATGAAATCACCCTCGAACAAGTGATGGAAGCCACCGAGAAACTCATCCTCCCGACGAGCCAAAAAGAAGTGGCCGCTTTAGCGGCCTCCTCAGGTCGAAGTCTTTTCGTTTTCGGTCCAGCCGGCAATGGAAAATCAACCCTGGGCAGAATGCTGCATCAAGTCGTCCGAGGCACCTGCTGGATTCCCTATGCGCTGGCAATTGAGGATCAAATCATCCAACTTTACGATCCCCAGGTTCATCATCAAGTCCCGCTTGACGATGACGAATCCGCTACGATTGACCCGCGATGGATGAAGATCAAGCGTCCGTTTGTGATCGCCGGCGGCGAAATGACTCTCGAACAACTGGATCTGGCCTTCGATGCAAGCAACCGGTTTTATGAAGCCCCCCCCCACCTGAAGGCCAATTGTGGCACATTCATGATCGATGATTTTGGCCGCCAGCAAGCAGATCCCGCCGACCTATTGAATCGTTGGATCATTCCGCTCGAGCACCAAATTGATTACTTGTCATTAAAAACCGGCAAGAAAATCAAGGTGCCGTTTCGCATGATGCTGATCGTCGCGACGAATTTGAAAGTCAGCGATATTGCTGATGCAGCATTCTTGCGACGAATGGGCTATCGCTTACATTTGGGGACACCAAATGAAACACATTTCAGAAAAATACTTGTGCAAGCTGCGGCGGAGCAGGGTGTCCCAATCGACGACGCCTTTGTCGATAGCATCATCGCGAAGTATCAGGATGAAAATCGCCCCTGGCGTGCCTCCGAGCCACGTGATCTCATTTCGAGATGTCGCGATGTTTGTCAGCTGAAAGGAACCTCAACGATAAATCAGGCCGTTTTCGACTTGGCATGGCAAGGTTACTTTTCCAACCAGCAGTTGGACTAGAGCAGTTCCAGAATTGACTTAAAGTTTCGAGCAGTCCGCCGTTTTCTAACAACGGTTTTTGCAAGAGGAACCGGTGCTTGCGTCCAATCGGCTAATCCTGAAATCAAGCTCCAACAAAGCACAGGTACGAATCACGCGTGATGCTATCGCCCTGATTTGAACGATGATTGCAGTTTCTTTGGAACGGAAAACAGTCAATCCACTCGAATTAGCGAACGAAACATGCGTGAATTGACTTGCTCTCGTCGCATATAAGCCGCAAATCCGATGTCCAGTGACGCGTGACCGGCCGATCTCTCCTTGAACCGGTCTTTCCTTGAATATAGGTAAGCCGGCGAAGATATTTGGGCAATCTTTAATTACTGACCGGGCAGTAGTGGTGAATCCGATAAATCCGAAAACCGGGTTCATAACACGGGCAAGGAATTCGTTTGTCCAAATGGAACTGTTCCACATCGGGAATACTTGGGGTTGGCTATGAAAAGCAGGGCGTCGTTGATCTTTCTCTCAATAAGCGTTTTGACGACTTATAGCTTGGGGCAAGATAATCTCGAGTATGGTTCGCCGAACAGGGCGAACGTAAAACCGAACACTCCCCTCATGGATTCTCGAGCTTTGGGGAGTCAATTAGAGATTCAAAATCTTCGCGCTCGTCCGGAAGATGACAACAATACTGTTGGAGGGTTCATTGAGAGCCTGCAAGGCGAAGACGCAACGATCAACGTCGTCGTAGGGCGTGGTCGTCTGCTCACACTACAGCAACCATTGTCGTTAACTAACGAAACCAATATCCCGGTCGTGGCAGTTGGCGACCCGACGGTCTTGGATATTGATATCCTGCCCAACCCTAGAATCATTCGCTTGCTTGGAAAGCGAATCGGCGTGACCGATTTGTCCATCGTAACTGCCGAGGGCAAAGCCTACAGTTGGGTGGTCCAGGTAACGTATGATATGGACTTTGTCCGGGCCTACATGAAGCAAGTTTTTCCCGATGCCAGCCTTAGGCTCACGTCAATGAACGAACACGTGGTGATTGAAGGACAGGCTCGAAGCGCAGCGCAATCGGAACAAATAATGCAAACCTTGACCGCCTACTTGTCTTCGGTCCAGGTTGCCCGAACGATAGAAAGCGATACCTCCGGACCCGGTGCTCTCCCAGACATTCAACCCGACGTTGAACCAAACGAAGGCCAGGATCCGATTGCATTGCGAGGCGATGTTGGACCAGGACTAGCGGGTGAAGAAAAACCTGACATCACGGCGACATTGCCACCGCCGCAAATTATCAATTTGATTCGCGTACCGGGAGTTCAACAAGTGATGTTGAAAGTGAGAATCGCTGAATTGAATCGCACCGCGTTTCGCGAAATGGGTGCTGATTGGCTATATCGAGATTCAAGTGGAAGAACTTTTGGAACTCGAATCACCGATGCCAACCAAATTACAGACATGATGGAGGCACTGCTCGGATTGGGTCCAGGGCCGTCCACCACCGCATTCGCGATCATCCCCAATGGACAAATTAATCTGTTTATATCGGCCTTGCGACAAAACCAGGTTCTCAGCGTCTTGGCGGAACCCAATTTAGTCGCCATGCATGGACAAGAGGCCAGTTTTTTGGCTGGCGGTGAATTTCCCGTTCCGGTACCGCAAGGTTCGGGAATCGCAAATGCAATCACGATTCAATATAAGAAGTTTGGAGTGCAGTTAGATTTCGTCCCATACATTCTGGATGACAGCACGATCCGACTGCACGTCGCGCCAGAAGTCAGCACGATCGACAACACCATTGGTGTTACCACGGCGGGCACGGAAGTTCCAGGGCTCAATACACGACGGGTCAAAACTTCGTGTGAACTTCAGCAAGGCCAAACATTGGCAGTCGCCGGTTTGTTACAAGTCGCCTTGGACGGTCAAACCAACCGTATTCCCGGTCTCGGCGATGTGCCTTATCTGGGCCCCTTCTTCAGCAACAACACTCATCAACGCGTTGAAAAAGAGCTCTTAGTTCTGGTTACGCCCTATTTCGTTGAAGGTCTGTCGGAAGACCAGGTACCAACGCTTCCAGGTGAGGACATCAAGGATCCTACCAATCATGAATTCTATCATCTAAACCGTATCGAAGGTCTTGACGATTGTAATTTCCGATCAACCACCGGGTGGAACATTCCATTTAAGCTAAATCCCAAGGTCCAATACGAAGCAAGCAACGTTTACGGACCGTATGGGTTCTCGCGGTAGACTGGTGCTATCGCTCGACAGTAGAAATCAAGACGAGAATGGAGTCTGACATGAATTACCTCAGCAAAATGGCTATGTTTTTGGCCGTCATTTTTTTTGTCATCGGACAATCCGATGGACAAGAAAGGGCGCCTGAACAAAAGGTCCAATATAGTCTCAGCGATGAGACGATAATGTCACCGCCTCAACTCAGTCCAGCCGCTGCCGATTCCAGCCTTGGCTGCTCGACATGTCGATTTCAAGGTTATGCTCAGTGGAGTAATGCAAACGTCAATTATGGACAGACTTGTCAAAGCTGCCAGGGAACGTGTGGCTGCCAGGGAACGTGCCAGTCCCATTGCGGACATTTTTTCGGACGTTGTTCGGGCTGTGCTAACTGTTGCCCAGCGCCGTCGTTCGCCAGACCGTTTGGTGAATCAGTAAATTGCGCAATGAATTGTCAGGTCCAAAATGGTGTTACGGCCCAATTGGTTTTTTATGTTAATGACTTTTACCCTCACCCAAACACCAATACATGGGAATTGACCGAATCTGGAGTTCGCAATTTTGAGAAGATCGTTTGTCTATTGCCCCTGAGCCCGTGTCCGGTGATCGTGCAATCGACTCATGATCTTTCTCAAGACGAACTGCGGCGTCAGAAGATCGTTGAGCTGATGATGGCTCGAGGAACGGTAATTTCACCCGACCGAATCATTGTAGGCCGACCGAGAGTTTCGGGAATTTCCGGAGTGGAAGCGCAGATGATTTATGCTCGTAGTCTTGAAACTCGACAGTTAAAAGATTTGGAAACACCCGACTTGGGTTCGTTCGGTCCCGGCCTGAATTCGGGCGGCGACAGCGGCAACGGTCCATCGCGATAAGCAATCATTTTGGAATTAGAAAAATGTTCACAACGAATCCGATCCTCGCTCATGCTGCATTGATTTTGATTGTCGCCGCATCGATATTCAATTGCACACCGTTGAAAGCATCGCCGGCAGATGAAAAGGGCAAGGGCTTTTTGTCGCGATTATTCAAAAAACCAAAGCTGAATCATACGTCGCGTGATACTGGAAATTCAAATCCGAAATTCGAGAAACAGAGTAATGAACGTCTGAATCTGAATGCGATGATCCGGGAAGCAAGGGATCTGGAAACTCAGGACCGGTTGCAGCTGGCCGTACAAAAGTACAAATCCGTTCTGGCCGTGGATCAAAATGTGGCCTTTGCACATCATCGGTTGGCCGTGCTACTCGACAAGTCAGGACGTAGCGACGAAGCTCAGTTTCATTATCTTACTGCCGCCAATTTAGCGCCGAACAACGCCGAAATCTTTTGCGATCATGGATACAGCTTGTATCTTCAAGGGCGTCTCGAGGAAGCTGCTCAAGATTACCAAGTTGCCCTGCGGCTGGATCCAAACTTGAAAAGGGCTTACAGCAATTTGGGAATGCTCTACGCCGTACGCGGTCAGACTGGAGTTGCAATGCAACATTTTTTGCGTGCTGGCTGCGACCGAGCGCAAGCCAATTCCAATATCCGATTTGGTGCCTCCATCTCAAGGGACGTTCTCGCCAAGGCACAAGGCTCGGTGAGTGATCGAGTGGTTTCCAACTCGAACCAATTTGCGGTCAACGGTCCGTTGAATACTCAGGCCTATCAGGCTCCCAATCCACAATTGATATCCCGGACCATGAGATCGCCCCAAGTAAACCAGACACCAAACCAACATCGAAATTCCGATGCAGCATACCCTGCAACTCTCAACAACTCGCAAATCGACGTACGAGAACGCGAAGGTTCCAATTCTAAATTGCAATCGGTGAATATTCACCAGACCTACCCGGCGCCCAATGTGCAACCAGCTTCGAAAATGAGTTCGCCGCCAGAAAAACCACACCGAAATGTTGTTGCTGAATCAGCAGCGCCGCTCAACATGCAGCGACACTTTTTTAGTGAAAACAATCATTCCAGTTCGACCGCGCACCTGCCCAGAATCTTGTCGATCGCTCAAACCGACTTGGCGGCTGACGAGCAACCAGTCTCTTCGAATATAAGTTCACCTCCGGAAACCCAGACACCCCCCAAGCACCGAAATTTCGTTACGAGCGCCTTAAATGAGCCACTCAATAAGCCGCATTACCCTGTCCATCAACGTAATTATTCCATTTCCAACGCACACCTACCGTCCCGCTTGGCGAATGCTCCGACGAACTCGGCGTCGGCTTCAGATGGCCAACCAGTCTCTTGGAACATGAACTCACCTCTCGCAAACGAGACTCCATACCAAGACCGAAATGTAGTTACGGAAGCGGTCGAGCCTCTCAACGCGCCACAATCTGTTCTTGAACGCAATTATTCCAATTCCAACGCCAGGCGGTCGAATGCTCAGACTCACGCGGCGTCCGATTGGCAAACTATCTCTGGGAATACGAGTTCAAGACGTGGAAACCAGACTCCACACCATTACCGAAATGTGGCAACAACAGTCCGCAAGTCCGGTATTACCATGAATTTTTCTTCCCAACCAACAGCTGCAAAACCGGCAACTAATAAGTAGCCACATATAAACGACCGGCAAACCATCTATTCGACGGTAACGCTTTTGGCCAGGTTACGCGGCTTGTCAACGTCGCACCCGCGCGCGACCGCGATGTGATACGAAAGCAGTTGCAGTGGAATCGCCGTCACGATCGGTTGTAGAAACTCTTCGACTTGCGGGATGAAGATGACGTCATCTGCAACTTCAGCAACACGCTGGTCGCCTTCTTCTGCGATCGCGATCACAGGACCGCCACGAGCCTTGATCTCTTCGAGATTGGACATCACTTTGTCATAGATGAACCCTTGGGGCATCACGAACACGCTGGGGGTTGACTCGTCGACCAAAGCAATGGGACCGTGTTTCATCTCGGCTGCGGGATAACCCTCCGCGTGAATGTAACTGATCTCCTTTAGTTTCAACGCGCCTTCAAGCGCCGTCGGGAAATTGTAATGTCGGCCAAGATACAGGAAGTTGTTGCAGTCAGCGTATTTGGTGGCGATGTCTGACACGATCTGGTTTGACTGTAAAGCCACTTCAATCTTGGCCGGGAGTTCCCTGATGTGACTAATCATCTTGCGGCCCGCGTTGTAACTGAGATGTCGCAATCGGCCGAAATACAAGGCCAGCATTGACAAGGCCAGGCATTGTGACGTATAGGCCTTCGTTGAAGCGACTCCGATCTCAGGTCCAGCGTGCAGGTAAATCCCGCCGTCGGCTTCCTGGGCAATCGTACTTCCAACGACATTGCAGATTGCCAACGTCGCATGACCTTTTCGTTTCATTTCGCGAAGTGCACCGAGTGTATCAGCTGTTTCACCGCTTTGTGTAATCGCGAACAATAACGTGTTTTCATCCATCGGCGGATTGCGGTATCTCAGCTCACTGGCATATTCCACTTCAACTGGAATCTGAGCGATCTCTTCCATCAAATATTCGCCGACGAGTGCCGAATGCCAACTGGTTCCGCAAGCTGTAAATACGACGCGTTTAATTTTCAAGAGGTCTTGAGGTGTCAAATTCAACCCGCCGAAAACGGCGGTCGCGTCGTCTTCATTGATCCGTCCACGCATCGTATTCTTCAACGACTCAGGTTGCTCAAAAATCTCCTTGAGCATGTAGTGCTCGTAGTCGCCCAGTTCAACTTTGTTCGATTCGACGCTCAATTGTTGCACGTCATGAACAATGACGCCTTGATCCCGATGTGAAACCTGAAGTGAATCAGCCGTAATCATCGCGACTTGATGATCGGCCATGTACACGATGCGATCCGTATATCCGACCAGCGGCGAAGCGTCGCTGGCAAGAAAATGTTCGCCATCGCCAATACCAATGACGAGTGGACTTCCCAGGCGAGCTGCAAATATTGAATCCGGCCATTGTTTAAAGATGATCGCCAGGCCAAACGTCCCTCGCAGCTGAGAAATCGCATCCTTGATTGCGTCAATTGCAAGTTGTTCATCGAATGTGTGTCCGTTGACGGCCAGTTTGGCTCGAGTCTTAACCGCATCCGCAACCAGGTGAGCTATCACTTCGGTGTCGGTTTCGGAGTTAAAACGGTAGCCCAATTGCTTTAGCTGAGTTCGCAGTTCGGCGAAGTTCTCAATGACTCCGTTATGGGCAATCGCGAGCATCTCGTCGCCGCCAATATGAGGGTGGGCGTTGGTGATGGTAGCGGCACCATGAGTGGCCCATCGTGTGTGGCCGATTCCGACCCGTGAGCTGCAGGGCATTTGAGCAATTTCACTCGCCAACCGGGAAATCCTGCCGACCGATTTGGTGATTTTGATCTGCTGACTTTCATCAATGGTCGCAGTCCCCGCACTGTCATAGCCTCGATACTCCAGCCGCCGTAGGCCCTCTAAAAGGAAGTCCTGAGCTACCCGCGATCCGACGTATCCGACAATGCCACACATGTTTTGCACCCTGATTTGTTTTTAAATGTATCTCTAGTTGTATATCGGCATGCCTTTAAGTCATAGCCAAATCGAGTTTTGGAATCGTTTCAATTATCCATGACGAATTGCAGAGCGGAGTATCTTGGACTTGATTCGTGTTGGGAGTAGACAAAAGTCTGAATAGTGGGATTAGCGGGCCGGCAACTAGGTTTTTCGGCGGCTATTAATATCGTCAATTTCGTAACTTCCGCTTTTGAACATGTTAAACTGCGACGCGTTAATTGGTACAGGTAATCACGAACACACTGGGAAATTCGTTCATAAACAACGGTTTCCCCCTCACTGAAAAAGTGTCCATTTAGCACTTGCTACTCCGATTGCAACATTGTGGGACCAACCAGCTTGAGCAAATAGCCGTTTTCTGGAACATAGTGTAGGGTAGCGACCCTACAGCTTGGTAGAAATGCAGGTTAGCCTATTTCAGATGGAGGATCGTTTTTCGATTTCGCGTTGAATAGGATTGGAGTTTAGTGAAGCTTCAAACCTGAATGGAGTCGTTCGCAAAAGACTTCAGCCCAATACGGTTCAAAGAAGCAGATTAGCCTGAGTCATTTTGAGAGAGCCCGACCGAAGAATCTAGCGCAAAAACACGAGAGGTCCTTCAATTCGCTCCACTCAGTTCAGGATAACTGCAGTATCCCACGCAAAAAAAACACGAACCCAGAACGGCATTGGGCTGAAGGCGCATTACCCCACAACACACAATCGGGATCCTTAATTGAAACTCAAAGCCGAAGTCATTTCGATTGGCGACGAAATTACCAGTGGTCAAAGACTGGACACCAACTCTCAATGGCTGAGTCAGCAACTTGGTGACTTGGGGGTCGAAGTCGCGTTTCACACGACTGTTGGGGATGTTCACCAAGACAATGTGAATGTGTTTCGCACGGCTGCGAATCGAGTCGACATCATTGTATCTACCGGGGGACTTGGTCCAACGGCCGATGATTTGACTCGAGAGGCGATCGCCGTGTCTGGGGAAGTCGAGTTGGACTTTAGACCGGAAGTTGTCGACCACATCCGCCAGGTTTTTGCACGTTATTCTCGCGAGATGCCTGAAAGTAATATTGTCCAGGCCTACTTTCCGGCTGGTTCAACCATCATCGACAATCCGGAAGGGACAGCACCCGGAATCGATTTTACTTTTCGAGTTGCCGGGAAAATCAAAAGTCGAGTTTTTGCATTACCAGGTGTTCCAGCGGAAATGAAGCAAATGTGGTTTGCGACCGTTGGATCAGAAATTCAAAAAATGACCGGAGAAACTCGAGTCATTCACCACCATGTGTTGCATTGTTTCGGAGTGGGTGAAAGTCAGGCTGAATCCATGCTGCCAGATATGATTCTCCGAGGTCGTGAACCCAAGGTTGGCATCACTGCGAGTGCCGCCACAATTTCGCTCCGAGTTACGGCCCATGACCTCTCGGCCGAAAATTGCCTTGCACAGATGCAACCGACGATTCAGCAAATTCGCGAGATCATGGGCGATTTGGTCTACGGCGAAAACGGTCAAGAATTAGAAGAAGTTGTGCGTGAACGCCTTTTGCAAACTGGTCAGTCCCTCGCGATTGTTGATATCGGACTTCATGGGGACGTGGCCCGGCACTTGATCGGCGCCAACACAACGAACTTGGACGATTATTTTAAGGGCAGCTTGATTCTGAGCGAACATGCGGCGGAACGATGGCTGGCAACTGATCGCCAATTCACGCTGGTCGAAGCGGCACAAAGAGTCCGCGAAGAATTTGGGGCTGACGTGGGAGTCGCCATCGGTCCAATTCAACCACCCACAAAATCCGCTCCCCGCGATAGATTCGCGCTAGCTATCGCGAACCGATCCGGCCCTCTGGAAACCGAATTGATCTACGCAGGCCACTCGGCAATTCGCCACATTCGTAGTGTGAAACAGGTTCTCAATCAACTCCGATTGCGGATTTAGAAGCGAGAAGCAGAAGCTAGAAACTAGAGACTCAATCGCTTCACTCTTCATTCTTCACTTGCCTCTCGCCTCTCGCCACTCGCCACTCGCCTCTCGCCTCTCGCCACTCGCCACTCGCTTCTCGCTTCTCGCGTCTACCTCACCGCATGATCTTCGAGATCCTTTAACGAAACAAATTCAATCGCCGACATGTGAGTCGACTCCAAAGCCACCTGTGGTGCACAACCAGCTTCAAATGCTTCCTGCCAACGTTTCACGCAAAGACACCAACGATCGCCAGGATTCAATCCCGGAAATCCGTATTCGGGTACTGGCGTGATCAAATCGTTTCCCCGATCGCGGCTAAACTCGAGAAACTCAGCCGTCATCTCGGCGCAGACAATGTGCAAGCCATAATCGTTGGCACCCGTTCGACAATATCCGTCGCGATAAAACCCGGTCATCGGATCAGTACAACATGGTCTCAGCTCTGCGCCGAGTACATTTTTCGGTAAAGCCATTTGAGTTATTCAATCTCGAATTGAAAAAGCGAAATTCCATTTTTTCGAATTAGAACAAGCCGGAAATCTGACCATTTTCGTCGATATCGATTCCTTCAGATGCTGGCGTAGCTGGCAAACCGGGCATTCGCATCATGTCGCCGGTAATTGGAACTAGAAATCCTGCACCGGCGGCGATTTCGATTTCGCGAACGGTAACCTTGAATTTGGTCGGACGACCAATTAACGATGGATCGTCCGAGAGCGACTTTTGTGTTTTGGCCATACACACGGGCAGCCCTTCCAGCTTCAGTCTTTTGACTTTCTTCAAATCATCGTTTGCACGGGAAGAATATTCGACTCCGTCGGCGCCATAAATCTCGGTGCAGATCGTCTCAATTTTTTCTTTGACGGACCGGTTCCAGTCATAAAGCGGCTTGAACGAACAAGTTGCCGACGCAATCTTTGCGCTCACTACCGAGGCCAGATCTTCCGCACCTTCACCGCCTTTGGCCCAGATATCGGCAACCACGGCTTCGAATCCGAGCTTTTGGCAAAACTCCTGAACGAGTTTAATTTCCTGGTCGCTATCGGTTGTGAATTTATTAATGGCAACCACCGCCGGGATGTCGTAGTGCCGCGTATTTTCCAAATGCTTTTCGAGATTACAAAGTCCCTTGGAAACGGCATCGGGATCGGGTTCTGTCAGCGTCTTCAAATTGGCACCGCCGTGGTATTTAAGTGCCCGAATCGTCGCCACCAGCACCATGCACTTGGGCGAAAGTCCTGAGCCAGCACATTTGATATCGAAGAACTTTTCTGCACCCAAGTCAGACCCAAATCCGGCTTCGGTAATCACATAAGGCGCAAGTGACATTCCCATTTTGGTGCCAATGACGGAGTTGGTTCCCTGGGCGATGTTCGCAAACGGGCCGCCGTGAATGATTGCAGGAGTTCCTTCGATCGTTTGTACCAGGTTCGGTTTGATGGCGTCCTTCATCAACGCCGCCATCGCACCTTCCGCTTTCAAGTCCCGGGCGAAGATCGGTTGCTTTTCACGAGTGAAGCCAACGAAAATATTTCCGAAACGTTCTTTGAGATCGTGCAGATTTTTTGATAAGCACAGGATCGCCATAATTTCAGAGGCAGCGGTAATGTCAAACCCCGATTCGCGGGGTACGCCGTTACCGGTGCCGCCCAGCCCTATGACGACTTTACGCAGCGCCCGATCGTTCATGTCAAACACGCGTTTCCAAACGATCGTGCGTGGATCGATCCCGAGAGAACGTCTTCGAGTTTGAATGTTGTTATCGATAATTGCCGCCAATAAATTATGAGCTTTTTCAATCGCCGAAAAATCGCCAGTGAAATGAAGATTAATGTCCTCCATCGGCAGCACCTGCGACCAGCCGCCCCCGGTTGCACCACCCTTGATTCCGAAAACCGGACCAAGTGAAGGCTCCCGCAGTACGACAATGGTTCGCTTGCCGATTCGATTCATCCCTTGAGTCAAACCAATTGACACAGTTGTCTTGCCTTCGCCCGCGGGCGTCGGCGACACGGCAGTGACCAAAATCAAATTGGATTGATCGATTTGGGACTGATTGATTAACCGCAAAGGTAACTTTGCCTTGTACCGGCCATAATGCTGCAGGTCTTCTGGAGCGATTCCGGATTTGACGGCAATATCGGTAATGGGTTGGAGAGTAACTTGACGAGCAATTTCAATATCCGACGGCATTTGTGGTTTCCAAGGTCCAAGAAACAGGTTTCAATTAAGCTGGATATTGTTGGGAAAATCAGCGAATTGACCATATCATTATGTAAAGACTGTCCACCTTAATTTAGCGGCCGATCAGGTGACAACATAGGAATTGGTTGATTGCCAGGTTTTCCATAAAAAACGTGACCAAACAATGTTTTTCGCGACGAACAGTTTTCAGCCAAGATTCGGCGCTAAGCAACGAATAGCGCGGATTGCGCAATTTGAAATGAATTCGTTTGAAATGTCGCTCGCAAAATCGGGGTATTATTGAAAGAGGCTATCGATGAGACTTTTTACCGACGACACAATACTCGTGCTGTTAATTACAACACTGGGCTTCTTCACGCCTTCGATTGCTTCTTCCCAAACGAATGCGACGGATGGGGATCTTGGATCTCCAAAGCTCGTAATCCCGCCGAAAACGCCATTTCAGTTTCAATCCAAAACCGAGTTTCTGCGAATGAAAGCAGGCGACTCCGGCGAGCCACTCGCTTTGCAAACGGCAATCACTCGTTTTCGCCCGAAAAGTGGAGACTCGATAATCGACCTCATCGGCGCTGTCCATATTGGGGAGGCGGAATATTACACCACGCTGAATAAACAGTTTGAGCTATACGATGTCGTGTTGTACGAACTGGTCGCACCCCAGGGAACTCGTGTGCCAAAAGGCGGTCAGAAAGGAGCAGGGAACCCCTTAAGCTTCCTGCAACAATCGGCCCAAAGGATGTTGGGCCTTGAGTCGCAATTGGCCAAAATCGACTATCAAAAGGAGAATTTTACTCATGCCGACATGTCCCCGACAGAAATGAGTAAAAAAATGGACGAACGCGGAGAAACGCCATTAACGGTCGGATTGAGTGCGCTTTCAGAAATGTTGAGAAACCAAAACAAGATGGCGAAAGAGAAAACATCGTCGTCAAACCCGGTCGCCGATCAAATCGCCTCCGAAAGCATATTCGAATTGATGGCTAATCCGCTAAAAATGAAAACGATGATGGCTCAACAGTTCACGGAAACCGGAGTGATGGAAAACGGGTTGGGCACAACATTGAATCGAATGTTAATTGTCGACCGCAATGCCGCAGCATTGAAAGTGCTTCAAAAAGAGCTCGCAAAAGGCAATCAGAAGATCGCAATCTTTTACGGGGCAGCCCACATGCCCGATTTTGAAAAGCGGCTTGTCGGCGATTTCGGCATGAAACGAACGCAACAGGTGTGGATCGACGCGTGGGATTTGACCAATGCACCACCGTCAAGTCCGTCCAATCCCAGCCAGATCCTGTTGCGGTTGCTCAAGCAGATGGACAATTAGACTGCTTTCTCGTTGAACTAAATCGAATATCGAACGCTATTCCAGGATCTCCTTCCCCAGACAAACGCTAACCGGGATTTCTCACGTAGCCGAAACAAGATCGCTTATGTGCTTTCCCGGAACAGCGCAAAACCACTAATTCAACTTGCAGACTGTTTTGGCGTTGCTTTACCTCTTTCCTGCTAAATATTAGCGGGGAATTAACTTTCTAATGCTTTCATCGCGGTGCAAGTTTTTCTATAATTTCGCCAGTATTGGGCCATCGCCCGATTTTCATTTTTCATCGTTTATTGCTTGAGGGTCTTAAGATGTCCCGTTCTAATTCTACGCGTGACGGATTTACGCTGGTTGAACTTTTGGTCGTCATCGCGATCATCGGTATTCTCATCGGCATGCTCCTTCCTGCTGTCCAGCAGGTACGTGAAGCAGCTCGTCGAACTTCATGTTCGAACAACATCAGGCAGCTTGGACTCGCCGTTCATAATTATGAAGGCGCTCTAGGTCGTTTTCCGGACGGCCTTTGGACTTCGGAAGCCGATAATGGCGAAACCGGCAGTCCATATTTGCTAACTTGGTACGGCCACACTGTGTATACAAAAATTTTACCGTACATGGAGCAGGCCAATCTCCACGACCGATTCAATTTGAGACTTAGTGCCGATGATGCCAAATCGAATACAGTGGACGATGCCGGTAACTATCTGGAAAACGCGGTTGTTTCGGAGGTCAACACGGCGGTCGAGATCAAGTCGTTCGTTTGTCCATCTGATATAGTTGAAGGTCCTGTTTTACTTGATTGGGATTCTCGAGGATATTCTCAAGGATGGCATGGAATTACCAGTTATCTTTGCAACGGCGGTACGCATTCAACGTATTTTGGTGATACCGACATGCAAGACAATGGTACATTTTACATGACGGGACCCGGTTCTGATCCGTTCGATCAACCCAACTTGGAACCAAATGCCAAGGCCTGCGAAATGGCTTCGATCATTGACGGTACGACCAACACATTTTTGTTTGGCGAACGCTACCACTTTGATCCAAATTTTGACGAGATCCTGCACGCCGGGACGTTCGCCTACAGTCGATATCCGATTAAGAAGTGGGGCGCCTGGGGGTGGATTGGCGGAGGTAATGGAACCTCACACATATTTGGATCGACACGACTGGACGCACCGATCAATTACATCACTCCTCCTGATGCAGATGCCAACTATTCCAATGTAAACATCCGTTTGTCAGCTTTTGGCAGCGGTCACCCCGGTGGGGCGAATTTCTGCTTGAGTGATGGATCTGTTAATTACATTTCAGAAACAATTAACATGGTGACCTACCAGGCGTTGAGTACGCGTGGTGAAGGTGAAGTTATCGTCGACGATTATTAAAATTAAACACGATGGCGTCAAAAAAAGCCCGCGTCAGCGGGCTCGTTCATTCCGCAAACACACTTGTGACCGACACTGATGAAATTTCAATTCTTGCTAGTTGTTTTTTTTGTTTGTGCAACGGTGGGTTGCTGGGGACCGACGGTCGAGGTTGTCGAGGTTACCGGAACCGTCACGCAAGACGGACAGCCGTTGCCCGAAGTGAAGATCTTATTTTCGCCTGACCCGGAAGAAGGATCGCTCGGTCAGTCGTCTCAGGCAATAACCGATGAAAACGGGCATTATCGCTTAAAATATAAAGGCGATTCCGAAGAATTTGGTGCCGAAGTCGGCTGGCATCGTATCACCGCCATCGACGTTATGTCAGAAAACTCACGCGATGATCCGATTCCGCCCAGAATTTCTCAAATGTACTCACTCGCCGGAGACACCGATTTGAAGTTTCAAGTCAAATCTGGCGACAGTCAAACATTTGATTTTGAACTCAAACCTCGTGATTAGCTCGTAAATTACTGTGGTTGCGGACTGCCGATTCGCAGTTTTGCCTTCGAAGCTTGAAGATGTCTACTTTGTCTGGAGCCCACCCATCAGACCGTCGATTGAGGCAACTTGTTGGCAGCTGCGACGAGCTCTGATCTTTTTTGAAATTCGCTCGTCGCGTCGTCATCGTTGACAAATTGTTGGCGAAGTGAAATTGCTTGGAAAGCGTCCTCGTTTCGCAAGAAAGCCGCGACGACTTCTGGATCAAACTGCGTTCCGGAACCGCTGACAATAATGGCCCGACTTTCCTCGTGACTCATCGCCCGTTTGTAGGGTCGCTTTGACGTCAAGGCGTCATAGACGTCGGCAACAGCAACGATTCTCGCCTCCAGCGGAACGTTTTCTCCGACCGCGCCGTGGGGGTATCCCGTACCGTCCCATCTCTCGTGATGAGAATATGCCACGTTTTTCGCTATCTCCATGAAATCGTTGTCACCCAGTCTCATTTGAATCGCTTCAAGACAGTCGCCGCCAATAACGGCATGCTCTTCCATGATCTCGCGTTCCAAGGAAGTTAGCCGACCTGGTTTAAGCAAGATCGAATCGGGAATTCCGACTTTTCCAATGTCATGTAGCGACGAAGCTAATTCGAGATTGCGAATGAACTTTTGATCAATTTCCGGAATATGCTGTGCCAGATCTTCGGATAACAAAGATACGTAAGTTTTTATTCGGTCCAGATGTTCACCTGTATCGTTGTCCCTTGATTCAGCCAATTTCGCCAATCCAAAAATGACGGCATTCTTTGTGCGGAGCAGTTCGCGTGAACTCTGATCTCTGACTCGTACGAGGTGTTCATTGACTTCGGAAAACACGTCGTTGTAGCGTATCAAAATGGCCACAATTATATTGCTGCCGATCAAACCGACCAACAAAATGATGAAGAAACTGTAGCTCCTCGCCGTCCCGATTGTCACAGCCGTCTGTTGCGCGATCGTCTCAAGGGATAACTCGGATGCGACCGATGTCGTGTCCGCCTGTTGAATGATTTCGCGCGACCGCGAGACCAGCCAATCAGAAAGCCACATTTCCGATGCCAGTAGAATCGCAAGTTGCGTGAACGCAACGAGAACAATGAGAAGCCACCCGCGGTGGTTGAGTTTCATGTCGAGATTGTGTGGGTTGTCAGGCGTAATAGTCCGGGCAAGAAGCCACTCAAGCGTAGGTTAACGCAATATAGACAACTACGACGAGCGTCAGAGAAACGCGAATCTGCCGTGCTTCAAGGCGTCTGACCCGTTAATTCCGTAAAACCGGTTTCAATTTGAACGTCGCCTAACTTCTTATTGACCTCGAAGTAACTCCTTACCTCAGACTGGTTGAGAACGATTGTTGAGATAATGCCCAAAATACAGTTAATACCGTCCAGATTGCAAAGATTCAATATTTGAAATGCGGCAACCGTGCGTAAAAAACTCTCTCCTTTTCCAAATCCTTTGGTCATCGCCAAAATTCCCGTCAACAGACTGAACGACAGCCACACCACGCGAATAAAACTGCCAGCTGGAAAAAACATATTTCCGTAGAACATGGGAACGACGGCCCATAAGATGGCGATGACACCTCCAATCGCCATTAATGTTTTGACGATTCGAAGACGGTCTTTGACCGCCTCAATCCGCGGATGAATTGCCTGGTCTCTTCCCAGAGCGCTCCCGTATTCGTCACTTTTGCTTAACGACTGGACTTGGATTTGCACCGACCTGGAACTGAAGGATTGCCAAAAATAGG
>JAHEJI010000051.1:21314-29599 GCA_024638965.1 Planctomycetaceae bacterium
CGATTAAATCGACCGATCGTTTTCATTGTTCTGCCCGTCGCCAAATCAACGACTTGAATGCCTTTATCTGACGACGCTCCAGCAACATAGAACGATTGACTGTCTGGACTAAACGCGATTGGAGTCGCCGAAAAAATGCGCCAATTCCCACCCACTGGCGTATAGCTGGCTGTCACTTCTCCTGAATCCGTTTCAACAATATCAAACCGCTGGGAATCTTGCTGTCCGATTACAAGATAACGCCCGTCCGGCGAAAAAATGGCCGATTTTTTTAACAACTGTCCTTCTTGTCGGAGCGACCAGATTTCGTCCATCGTGGATAAATCTAGCAGCCGAAGATATCTTTCGTTGATCGTTAAGAGGTGTTTGTCGTCGGGAGAAAAATAAAGTTGCTCAACGTCGCCGCTCCATTCTTCAGTTTTCTTGTTTTCGATCAAATTCCAAATCCGGTTTTTTTCCTGGATTCCGGATGTGCCAATCGCGGCAAGCGTGCCATTTGAATTCGTCGCCACATCGGATACTGAAAACGGAAAACTCAAACGTATCCCAAGACGTTGCAGATCCAGCTTCCGATAAAATGAAATATTCGCCTTCCCTGATTTTGCATCCGATTGAAATGCTTCGTTGTCTGCCCTGTGGGTGAACAGCGACGAGTCAAAACGGGTCGTAACGAACGGGTCCGTATTGGAAGAGTCCAATTGCTGACGGATGACTTCGTTGCGACTAATTGAATATTGAGTCACTTGGCGTGGGAAGGGAAATCCACCGCTAATCGCAACCGTATCATCGTCGCAAAATGAAATCTCACTCGATGATAATGAAAACATAAAGGCTCCACTCGTCGTAATGAATTTCCGTCTACCGGAACGCAAATCTATCAGTTCCCAGCCTTGCGAATTGCAGCCAACGAGCAGATTGCCGTCCGCTGAAACGTCAATTCGACTGAGTTGATAGGTGAATGGACGTCGCAATACGGCAGAGTAAAGCCCTCCAATAATTCCCATCAGCAAGAAAAGCAAAAACAGCTGCTGGAGACTGAAACGCATTAGAATCCGATGCAAATTGGAATCGAGTCAAACAGGCCTTTTGAAGATGCATTATACTGCCTTGAAATGAAACTCAATGCAACTTGGAGTCGAATATGGGCCTTGTAGCTTTCCGATTCAACAATCCCTTAATTGTTTTTGCAAACAGGCGCAAGTTTCTTTTGGCCGTCGTATTGTTGGCGGTCTGTTTTCTGTGGCTCGGGAAATCGCAAGCACAGAATTCGGAATCCGCCAATGGCGGCCAGGATCGTGCGTCAGAACAACGCCTTCCAATGTTGCCAATAGATGAATTCAAACCCCGGTCCATGCTCAACGTTGCGTCGAACAATTTGAAACGGGCGAAGTATCCCGTGATTGATATTCATACGCACTTTGGATTTCGTTTGAAGGGAGATATCGAGGCGCTAAACCAATTTGTCGACGTCATGAATCGACACCAAATCGCGATCTGCACAAGCCTTGACGCACGCCTGGGTGAAGAAACCACACATATCGAATACCTGAAGAAAGAGTATCCCAATCGTTTTATTGTATTCGCACACATCGACTGGAAAGGCGCCGGCGACCAGGACAATCCTGGAACCTGGGCCTGCAATCACCCTGGATTTGTCCGCAAAGTATGTGAACAAATTCGGCGAGCCAAACAAAATGGAATTGTGGGTATCAAATTCTTTAAGCAGTTTGGGTTGCAATATAGAAACGCGGACAACAAACTTTTCCGGATTGACAATGAAATGTTTGACCCGATTTGGGACACCTGTGGCGAGCTTGAACTACCGGTCATTATCCACACGGGTGACCCTGCCGCGTTTTTTGAGCCCATCGACGCGTCGAATGAACGGTACGAGGAGTTGTCGCGACATCCCGAGTGGAGTTTTTATGGCGATGAATTTCCATCCAGAAATGAACTGCTGGCTGCTCGAAACAACGTCATTAGAAAACATCCCAACACAAAGTTCATCGGTGCCCACATGGCCGGAAATCCCGAGGATCTCGCAACGGTGGCAAACTGGCTTGACGAATTGCCCAATCTTTATGTCGAGTTAGCTTCGCGGATCGGCGAATTGGGCCGCCAACCGTACACGGCTCGAAAGTTCATGATCAGGTATCAGAATCGAGTCCTGTTTGGAACCGACGGCCCCTGGCCCGAGGAACGGTTGACTTATTACTGGCGTTTTCTCGAAACGTTCGACGAAAATTTCCCGTACTCCGAAAAAGTGCCGCCGCCCCAGGGTCTTTGGAATATTTACGGAGTTGGGCTCCCAAACGAGGTCTTGGCCAAAATTTATTGTGGAAACGCGATGAACTTGCTCCCCAGCGTCGGGGCAACTTACCAGAAGGCAGTCGCCGAAATGGGATCCAGATAACCCGCGCCTGTTTCCCGTCCAAGCAGCGGATTAGAATCAAACGACGAATCAGCTTCGATGTAAAGGGAGACCTATGACTTCAATTTTGCACAAACCGGTTGTCTTAATCCTTCTGAATATTGTTTTCTTTTCAGGCACCTTCCTGAACAGCTCACATAGCCAGGAACAAATTGAACCACCCGTCGCTGCCAAAAAACCAACGGCTTTGACGATGCACGATCATGTTCGAATGGACGAATATTTCTGGCTGAAAGAACGCGAGAATCAGGAAGTCGTCGACTATCTCAACGCGGAAAACGCCTACATGCGGCAGGAACTTGCTGCGACAGAAAAACTTCAGCAGGACCTTTTTGAAGAAACAAAAGCGAGAATCAAGCAAACGGACGTGTCGGCGCCAATTCCCGATCGAGGATACTCCTACTTCACGCGTACCGAAGAAGGCAAACAGTATCCGATCCATTGTCGACGCAAGGACGATGACGCGACTGCGAAAGAAGAGATCCTGTTGGACGTTAACGAATTGGCAGCAGGACACGAGTATTGCGCCGTTCGAGGAATGACCGTCAGCAACAATAACAACCTGCTTGCTTATGCCGTTGATTTCGTTGGACGTAGAAAATACACGCTACGCATCAAGAATCTGGGCACGGGTCAACTTTTGGCGGACGAAATCAAGGACATCACCGGCAACATCGTCTGGGCCGAAGACAACAAAACGCTTTTTTACACCCGTCAGGATCCTGAGACACTTCGCTCATTTCAGATATTTCGCCATCAACTGGGCTCAGAACCCGCCGACGATTCGATCGTCTTTCAGGAAGACGACGAAGAATTCAGCTGTTTCGTCTCCAAGTCGCGATCGAAGAAATACATTCTTATCGGAAGTCGGCAGACTTTGAGTTCCGAATATCGATTCATCAGTGCCACGGCACCCCATGAACAACCGACCGTCATTCAACCTCGCGAGCGCGATCACGAATACTCGGTCGACCACATCGGTGACCATTTTTATATCCGAACCAACTGGAAAGCAACCAATTTCAGATTGATGAAAACGCCAGTTGAACAACCGGAGAAATCGAATTGGGAAGAAGTGATCGCCCACAACCAAGACATCTTCCTGGAGGATTTTGATCTCTTCGCTAATTACCTCGTCGTAAACCAGAGACGTGATGGTCTAACGCGCTTAAAAATCATCCTCAGAAACAACCAGGGCGAAGCTCACGAACTTGATTTCGGCGAACCGTGTTATGTCGCTCGCGCATCGGTTACGCCAGACCCGAACACAAATTGGCTGAGGTATTCATTCTCGTCGTTGCGAACTCCGCCAAGCACGATTGAATACAACATGAAAACCCGAGACAAACGAATTATCAAAGAACAAGAGGTCCTCGGAGGATTTGACAAAAACAACTACCTGACGAAAAGACTTTGGGCACCTGCGGCCGATGGCACGAAGATTCCGGTATCTGTGGTTTACCACAAGTCGACTCCGCTGGATGGTTCGGCTCCTTGTCTCGAATACGGTTACGGATCCTATGGCGCCAGTATGGGCGCCGGTTTCAGGTCAACGTTATTCAACTTGCTCGATCGAGGTTTTGTCTACGCCATTGCACACATTCGTGGTGGCCAGGAAATGGGGCGTCTGTGGTACGAGAACGGCAAACTACTTAAAAAGAAAAATACGTTTTCCGATTTTGTTGACGTCGGCGACTTTCTCATCCAAGAAAAAATCGCTGACGCAAACCGTCTGTATGCTCGGGGGGGAAGTGCCGGTGGACTACTGATGGGCGCCGTAATCAATCTTCGCCCGGAACTTTATGACGGTGTGATCGCCGATGTTCCCTTTGTCGATGTCGTGACAACCATGTTGGATGATAGTATTCCGCTGACGACGAGTGAATACGATGAATGGGGCAATCCCAACGACTTGAAATATTACAATTACATGCTTTCATATTCGCCATACGACAACATTCGGGCAGCAGATTACCCAAACTTGCTGGTCACAACCGGACTACACGATTCGCAGGTTCAATACTGGGAGCCCGCGAAATGGGTTGCCCGTCTACGAGCAACCAAAACCGACGACAACCTGCTGTTGCTCAAGACCAACATGGATGCCGGGCACGGCGGTGCCTCCGGTCGCTACGACCGATACAAGGAAACGGCTTTGCGCCACGCTTTCCTGATCCATTTGGCCGAGCGGAATCGGCAATAGCGCGGAATTTCTTCGGATGGCCGCCCGCCTTTTTTGGGGCCCTGCTCACGCGAACGAACAATTCTCACTTCACGTTTCGCGTGCCGGACAAGGTAGCGATCACAAACTACTTTAACGTATTATCCATAAAACCCTCCGTGTTTTCACGGAGGGTTGTTTATTGCAAATGCAGGTGGATGGACGTTGACCAGCGTTCATCGAACAAGATTCCGACATGTCAGCCGACAAGACACCTATCGGCCTTCTGCCTGGCTTTTGGCTCTCAATTCAAATTTGCCGTGATTGGCTGCCGCATGAACTGCCATGTAATACAACTTCGCTGCCGAAGCGATCTTGGGATAGTTGATTTTTGGCACTTGATCAGACGGCTGGTGATAATCGGGATGGAATCCGCCGAATAGGAACGCAACCGGAACGCCTTGTTTGTAAAAATTGACCTGGTCACTTCGATTCCAGACGCTTTCCATATCCAATTCAAATTCGAAACCAACATACTCGTTTGCCGCGAGCACGATATCGTGCAACTCTGTTTCGCCTCGTTGGCTGCCAACCAAGTGGATGTGTCCTTCGTTTTCGGCGTCCCCATCACCCTCGCCTTGATCTTCATTGCGACCGACCATGTCGATATTGAACATACAAGTCATGTCTTGAATGGGAAGAATCGGGTTGTTGGTGTAATACCGCGACCCAACCAAACCGATTTCTTCACCGGCAAACCACATAAACAGGACGCTTCGTTTTGGCTTGACCGGGTTCGCGGCCATTGCCCGAGCGATACTAAGAACCGCTGTCGAACCAGAGCCATTATCGTCCGCGCCTGGGTAGACGGTTCCGCCACGTGTTCCGAGGTGATCGAGGTGTGCCCCAATCACGACGTATTCATCGCGAAGTTCGGGGTCGGAGCCTTCCAAGAGAGCAACGACGTTAGGGGCGCCCGCTTGTTCCTCTCGTAGCTGCATTCGAATCGTAATTTGTTTGCCTGTTTCAACCATGTTGGAGCTGTCATTCCAATTGGCATCGACACCGAATGACTCGGCCATTTTACATGCGGCCGAGTCAAGAATGGTTCCTGAAACGCTGGTCGACCGTCTTCTTCGGCCGGGGAAAGTGGTTTGCGAAACTGATTTAGGCGGAGAATCGATGATGCGGATGGATGCGGCGGGCCGTTGACGGGCAATCAGCCGAGGCGCCCGTGCGAATGCATCCGAGTCCGTTGAGTAGATGACGATTTTGTCTCGCAATTGGACGTCATCTGGCAAGGAAGGATTTTCACCATGAATGCAAAGAAAAACAACGTCACCGTTGATCTCACCTTGATCGGTATAGCGTTCGAAGCCCAGGTTTCCTTTGCCTTCGATTTCCCAATCGTCGCAGAAGATTTTGCAGTTTGACATGTCGGGAGAGCGCTTGGTCATTGGCATGATCTGAAAATACATGTCGCCGTCACCGATCGGTTCAAGCCCAAACTCGGCCAGTTTACCGGCAACCCAGTGGGCCGCTTTCATGTAGCCCTGCTGGCCTGTCCCGCGACCTTCAAATTCGGGTCCGGCCAAAACGCCTAACCACTCTTCGGCTTGCGCCGCTGTGATCGAATCAAATCCGGTCTTCAAATCTGCGGGCGGTTCTGAAACGTCGCCGTATTGTGCAACGACACCGTTTGGTACCACTGAAGCTACCATGATGAAGAACATGAACTTGGCGAAGTTGCAAAATTGGTGACTCATCAAATCTCCCTGTTTGAATTTCAGTTAGCTGCAAATAGAACAGCCAATTAAACTCACGACAAACCCAAAAGTTCTCTCATTCTAGTTAGCTTGGGAGAATCAGCCATGTGTCGGGCGATTTTCTTAGATTCGACCACCTTTCGTCCCCATTGAAGAACTCGATATTTCGGTCTGCCGTGAGTCGTCGAAACGTCCCGATGTATGGTTGTTTTAGTTAAGATAACGTTGCCCACTAATGGGCTATCCGTGAACACAACTCAATTTGGCAGGAAAACCATGCGTTATCCAATTCCGCACATTTTTTTGATGCTGTTGACTTTTTTGAGTTGTGGCCAAATTTGGGCTCAGTCTTTCGATGAAGATTTTTCGATTTGGCCGAGGGATCTCAAAATCAATGGAACCGTCTGTGTTTCGTCTGATCCGAACCTCGCAGGCGGCCTGAATGAGTTGTTTCTGAATGCGGCTGGTGGCGACCAAGCCAGGATCCTGGTTTTGGATTTCGCGGATGGCGACTTTGATTCCGAGTTGACATCCGCGTTTGAAAGTGCGGGTTCGATCGACGTGAAAAAAGTCGATCAGGACTTGATTTCAGGCGGCGAAGAATCCATCGCCCAGATATTTGTCGATTTAAAAGGAGTCTGGTTGTATTCCGCTGTTCAGTTGGACAAAAAACAAACCAAAATCCTTGACCTCCTGAAAGACTCGATCGTGGGAGTTGTAAATCGCCGGGGAGTCGTTTGCGCTTCAGGGCCTGTCGCCACTCGCCTGGGGCGTTACAAACATGAAACTATGATGGGAATGTCACTTGTTAGTGACGAACTTGGCTTGATCCCTGACGCCGTCGTGTACACCCAATACAACGATGCCGTCAATCGAAACGACTTGCTAAGTTCTCTTGCTGCCAATCCCAATCTCGTCGGAATTGGTGTCCAGCCTGGAACTGCGTTCATATTGAACGGACGGAAAATTCGCGTTTACGGGCAAGGACAAACGACTTTTGCGTTAATGGCGAACGAGCAACAGCCGCTTCGAATTCAACACGTCAAACGGGCGACCTCTGGAAATTCGAGTCCTTACGAAACGATTGTCGACTTGACCGCATGGCGGCGGGATGCGATCGAAAGGCGGCTCAAGCCGTTTCCTCCAGCGAACCCACCGCAGCCATTTGTCGAAAATGGTACGCTCTTCATCGTGGGAGGAGGGGCTTTGCCGGAAGGCCTGATGAAGCGATTCGTCGAAATGGCCGGCGGCGAAAAAGCAAAATTGATCTACGTACCCTGCTCGGAGCGGGATGAAGTCACCCGTCTATCCGGTCTGATCAAAGAATGGGAGCAAATGGGTGTCGCATCGGCAACCTTGTTTCATACCAAGGACCGGGGAAAAGCCAACACCGACGACGAGTTTTTGAAACCGCTCGCCGAAGCGAATGGCATCTGGTTTGGAGGCGGGCGCCAATGGAATTTTGCTGATTCATACTACGGAACCAAGGCACATCGTTTGATGAAAGAAGTCTTACATCGCGGCGGAGTGATTGGTGGTTCGTCGGCGGGTGCCTCGATTCAAGCTGACTATTTGGCGCGAGCGAATCCTGTTGCCAACTTTGACATTATGGCTCCTGGCTACGAGCGAGGGCTGGGGTTTCTGAAAGGAGTTGCCATTGATCAGCATTTTTCGCAGCGGGGCCGACAGAAAGATATGACTCAACTGGCCAATCGTTATCCACAGTTGCTTGGCATCGGCATCGATGAAGGGACAGCACTGATTGTTCAAAAATCCGTCGGAAAAATCGTGGGCGCTGGAAAAGTTCATTTCTATGATCGGACGCGACCGGTAGTTCCTGGCGAATCCGATTATCTTGCGTTCGGTGACGGCGCGTCGTTCGATCTTGCCAACAGAACACTTGTGGAAGAAACGGAAGCGGAATCCA
>JAHEJI010000235.1 GCA_024638965.1 Planctomycetaceae bacterium
TCTCGTTTTGACCGCATTCAACAACATCTGCTGATCTGCTACTGCCAGTTTGTCGATTTTGTTGATGGCAATGGAGTCCGCTTCTTCGAGTTGTTTCAGGAAAATGTACTCAGCTTTTGGCGAGAACCCTTTGCCTTTTTTCTCGCCAAGAATTTTTTTTCCATGCTCCGGTTTGAGCAATACAATTAATGGCCCCATTTCGAAACGGTCACCGAACAACTCTCGCATCGGCTGAATCACGGTCGCGAACAAATCGGTACAACTTCCCACCGGTTCAGCAATTACAATATCCGGGGTCTTTTCCTGGGATAGTCCGCTGACCGTGTCAATTAAATCATCGAATTTACAACAGAAACAGGCCCCGGGAACTTCACCAACATCAAAACCCTGCGATCGAAGTGTCTGGGTATCGACTAGATCGTACGCCTGATCGTTAGTAACCAAACCGACATTTAACCCGGAATCGGTATAGTATTTTGCCAATCGCGAAATCGTCGTTGTCTTGCCCGCTCCAAGAAATCCGCCAATCATCAAGAACCGAATGGGTTTCATTAATTCACAGTGCTACAATTCGTGTTACAACTCGAATAAGAATTATAGGTTAATCCGCCACAACCCAACAACGACTTGTTCGATAAACACGATAAATTGAGAGTCAGTTAACGGAATCGAGGCAATGAGTTGAGCGAACATCAGCTGGCCCTGCATGGAGGGCCCCCCACAATCCCGGAGGGTCCACCTTCCTGGCCACGGACGACACGAGAAATTGAAAATTCGGTTTCAGAAGCATTGAGCGACGGAAGTTGGGGAAAGTATGAAAGTCGCTGGACGCAAAATTTAATTGAAAAGCTCGCGGCCCAATTTCAAAGCGAACATGTTGTTCTCTGTTCCAGCGGTACGATTGCAGTCGAACTTGCCTTGCGTGGAGTCGGCGTGCGGGCGGACGACGAAGTCATCCTCGCGGGTTACGATTTTCCAGGCAACTTTCGGGCGATCGAAGAAATCGGTGCGTTGCCGGTCTTGGTTGACGTCATCCAAGACGGCTGGATTATCGATCCAACCGCCGTGTCCGATTCAATTTCAAACAAGACAAAGGCCATTGTCGTTTCTCATCTGCATGGTCAAATCGCCGATATCGCGGCGATTCGAGCAGCACTTGATGGAACCACGATTGCGATTGTCGAAGACACTTGTCAGAGTCCAGGCGGATTCGTTGAGGCAGAGCCACTCGGTTCGCAAGGTGACGTGGGCGTTTTGAGTTTTGGGGGGAGTAAGTTACTTTCGGCCGGGCGAGGTGGGGCAGTTCTGACCAACGATACCGACATTTTTCAACGAGCCAAGATATTTGCAAATCGAGGCAACGACGCTTTTCCATTGAGTCAGTTGCAGGCAGCCGCGTTGCTTCCTCAACTAAACGAATTGCACTCGTATACTCAGCGGCGGCACGAAAACGTCAAACGCCTTGTTGAACTGACGGAGAACTTGAAGCGACTCACGTCACTGCAACAGGCTGTCGCGCGTGAATTTTTGCCAGCCTATTACAAGGTGCCTTGGCTGCTTGCCAATCCCACTCAGGGCGGTTGGACACGAGACGAATTTATCCAGGCGATTCAAGCGGAAGGGATTGCGATCGATTCGGCGTTTCGCGGTTTTACACGTCGTTCGCCGAGACGTTGCCGCAAGAATGGATCACTGGTCAATAGTCAGATCGCGGCGCAACAGACCGTTCTGCTTCATCATCCGGTACTGTTGGAATCAGCCGAGACAATTAAAAAGGTTGCGTCGGCAATCGAAAGAGTATTGGCACACGATCCAGTTTGAACCGATCTACCGAAAACATGAAACGAACGCCCTGGCACTGTTATGACTGAAACGTCTTCCCCAGCTCATCCGCCGCGTCGTTGGGATTGGCACATTATCATCGCCGCGACGTTTTACCCATCCCTGTTGACGTGGATCTATTTCGTCCTGCTCAAAAATAACGCGCCGTCCGTGCAACAAACAGCATACGCCATTGGCAAGTTCGCCCAGTTTGTTTTTCCAATTACCTGGATCTGGTTTTTTCATCGAGACTTCTTCAAGACCAACAAAATTTTTGGACACATCGGCAAGCTATCCCGAGCGGACTTGATCGGAATTGGTTTTGGCGTGTTTGTGGTGGCCTTGATGATGACCGTCTATTTCGGATTTTTGAGTTCGACCGAAATTGCCGGTGGACTTGTGGAAAAAGTCAAGCAAAAAACGATCGGGATGGGAATCGATTCGACCTGGAAGTTTTTTTGCTTGGGTTTATTCTATGCCATCTGTCATTCGTTTCTGGAAGAGTACTATTGGCGTTGGTTTGTCCTTGGTTATCTGCACAAGTACTTTTCTTCGACGTGGGCTGTCGTGATTTCCAGTTTGGGTTTCATGGCACACCACGTGATCCTGTTAGCCGTTTTCTTTAACGCTGATTCACCCCTGGCCTATTTGCTTGCGTTTGGCGTGGGGATTGGTGGCGTGGTTTGGGCTTGCCTGTACCTTTACTCAGGATCGCTGAAGGCCTCTTGGCTCAGTCACTTAGTCGTTGACGCAGGCATCTTCAGCTTGGGCTATTTTCTGATTCGGCCGTTTCTAACGGGTTAACAACACCAGTGGCGAATCATCTTGGCGTACATTTCAGTTCCCATGGTCAGCTGCTCTATTGCAATCCACTCATCACGAGTATGGGCCTGAGCAATGCTCCCTGGGCCGAAGACAATTTTATCTTCGAGTTCGGTAAACACTCCGCCGTCGGTTCCGTAGGAAACCGTTTTGGGTCTTATTTTGTGCGCCAGTTTCAACGACTCCGTTACGAATTCAGAATCCGGATCGACATATAAGATCTGCCCCCAGCGATTGATTTGCAACTCAATTCCGTTGGCCTCGGCCGACTCGGCGACGCGATCCAACAAGGATTGTTCGTCCACGTTCGGCATTGTTCGCAAATAAACTCGGCAAATCGTCTTGGACGCTTTCACGTTAATCGCGGCAACATCATCCTTCACACTAATGTTCCAGCTCATGGTAGGTGGATCAAAAGCGTCGTTTCGCCACTTTGGGTCTGATTCGGTTTCGTCATGAATCGCCTTGAGGTCCGCCAGGAATGGAATCATGGCGAGGTTCGAGTTGAGCCCTTGTTTGGAACTCGAATGTGCGGCTTGCCCGCGAGAGGTGGCGGTTAGTTCGATTGAGCCCTTGTGCGCATGAACAACTTCTAACGATGTTGGCTCCCCGATAATGGCCTTGGTTCGATTGGCGACCATTTCGCGGTAGTACTTGCTGTCTTCGACAACTCGTCGAGCGCCGCCAAAACCGATTTCTTCATCGGCGGTACAGACAAAATAGATCGGCTGTTTGAGATCGTCCCAAGCGAATCGTTGAGCAGCAGTCAACATGCAGGCGATTGAGCCCTTCATGTCACAACTGCCGCGGCCATAAAGTCTTTGCCGTGCGATGGCCGGTTCGAATGGGCCAAACTTGTTTGTAAACCAACGTTTTGCCGGCACAACATCGGTGTGACTAAAGTACGCTAATCCTCCCCGACCACCGCCTTTCTTGGCGATCAGGTTGACTTTAGGAACCCGTTTTTCGTCGAGATATTCAATCTTTTCGACTACGAACCCGTGCTTCGTCAGCTTCATCTCCAGGTATTTGCTGACAAGTCGGTTGCTGAGCGAACTGGTCGAATCAAAACCGACCAATCGTTTTGCATATCGAAGAGATTTCATTTTGTGCATCAATTGTCCACAATTTGGCCAGTCACCAAGCTTGACGAGGAGGGCGGTGGTGACTTTCAACGAACTCATTAAAAATAAGCTGTCACTGAGGGCGAAACAAGCAAACAATTCGCGAACGCACCAAGAATACGCTTCAAATCCTTTCGAACGATTCTTTGTGTCCTTTGGAGCGATGATAACAATTCAGAAAACACCCTGCCAACGAGTGGTTCAACCTAGATGACGAAAGAAAAAATCCACTTTGTGACCGGTCGTCTGGCTGAGTCGGCTTTAAGTCGCGTCGCCGCGAATGTCGCCGATACAAGTGGATTCGATTACACGATCCAAGTCCTGCCGATTACAGTCGCAGCACTGTTGACAACGCATTGGATGGCACCTCGCCTGGAGATCCCGGACGGTACGACGCGAGTGATTTTACCCGGCTACAGTGAAGGCGACCTGGAATCCATTCAAGCCGTGACGGCCGCCAAGATCGAGTTTGGCCCCAAAGATCTTCGTAAGTTGCCACAGTTTTTCGGTCAAAAAACACCCGCCGACGATCTCAACAAGTTCGATATCCAGATCATTGCCGAGATTAATCATGCTCCGCGGATGTCTTTGGCAGAAATTATTGCCGCGGCGAAACAGTTGCGCGGCGACGGAGCTGACTTGATCGATCTGGGCTGCGATCCAAACTCAACCTGGAACGCCGTTTCCGAGTGCGTCTCGGCTTTGATTGATGAAGGTCATCGCGTTTCGATCGACAGCCTGAATCCGAAAGAAATTGGGGCAGCGGTTCGAGCCGGCGCTGAACTGGTCTTGTCCGTTAACGAAAGCAACCGCGAATTCGCAGCTGACTGGAATTGTGAAGTTGTTGTGATTCCCGATGAAAGTGCGGACATTCGCTCGATGGATGCAACGATCAAAACCTTAACCGAACAACGGGTTCGCTTTCGCATCGATCCGATTCTTGATCCGATTGGATTTGGATTTGCGAATAGCCTCCGCCGCTACATGCTCGCCCGTGATCGTTGGCCGGACATCGAAATGATGATGGGGATCGGCAACTTGACTGAGCTTTCGGACGTCGATTCCGCTGGCGTGAATTTTCTCCTGCTGGCCGTCTGTCAGGAGCTGCGAATCCACAGCATCTTAACAACTCAGGTGATCAATTGGGCTCGCACGAGCGTAAAAGAATGCAACATAGCTCGGCGAATCCTCTTTCATTCCATTCACAACCGCGTCCCACCCAAACACATTTCTGATGCACTCGTACAGCTTCGCGATCCCGAAATCCTGGAATTTGGCGTGGATCAGATCAAAGAAATGTCGGACATGATTCGCGACCACAATTATCGAATTCTTGCGGAGCAGGATGAGATTCACTTGCTGGGATCGGGTTTGCACCTGCATGACAGCGATCCGTTTGAGATTTTCGATCAACTTGCGGCGACGAACGCCACGAATCTTAATCCTTCGCACGCGTTTTACCTTGGATACGAAATGTGCAAGGCGATGACGGCTTTGGCACTTGGAAAACAATACACTCAGGACGAAGCCCTGAATTGGGGACACTTGACCGTATCGGAAAAAAACCGGCATCGGCTGACAAAATATCGTGCCCCGGAAAACAGTTGACACTATTGCTTTTCGTCAAAGTTAACGCGTTAATGGTCTTCGTGAGCCAGACGCAAATACAATCCGCACGTTCTCTGAACCAGTCGTTTACGCCGTTGGTGTATGAATTCGACCGCCTGCCCGACGTGCTTGCTGCGTTCAAGCGATTTTCAAGGCTAAAGAATGTTTTGCTGTTGGATAGTTCAAAATCCGTTGACACCGCCAATGGTAAGCCACTTGGTCGGTATTCGTTTCTCACTGCCGAACCGTTTGAGTGGATACAATTTCCGGTCGATTCCAGACAACGTCTGGCGGACATTCGATCGCGTGTATCGCAGTTTTCTTGTCCAAAACTCGAAGACCTGCCACCTTTTCAAGGCGGACTTGCCGGACTGCTCAGCTACGATTTGAATCGGTCGCTGGAAAAAATTCCTCCCCCCAGTCATTGCGAGTTTGAATTGCCATCGCTTGCGGTTGGTCTTTATGACATCGTTCTCGCCTGGGATCATGAAACGAATCGAGCTTTCCTGATTTCGCAGGGATTCCCGGAGCTCGAAGACGGGCCGCGTCACGAAGTTGCGCAACGACGGATCAACCGTTTCCTCAAGATACTCGAATCGCCGATCCTAAATCTGCCGGGGACTGTCGAACCAATTGCAAGGGAACAGCTGGCTCCAAGTTACCCGGTTCTTGGACTCAACGGCCTGTTTAGCAACTATTCACAGAACAAGTACATCGAAACTGTTGAAAAAGCAATTGACTACATCCATGCGGGCGACGTTTTTCAAATCAATCTGGCTCAACGTTTACTTTTTCAGGCCAATTGTCATGCCAGCCAATTATACGAGCGTTTACGCCGATGCAATCCGTCTCCGTTCTCGGGCTACTTCGATTTGGGCTCTTCACAAATCGTAAGTGCTTCTCCCGAACGTTTGATTGCCCTCCGTGCTGGCACCGTTGAGTCTCGCCCCATCAAAGGAACTCGTAAACGTACTCGATATCCGGAAGTCGACTTGCACGCACAACGCGAATTGAAATCAAGCGAAAAAGATCGGGCGGAAAACACGATGATTGTCGATCTGATGCGAAACGACCTGTCTCGTGTTTGCAACGACGACTCGGTCCGTGTTACCCAGCTGTGCGAACTGGAAGAGTACGAGAGTGTTCTGCATCTGGTCTCAGCCGTTCAAGGCCAATTGCGGGACGAATGCGATGCTGTTGATTTGCTTGAAGCAGTATTTCCGGGAGGTTCCATTACCGGGGCACCCAAAATACGTGCCCAGGAAATCATCGCTGAACTCGAACAGACGGCTCGCGGCGCCTACTGCGGATCCCTGGGCTATATCGGCTTTGACGGATCACTCGATTTCAATATTCTGATTCGAACGATAACGGCGTCGAGGGGTTGGTGGCAGATCCCGGTCGGCGGCGGCATTGTCAGCCAATCCGACACGCATCGTGAGTACGAAGAGACATGGACCAAAGCCGCGGGAATGTTGCGAGCGCTTACGCCATGATCTTGATCATCGATAACTACGACAGCTTCGTTCACAACCTAGCCCGTTATTTTCGGCAACTGGGCCACGAAACATGCGTGATAAGAAACGATCAGCCTCTGCCGACGAACTCAAATTCATTCCGGGCAATTGTGATCTCCCCTGGGCCGGGCGCGCCAAACGACGCGGGTTGTTCGATGGAAGTCGTTTCAAAATACGGCGAAGTCCTGCCCATTTTAGGTGTCTGTTTAGGGCACCAGGCTATTGTCCAGGTCTTCGGTGGAAAAATCGGGCGTGCTTCCGAGCCGATGCACGGTCGGAGCAGTGAGGTTTTTCACAATGGTGACGAGCTTTTTCGTGATATCCCTTCTCCGTTGATCGCCGGACGATACCATTCACTTGTGGCTGAAAAAGCATCGCTGCCCCAGAGCCTGAATGTGATCGCCGAAACCGAAGAAGGTACGATCATGGCCGTTCGTCACCGCGAATTACCAATTTTCGGAGTCCAGTTTCATCCCGAGTCGATACTTACTCCGTTCGGTTACGTTTTGTTAAGAAACTTTCTCGACCTGGTGGGGATGGGGAAAATGACCCATGCCAAATGACCAAATCCACTGCCAACTGCCGACTGCCAACTGCCAACTAAACTCATGATTCTTGAAGCCATCGTCTCGACATTGAATGAAGACGGAAGTGTTAACATCGCCCCGATGGGTCCGGATGTGAGCTCCGATTGCGCTCAGTTCGACCTTAAACCGTTTAAGACGTCGACTACGTATTCCAATTTGCGCCGAGAAGACTGTGGCGTACTTCATGTATGTGATGATGTTCTTCTGTTTGCCCGCGCAGCCGTCGGCCGGTTGGATGTGAGTTCGGTCGAAACGAAACCAGCTAAATTGATCAACGGCCAGGTGATTGTGGATTCGTGTCGTTGGTACGAGTTTACCGTCAATTTCGTCGACGAGTCTTCACAGCGTGCAGTCTTTAAATGCCAAACGGTCAACAGCGGACGGGAACGGGAGTTTTGGGGGTTTAATCGCGGCAAACATGCCGTCCTGGAAGCGGCGATTTTGGCGACACGAGTTGAATTCTTGCCTGCCAAAGAAATCAATCAACAGTACATACGACTGGATTCCATTGTTCAAAAAACGGGCGGCACCAGCGAACTTGAAGCTTTTGAAATTCTGAGGGCCTTTGTCGAATCATCGTTGACCGTCTAAAACTGGCTTATGCGTTTCCCCATCCAAATCTCCGCGCCAAGCCGTTTGCATTTCGGGCTTTTTTCCGTCGGCCAACAAACGCAACGGCAATTCGGCGGCGTGGGATTGATGATTCAATCTCCGCGAACGCGTGTGCAAATCAAGCCCGCAGGCGAATTGGCTATTTCCTCAATTGAATCCGAAACCA
>JAHEJI010000052.1 GCA_024638965.1 Planctomycetaceae bacterium
TCTACGCGTTCCTGACGCTGAAGAATGGAATTCCGATCGGCTACGTGCTGACCAGCGCGCTGATGGAATCAGCGGAAATCGCTTATAACGTGTTCGACACCTACCGCGGTGCAGAAGCAGCGCACGTCTACGCTCGGGTCCTGGCAATGGTGCGCTCGCTGTTCAACGTCGATACCTTCACGATCTACCCGTATCAGCTCGGCGACGGCAACGACGAGGGATTGAAGTCGGGCGCATGGTGGTTCTATCAGAAGTTGGGATTTCGAGCGCGCGATCGCGGCGTGCTACGCACCATGGCGCAGGAGCTGAAACGGATGCGTGCTGACCCTGCGCACCGTTCTTCGCTCGCCACACTCAGGAAACTCGTCCCCCACAACGTCTACCTCGACCTGGGACAGCCACGGGACGATGTGATCGGCGTGTTTCCGCTGGCGGATGTAGGCGAGGCGGTCACGCGCTTGCTCGCGGACCGTTTTGGAGCTGATCGGGAACGGGCCACACGCGAGTTGTCCGACGAAGCCGCGCGGCTGCTTCCATCGCCGCCGTGGTCAAAACTTCCCGCGGAAGAGCGGCAAGCTTGTGAGCGATGGGCTCCGCTGGTCGCCTGTCTGGACGTCGGTTCCTGGTCAAAACCAGAACGAAAGGCGCTGTTCGAGGTCATGCGGGTCAAGGGTGGGCGGCGGGAAAGCGAATTCGTTGCCAATTTCGACGCCCACAAGAAACTACGTGCTACATTACGAGACCTTGTTGCCAGTAGCCAGGAATAGGTAACGCGGCGACTCACCCTACGCAAAAACCAAAAGAAATCAGTTTCTACTATTGCCGATTGAGATATTCGCGAGAACACGAATCCCAACCGTCGATGGCGACCGATCCCGTTATGTTGCAAATCGTATCGTCAATGTAGTTAATGTCGATCGAACAATGGGAAATCGCATACGCGTCGACGACGTCGGGGTGTTGCACGGATCCATCATCCGCGGTCCAGGCAGCACATTTGCCGCCCATCACGTAGTCGGGTGGTCCAAGAGTCTCGTGCACAGATTCGCGAAACCGCAGCGCGGATATTGATTGCATTAATTCCGGCAATTCAATCGCCGCCGTATTCGTACGAATAGAGCACCGACTGGCAACCCACTCGCGAGCAATACGGCATATCAGGCGATGGTACCATCGAACTGCGATCGGTGGTCGATCAAGTCGTATTGGAAGTTCGTAAACCATTACAGCCCTCCGCCGGGCGGTTTTTGTTCCGCCATCAGACGTTTGGCGATGAACAGGCGCTCAAAATTTCCGTTTCGGCCGCATCGGCCCTCTCAACCATGCTCTGACCTGCGGAAAGCTTTTCGGCAACATACGTGGCATCGTCCAAATCGGCCGTATTAATTTGGACGTTCAGGAACGCCCCGCGAACTGCCGCCCGCGCGCATAAAGCCCCGACGCCTGCGTCACTGGCCGAAGCAGGGTTTCCAATCTGAGCCATTTTCCTGATCACATCCATCGACTCCAGCGACACTTGCATCACACGGAATGGAATTTCAATCGCATTTCGAGTTGCAATATCAATCGCCGCCTGACGAGCGAGCTGTTCTTCCTCGGAACCCTTGGGCATGCGAAACGCGTCAATGATTTGATTAAACGCATGAGTGTCTTCGTCAACCAGGGCGAGCAGCTGGTCTTTATATCGTTGTCCTTTGACGGCCCACTCGGAAAACTCTTCCCAGCGATCATCCCAACCGCGTTTGTGTGACGAGAGGTTAGCGACCATCGTGGCCAAACTGACACCGAGTGCCCCAACGTAGGCTGAAATACTGCCCCCACCGGGCGCCATCGATTCCGACGCCGTCTCATCGGCGAACGATTTCAAGTCCATTTTCAACAACGGCGCCGCTGACTCGTCTTCCAGTTGATATTCAATAATGTTTTTTCGCGGATCAAACGGTGACAGTTCATCCAGTCCCAGAGATTTGACGGCAATCTTTATTTTTTCTTCGTCGGATACGCCGAGAGAACGTTCTTGTTTTTTGAGATAATAGTCGCCAGCGTCAATCATCGCTTGCTTGGGCACCAGCCCCACCAGCTCGGAACCGGTGACTCGCATTCCCCGCCGGTTGGCACTTTCCCGCGTGGCCTCGAATGCCTCGTGAATCGAAGTGATTTTGATATTGGTCAAGTTCATCGAGATCTGGCAAATGCCATACTCTTCGATGTACCAGCCGATTCCCTTGACAGCCTTTAGTTTGCCCGGGATTCGAATCGCTTCGCCGTTTTCGTCGCGTTGAACGACGCCATTCTTCGTTTTCGTTCGACCTGCTTCTCGAACATCAAAAGCAATTGCATTGGCCCGTCGTGTCGACGTCGTGTTCAGGTTTACGTTATACGCGACAAGAAAGTCTCGGGCGGAGATTGCCGTGGCACCGGCTGTGGCGTTGAATTGAGCCGGCCCTTCATCCGGTTTCCACTGCGGATCGTTCAGCTTTTTCGGCAAGCCTTCATACTGCCCCGCCCGGACCGTTGCCAGGTTGCGGCGTTTTGGTTCGCGGGCGGCGTTCTCGTAAAAGTAAACAGGGATTCCCAGTTCATCACCCACACGTTTGCCCAGTTTGTGTGCGTATTGGGTGGTCTCTTCCATTGATATCCCGGAGATTGGGATCATTGGACAAACATCGGTCGCCCCAAATCGCGGATGTTCGCCACTATGCCGGCTCATATCGATCAACTGACTAGCTTTTTCGATTAATAGAAAAGCCGCATCGATGACCGGCTGCGGCTCGCCAACAAACGTAATTACGGTTCGGTTCGTCGCTTTCCCCGGGTCGACATCCAGCAGACGAACACCGTCAACCGTTTCAACAACTTGACTGACTTCCCTGATTACGTCTTCGTCACGTCCTTCGCTGATGTTCGGAACGCATTCGATGATTTGTTTCATATCAAAAACCTGATGTTGTCTGAGTGATTGTGGAAAGGGTATTGATAACAGGTTTCGCGGCGCGCTCAATGGTGGCATACATTCAAATTGGCGCCGATCGCCACCGCCGGGTCAAATGGCCCGTTTCGTGATCGGATTCCTCACATTCCAAATGTTGCATGAGACGTGTAAGCAAAGGATCGTCTATCTCACTCCGCCGCGACGGCGTCGACTTTACAGATGTCGCGGCAGTTGTCTCGGATGCCTCGATCGGAGGAAAAGTAGCCCATCCGTGCACCGTTGAGGATGGACATCCGCGACCAGTGGTCGGGGTCCATGTAGGCCGCGCTTACTTTCTCTTGACAGCCAACGTATGCGGGAAAATCGGCGAGCACAAAGTAAGGGTCGTGCTTTTTAAGGTTCTCGACCAACGGGCGGAACAGTTCGACGTTGCCGGGCGAGAACGTGCCATCGACCAAGTGGTCAAGAATCCGCTGCAGCTCGGGGTTTGAACTGGCAATTTTTGCGGGGTCGTAGCCGCTTGTTCGAAGGTTGGCAATTTCTCCAAACGTAAGCCCAAAGCAGAAGAAATTCTCTGCGCCAACACGCTCGAGAATCTCGACATTGGCCCCGTCCAGAGTGCCGATGGTCAGAGCCCCGTTGAGTGAGAGCTTCATGTTACCCGTCCCCGACGCCTCATTGCCCGCCGTCGAGATCTGCTCGGAGAGGTCTGCTGCGGGATATATCAGCTGGCTGTTCTTGACGTTGAAATCGGGAATGAAGGCCACGCGCAGACGGCCCTGTACGTCGGGTCGGCGTTGATCACTTCGCCTACCGAGTTGATGAGCTTGATGATGAGCTTTGCCAGGAAATAACCCGGCGCCGCTTTGCCCGCAAATAGAAACGTGCAGTGACGCTCTGATAGCCGGACGAAACCGACGAAAAAACGCGAAACTTAACCAAACGCACTGAACGTGCTATTGGGGAACAACTGTGCGATTTGGACCATGCCGAACTTTCTGCGCCGACGAATCATCATGAATTGCTCTCGCAAACGTCCTGGCATGTGATTTGCGGTTTATGTTTGCCTCTACTCTTAAACCTCGAAGCGAAACACGTGGCAAGGTCGGTCGAACGGAAGTGCAGCTGGATTGACGAGCCGCGTTTCAAGCCACGGTTGAGACTACGATTTGGAGGATGAACCGATGGGTACAAGGTACAAAAGCGATTGGTGGAGTATTCCGATTGAGCAGCGTCTAGCGGTCGCTCAACGACAGTTAGATCAGGCCAACGCCGCATTACGCGAAGCGGAGGCCGATCTAATTCGCAGGAGGCTCAGCGCACGAGGCTGGCATTCCGATGAAACAATTAAGGAGATGAAGGATGTGTACGAGCAGTCGGCATCGGCAGTTTACGCGCGAACGCTGTTCGAACATTTCACCGCACGTGCGGAGGTCGATCGCTTAAATCGCATAAAAAAATCAATGAAGACTGTGAAGAAGGAGGATGAGCGAGATCCCAGAAAGAGCACCGGGATCATACTACCGCAATCCGTCTTTCCCGCGCAACCGCCTCCCAAGCAACCGAAGCCGCGAGTGCCTGCCTATCCTCGTGGAATGGGCCCACCAAAAAAGCGACCCGGCAAGATTCCAATCGGGGACTCTGTTGCGGCGGACCAGCAGACGAAGCGCCAGGCGCTCAAGGATTCCACATCCGCAGTAAAGCGTCACCCTAAGCCCGAGATCATCTGGGAGCACATTCTGAACATCGAGGCCTTTCTCGAAGTTAAATGTACGGAAGATAAGGATTATCAAGCGGCCACGAAAGCACTGAAGGAAGGCTTAAGACACCTGCTTGAGCTCGAGATTGGTCGCCTGCGTCAAACTCATGCATCCAAAGTATATAGCGCAATCGGTCGCGGCGGGGTGCGAGTCGGCGACTACATAATGGCAGGAGCTGACGCCTCGGACAACCGAATCAAGGAATTCTATCAAGCCGCAGCCGATGCAATACGTCGAAGAGAGGAATTCATTTGGAAGGGCATCCGGGGAGAGGTTTCAAAGCAGAAGGTCCTGGACATGTACGAGCGAGATAGACAACAATTAGAGGATCTTGATCTTGACTGGTTCAAAGGGAGAGGGGGTAAGTGGAAATCGTTGCCTTGAGTTTCGACATTCCGCCGCAGCGGATGAATCTCACGTTAAAACACGAGGGATGCTTCACCTCGCCCCGCTCAGTTCAGGATGACCAGGTTTCCCGCCTGAGAAATCCCTGCTAGAGCATTTCAAAAATTAGTATTCAGCCTCTGTCATTCTGAAGGAGCTTGCCACTGAAGATTCTCGCTGGGTCACGGAGATCCTTCACCTCGTGCCTCGTTTCAAGATGACACAAGTGCAAATCAATTTTGGAACTGCTCTAATCGTTGTTGTCCGAGCCAAACAATTCGTCAAAAAAGCTCTTCATCGCCAGCCAGGAACGCTTGTCGGCCCTTTCGTTGTAGGCTGCTCCGCGAGATTTGTCGTTGCCGGCCATCGACTGCGTAAACGAATGTACGGCGTCGGAGTAGTAAATCATTTGCCAATCCACGCCGGCCTGATTGAATTCGGCTTTCATTGCCTCAATGTCTTTGGCGGGAACGAATGGATCATCGGCTCCGTGACAGATCAAAACTTTGGCCTGAATGTTTTCGCCGTCCGCGGGAGATGGCGAATCAAGTCCACCGTGGAAGCTGACAACTCCGTGAACATCAGCACCGCTGCGCGCCAGTTCGAGCACGCCAGTACCACCAAAACAATACCCGATGGCAGCAACCTGTTTTTGATCCACGCCGTCCTGAAGACGTAGTTCCTTAAGCCCTTGGTTCAATCGGCGACGATAAAGTGCCCGGTCGGATTTATAGACTCCGGCCTGCTTTCCAGCCGCCTGAGCATTCTCGGGACGGACTCCCTTTCCGTAAATATCGAGTGCGAACGCGACATAGCCCAGTTGAGCTAACTGTTTACATCGTTGTCGTTCATAGTCGGTCAGTCCCATCCACTGGTGAACCACCAAAATGCCGGGTGACTTTTGTTCCGCTCGCTCTGAATCCCAGGCAACGAAACCTTCCAGAACGAGATCACCATCGCGGTATTCGACGTTTTTGGTTCTGATTTCCGCCATCGCCGGTACTCCCTGCAACAGTCCAATCCAAATGAATAAAATCAGCGACGCTCTCATGCGATTGTTCCTTTGTTTCGAAATCAAGTTATGCAACATCATCTTAAACTAGCATTCCATCACAACTCAAGATTCGGGTAGTGGACGAGCTCACGAATCCGTCTTTGGTAAAGAAAAGCTGGGGGACTCTTTGCCTCGTCCACTACATACTACACTTAACCCGAAAATAAAACTGTGACGGAATACTAGATCCATTTGTCGCGTCTGGGGGCATGGAACTTTTTCAAGGTCAGGGGGGAAATCCTGATCAAGTTTTGTTCAATTCGGGGCAGCTTGAATACGTGCAAATATTTGAGTTTGGTCGGCGGATTTGCGGGCCTAATCCGGCTCTCAGGCGATAGAATATGAGTGCACATTGTAATCATCCGCTAACTTAACTCCGAGCCAGCTTGGATGTTGCTTTGCGGCTGGGCGTCCCCGACTACGTGACGGGACCTTTCCAACATACGCCACCGCAAACTCATGCGGTACTATTTCGCCGCAGGTTAATCCAAATGGGAAAGCCCGGTTAACAGGAGAGTCGTTGTGAATACTGCAAAAAATATCTGTTTCTGGGTCATTCTCAGTTCAATCACCGTTGCGGCGATTAATTCGTACGCAGAAGTGATGAACTTTACATTGGAAAACATCATGTTGGATGATGGTACACAGATGACAGGCACCTTTTCCTGGACTTACGATGCTGGCGACTTCGAAAACGGTGTCGGGCAATTTATTTCGTTGGTGATTCCCCATACAGCGCATAACCATCATGACCTAAACGCGACGATTGATGCAACGGAATCGATCGAAATCACGCTTCCCAATAGTACGCACGACGACGGGGTAGATATTACCCTTGTTCTAGTACAACCTCTCACGCCCACCACGTCTTCGTCGATTGATCTGGTCTTAAGCAAGTACGAAATTGGCGGCAATGGATTTCACACTGGATTGTTCGTAAGCGGTAGTATCGTACCGGAAATCCCGATCTCCATCGCGACGCCGGATTCTGTCGACGTTTTACTTGGAACCATAGCTTCCGGTGGTCTTGCAGATCTTGCCGAAAGTGATGACCAGTACCTGATTTTCGACCCCGAATTTCTCACCTTCCGATACCAATTGGAATTTAAGGTGGATGCCGCGTCGACGACTGAATCACCCAGTGCAATCGAGTTCAGTTACGAATCCAGAACGTTTAGCTTTGTGGGGACCGTGGACCAGGAGATCGAATTGTACAATTATGATTCGGGGCAATTTGAATCCGTTGATACTCGATTCGCTTCGGCCACCGATACGGTGGTCAACGTAACGCCGAGCGGTGACCCAACTCGATTCATTCAGGCAGGAACCAATGGCATGCAGGCGCGCCTCAGCTACCAGAATTCGTTGCCGTTTTGGGTTTTCAGTACACAAAACTTTTTTCTGCCGTACCGAGTCCGAGCCGATCATATTTTCTGGACGATCACACGCTGATCAATGGGCGGTCCAAAGCAAACAAGTACGGATTGGCAGTCCGTCCTGCATCAAACTAGCCCACTACGCCATGGAGCGTACCCTTCGGAAATCCGGGTTAGTTTGTTACGTTCTTGGGCTAGGGACCATCCAATGATTAGACTAACCGACTTTCGCGAAATCCTTCGCTATGTACCGGGTTTTCGGGGCCGATTGTTCGTTATCGCGATCGATGGTGAAATCATTGAGCACCCGAATTTCTCGAATATCCTGCTTGATATTGCACTCCTGCACAATTTGAACATAGGAGTCGCAATTGTCCATGGAGCGAGCCATCAGATACGCTGCCTGGCTTCGCAACTTGGACAACAAATCTCGAATGACAATGGAACCGGCTTAACTGATTCGGCAACGATAGATTTGGCCCTCAAGGCAGCCAACGGAATTACACATCAGGTGCTTACCGGACTCGCATCTGTCGGCCTTCCAGCGGTCTGTCCTAACGCAGTTCTCGCACATCCCGCTGGAATTCTCAAAGGAATCGATATGCAGTTCACTGGGAGAGTCGAGCGTATCGACGTCCGGTCTCTTCGACAAATCATCGACCAACGTTCAATTCCGGTCCTTCCACCGCTCGGCTTTGATGGGAGAAGTCAGACCTATCGGTTGAATTCCGACAGGCTTGCCGTTGAGATCGCGAGCGAATTAGACGCGATCAAAATCGTCTATGTGACAATGCGGGACGGTGTTCGCAAATCGAATGAACTGGTCCGCCATCTTACCGTTGCAGAATCGCGAGAATTGTTAAAGAGCGACGGAAACGTATCAAAGGAAATGTCCGCCAAGCTGGAGGCCGCGTGCCAAGCATGCTCACGCGGTGTAAGTCGGGTGCACATTATTAACGGACGTTCCGAAGAAGGGCTCCTCGCCGAGGTTTTTTCCAACGAAGGCGTCGGCACTCTGATTTACGATGATGAATACGAGGTGATTCGCCCGGCAACACTCAACGACATGCCGATCATCCACACGCTCATTCATCAAGCAGCGGAAAACGACGAAGTTGTTTTTATCACGCGAGAGTATCTGGAAGAGCAGATTGGCAACTTTTTTGTCGTTGAGATTGACCGAAACCCAGTGGCTTGCGCCGCACTTTATCCATTCAAAGAGTCGGCTCAAGCCGAGTTGGCCAGTGTTGTTGTCGGAATTGGACACGAAGACTACGGAATCGGGCGACGATTGATATCTCATCTGGAAAATACCGCACGAGCGCGAGGTTTTAAGGAGTTGTTTTGCCTCTCAACGCAAGCGTTCACGTACTTTCAGCAGAAAGCAGGTTTCGTGGATGCAACCGTTGATGACCTTCCTGAACCGAGGCGAATCGAGTTGTCGAAAAGCGGTCGCAACTCGCGCGTGCTTAAGAAGTCTCTTCATTAAACTTGTTATGTTTCTGCGATTGTTCCATTTGCCTTACTCAAAATGCAATGCCGAAAGAACCGGACAATGATACGTGTTATCATCGACTCCCAAAGTAATCCATTTTGGAGTGGTAACCGGATGGAACAGCGGTTTGACCAGCGGGGTGGACTATGTGAGGTGGGTGCTGGCAATGTGATTGTTACTTCAGACATTATCGATCCGGACTACCTCGCATATTGGGTGGAATTGGGTTTCGATCTGCCGCATATGATCAATCTGGCGCGGAAGGAAGAAGAGAACCATCGGTCGCTGTCTGAACTGCTATTGGCAAGGCCGTCGGCGATTCAAGAAATCCAACGATTCATCAACGGTCGCGAGGCGCAGTTGGAGTTTTTTTGGATTGACGAGCCAGAAGAAAAACTAGTAGACGAGCTTGGCATTCCTGCGTTCTGCGGAATCGAATTTGCGCGTACTTTCACGTCGAAAGTCAAGTTCCTTCGCTTGGCCAAAGGGCTTGGCCTCCCGCTTGCCGACGGTGCAATTTGTTCCTCATTCGACGAGATCAAGGCCTTCGCATTGCCGGCAATTGAACGGGGAATAAGCGTGACGGTGAAGGGTGAACTGGGGACAGGCGGTGTGGACGGTGGGTGCATGGAAACGGTTCATAGTCAGGCAGAGCTGATGAGCAAAATCCCGGATTTGGTTGCCAGGCTGGGCGGTGAGTTCGTCGTGGAAGAATTGTTAGAAGGGCCAATAACCGAAATTAGCATCCACTGGGTGATTACAGCTGAGGGCAAAGTGGAAAACGTTCGTATCGCAGGGCAGCTATCCGAAAACTGCGGCTACGCAGGGGCGTATTGGCCTACAATGATGTCAAAAGATGAGGAAGACGCAATCGTAAAAAGAGTTTCCGAAGAACTCGGCCCCACCATAGTGAAATACGGCGGACGGGGATGTTTTTGCTGCGATGTCATCGTTAGCCCCCGCGAGCATTGGATGGACTTTAACCCGCGTAAAGGCGCCATTCGCTACATCCTTGAAATGCTCCGGCGATTAAAGTGTTCCTGCAAAGAATCGGACGATCAACCAATCGTGCCGTTTTGGCACGAGCAACTCAAATTGAACTCAAACCCAGATGACCCGGGAGAGCGGAAAGCCTTTTCCCAAATCCGAGATATTCTTGACCCTCTGCTTGATCACAACCGCACTTCATTTGTAATCATCACGAATCCGGGACTCATCGAGACCTGTCACTTTGATCTGACGGGAGTTGGACCAACACGCGATGCTGCGCAAAACGTCTGTCAAGTAGCTCGTCGCAGATTAATCGAAGCATTGACGTAGCAGCAGGGCGTTAACCTTAGTAAGTTTGGAGTTATGAATATGAGCAATCAGAAATCCAAGGACTATTTCGTCTGTCAACCTGCTGCAAAGGAAGAGATTACGAGTCTCGCTACCATCGCGAAGGAAGTCAATCTGGGTAGCACACGTGAGGCGACAGTCGATTATTACGTCGACATGTCTCGACATACGATTTCCGGCGAAGCACCGTGGACCGAAGGACTGCTGTTTCTGATGACATCGCGGCACACACCCGCTGGGGATCCAACCATCGTTGGAAACTGCAAGCTCCAGCCGGGGGTTGGCGGATACTGGACGGTGCAACGAAGACAAAGAGGGTACCGCGAACAATACAAGGCGCAGCACGATTGGCTGGTCTACCGCAGAAACGACCCGAATTCATTGGAGTTTGCTGCCAACGCGTTAATTGCATCCGAACGCGGAGCAGGAATCGGACGTTTGCAGACGGATGCACGTGTACTTTTTCTGTTGTTGTACGAGCAGGAATTACGCGAGAGCTTTGGCGGCCTGAAATTGCTTTATGCCAATCTGCTCACGACTGAATCGGAAGGAGGATTCGCTTTTTATGAGGAAATCGTTCGACCGTTCCTTGGTAATCTCAACTATCACACTGCTGACCGCGAACGATACAGGACACGCCATGGTTCGGGTAGTCCATTCCTCGATGCGTTTCTCGACAAACAGCAAAACGATTCGGAGGTGCAGATTCCTTGTCATTTGATTCCGAAACAAATTAAGGATGAACTTGGTGTTGTTCGACCAGAGACGATCAACGCAGAACGACTGCTGGAAAAGTTTGGTTTCCAAAAAGCGGATAAATACGATGTTTTGGACGGAGGCCAGTACTACGAGACGACTCCAGAGAGACTGCGAATGCGGACCCGCGATGACCTCCGAGCTTATCACATCAAGCGCGACGATTCCGTTTTGGAAAATGCGAACGCGGATTACTACAATTTTGCGCCAGAGGGTCGTCCAATGAAGGACTTCATCTGCGGTCGCAGTCTTGCTGTCGAGCAAGACGGTCATCTTTGCGTGCCGAATCAGATTTATAGCTCGATGGATATGCAAAGAAATGAACCGGTTGAGGCGTTTCATCGACCACGTCGTAAAAAGAGTAAAACGTAGTTGCACGGCACCCCAATTTCTATGAGCGGCAAGGCGCTAGCCGGCGCTAGCCGCCGGTTTTTCTGCATCGAACCGGCGGCTAGTGCCGAATGGCACTTACTTTAGAAAAGAAATAGACGCGTAATACTTGTAGGCCCGAAGGGACGGCCCCATGCCAGCCCAGGGCATCGCCGGCATCGCCCTGGGAAATGTTCGAATCACGACATCAAGCCCCGAATGGGGCGGCCCTAAAACGCGTTTAGGAACGACCCGTTGGGCCTTGACGTCGTGAGGGTAATTCGGTTTCCCAGGCCGTTGGCGCCGTTGGCCTGGGCTGACATAGGATCGCTCCGTTGGAGCTCGCGTAAAACATTTTAAAGTAAGTGCCATTGGGCTAACGCCGTGCCGCTCATAGAAGGTGGCGCTGTCCATCTAGAGCATTTTCAAAATCAGTACTCAGTTTCTGTCACTGTGAAGGAGCTTGCGACAGAAGAAGCTCTCGTTCGTTCGAAAGATCCTTCACCTCGTGCCTCGGTTCAGGATGACACAAGTGCAAATCAACTCTCAATTTTTTCTAGTTGGGCCGCCGACGATGCTGTATTTGCTGTGATGTTTCGGGCCGTGACTTGACGGGGACGATTACTTGAGCATTTCTTTGGCGAGAAGCACGTACATTTCGGCACCGCGGAGAATCTCTTCTACCGAAATGAATTCATTGGGTCGGTGTGCGCGGCCGAAATCACCAGGACCAACTTCGTTTAGCGTTCGAATTCCCTGTTGATCAAAAAACACAGCATCATTCGCGCCCACCGCCATCGTCAGCCTGGGTTCGTTGCCCGTGACGGTTTTTAATGCTTTGGAAGTCGCCCGCACCAACGGATCTGAAGCAGCGATAATTTGGCCTGGAATGTGTGGCATCAGGAAACTGTAGGCAACATCCAATGGGATAAGACTTGAAGCAAATTTTTGCAGCTCAGCCTTGAGTGCCTCAAATTCATTCTTTTCAAGTTCTGGCGTGGTCCGGATGTCCAAGCTGATTGAAAGGGACGCCGGAGTCGTGTTGGGGCTTCGGACTTGGAATTCCCCGTCGAGCACTGAGAGACCTGAGTTAATGGACGTAACATTGATCGAGGGCACCATCAATTCGTCCTTGTATTTTCCAACAAATTCCAGAACAAAGCTCTGCAGAGCCGGCAATATCCGAAAGCTGTCATATTCGTCCGCTGGATAAGCGCCGTGGCGCTCTCGTCCTTTGGCTTCGATCAAGACAAAAGCGTTCCCCCGATTACCAAGAGATATATGTTGCAGTCTCGTGGGTTCACAAACGACCGCCATCGTCTGTTCCGTAGCTTCTAACGACTCGGCAAACACCTTGCTGCCATAGCCGCTTGTTTCTTCCTCGGTTACAAACGCCCCCACGAGAGTTCCCTGCCATTCGTCCTTGCAAAAATCGCGGAGGTAGCGCAATGCCAAGGCAATTGAAACGATAATCCCTTTTGCATCGGAAGCACCAACTCCGTACACGCGATCACCATCGATCAAAGGATGAAATGGGGTTGTTACCTGCCACTCGTTCGGATCTGGCGCAACCGTATCCAGATGAGTCGTAAGTATCAGCCTTGGATTGCCCTGTCCAAGTTTAACAATGACGTTGGCTGTTTCTTTACGGACCTGTTGCTGACTGACCTTAAGCCCCGCACCACGAAACCATGCATTCAAGACGTTTCCAGCATTGCCTTCTTGCCCAGAAATACTGGGAGTAGCCAACAAATCAACTAGCAGGTCTCTCGCATCCTGTTCCAGCTCGGCGGACCAGGTAAGTGGTGGATGGCTCATAGGACTGGATTCACTGATTTCGAACACTTGGGGGTAAAAACGATAGCAACGCGAACCGCGATTCTAGAATCATGCTCCTTCGTTCGTCAACAAACGTTGAATGAGAGTTACGAGTTGTGTTTGCACGGTCGTCCGCAACGACGTGAAGGATCTTTCGTAAATTCGCAAACGGCGATTCTTCGCTGCGCAACGAGATGCGTATCGTAAAGCGGTCGCCCCGTTGGAAGGCCCATTTAGATTGTGTATTCTTTGTCGGTTCAAAACGAAGTTACCTGTCTCCAACGGATTTAATCGTCGGCGAATTCATGAATCAGTACTCAAAACTAGTTTCGACGGAAATCGCCAGGGTTCTCAAGGAAACGCCATTTGAGTTAGACTTGTCGGTCGACGAAGTCATGCAGCTTCTCGAAGTTCCATCCGATTCTTCTCATGGCGACCACGCATTCCCCTGCTTTACGCTGGCAAAGCAGTTACGCAAGTCACCTGCAATGATCGCCTCGGACCTGGCCGATCGAGTACAACAACAGCTTTCTGAATCCGATGCTTTTTCGCAGATTAAATCCGTTGGGCCCTATGTGAACTTCCACGTTGATTCTGGCCACCGTGCAAGATCTCTGATTCCGGCCATCGTTTTCGGCGACTTTCTTTCCCGTCGACCAGATAAGGCTTGCCGGGTAATGGTTGAGTATTCTCAGCCAAATACTCACAAAGCGTTTCACGTTGGGCATACGCGAAACGTTGCTCTTGGCGACGCGCTGGTTCGCATTTGCGAATGGGCGGGGTATGACGTGATTGCTGCGAACTACATTGGTGACGTCGGCGCACATATTGCAAAATGCCTGTGGTACTTTCGCAATTTCTATTCGGGTGAAATCCCTGACGAACGTCGCGGTGAATTTCTGGGTGAAATGTATACCAAGGCCGTGGAACTGCTCGACTTTTCACTACTTACACGCGCTCCCCATCCAGGCGTTGTGACTGCCCGAGTGCAATCAATTCAGCCGCATCCGAAAAAGAAAAACCTGCAAATCGTTGAAGTTGATTCCGGAAATCAGGTGAACCAGGTTGTATGCGGCGGAACTGGTTTTGCGGTTGGCGACATCGTCCCGTATGCCAACATTGGGTCGCGGGTAGGAGGTAGAATCGTCAGCGTTGCCGATTTCGAAGGGGTCGAGAGTCACGGGATGGTCTGCAGCGAAAAGGAAGTCAGCCTCGGCGATGACAATCTCAAGATTTTTGTGTTCCCAAATGAAACACGGGTGGGCGAGGAGATAGCCGAAATACTCCGTGTTGACGGAGCACTTCCCCCAACACAATCAGTCATCAAGGAGATGGAGAAACGGGAACGCGGGGTCAGCGAAGTCCTTCATGCCTTGGAACAGGGTGAACCAGAGATCACGGAACTCTGGAAAAAGACTCGACAATGGTCGCTCGACGAATTTGACGAAATTTACGAATGGCTGAATGCTCGATTCGATCACATATTTTATGAATCCGACGTGTCCGACTCCGGCAAAAGCGTCGTCAAGGAATTCCTTGAAAAAGGCGTTCTTGTCAAATCCGAAGGGGCGATCGGAGCCGACCTGAGCCAGTTTAAGCTTCCGTTCTTCCTGCTGCTTAAGTCGGACGGTACCGGATTGTACTCGACAAAAGATATTGCATTGGCGCAGCTGAAATTTGAAAAGTTCAAGGTCGATAAATCAGTCTATGTCGTTGACTATTCCCAATCACTTCACTTTCAACAGGTCTTCAAAACGCTGGCCCTGATGGGATTCGAAAAAGCTGATCTTTGCTACCACTTGCCTTACGGGCTGGTTGTGCTGCCGGAGGGCAAGATGAGCTCTCGTGTTGGTAACATCATTTTGTTTTCGGAGCTTCAGGAACGTCTTATCGATACAATTCGTACTCAATACCTTTCAAAATATGAAGGCGACTGGCCGGAGGACGAGATCAATACTTCGGCTAGGCGGATCGCGATCGGAACGATCAAGTATGGAATGCTTAACCACGACAACAACAAAAACATCGTTTTTGAGTTGACGGAGTGGACATCGCGAACCGGGAATACCGGGCCCTATGTGATGTATGCGTACGCACGCATCGCCTCGATTCTTGCTGAGCTTGACGAGATCGACGAAAACGAAATTCAATACGAGCTACTGACTCACGAAACGGAAAATGATGTGATGCGACGGCTGGCCAACTTTCCAAGCGTCGTCTGCGAAGCCGCAGAATCGTATCAACCCCAATTGGTTTGCGTCTATGTGTACACGCTTGCCAAAGACTTTAACCGAATGTACGAGAATTGTCCGGTTAAACAGGCTGAAACTGAATCATTGCGCGTAGCACGCGCGGCTTTGATCAAAGCCACCGGAATGGTTATTAAGAAGGCCCTGGAGTTGATCGGCGTGAAAGCGGTTGAACGAATGTAGTCGGTTCGCAATCTCCCACCGCTGGAGCATTTCAAAAATTGATTTGCACTTGGGTCATCCTGAACCGAGGCACGAGGTGAAGGATCTCCGTGAACCAGCGAGAGATTCTTCAGTCGCAAGCTCCTTCAGAATGACAGTGCCTGAATACGAATTTTTGAAATGCTCTAGACTGTCTGTGCAAGACGCTTTAGCTGGTAACAGTCGCGTCGTCGAGAATGTCAACTGCGGCGAACGATTTGCCTTCAAGCATCGCCAGACTCGCGCCTCCGCCGGTGCTCACGTGGGTCACGTCGTTTTCGAATCCAAGCTGCGCGATTGCGGCCGCGCTGTCGCCGCCGCCAATGATGCTGATTGAATCTCCATCGGCGATTGCTTGGGCCACCTCTTTTGTGCCCTCGTCGAATGGAGGCATTTCAAATACGCCCATCGGACCGTTCCAAACCACGGTTTTGGCCGCGCGAATGATTTCGCCAAACTTCTTGGCCGTCTCGGGGCCGATGTCGAGCCCCTGAAAGTCATCTGGAATTTCTCCGGCCGCGAAGACTTGTTTGTTGCAGTCGGCGCTAAATGCATCGCCGCAATGCGAGTCGACCGGCAAAACCAGTTTGTCACCGCCTTTTTCAAGCAGGCTTTTTGCTAAATCGACCTTGTCCCGTTCCACGAGGCTTCCACCAACTCGTCCGCCGGTGGCCAGCGCAAACGTGTAAGCCATCGCGCCGCCAATCAAAATTTGATCGCAAATCGCCAACAGGTTATCAATTACGTTGATTTTGTCGGAGACTTTGGCGCCGCCCAGAATTGCAACAAACGGTCGTTCAGGGTTTGAGATCACATCGCTCAGGTATTTGATTTCTTTTTCAACGAGCGAGCCGACAACTCTTGGCTTTCCATCCATCGCCATCGGAACACCAACCATGGATGCATCCGTACGATGACAGGTGCCAAATGCGTTGTTGCAATAGATGTCGGCCATCGCCGCCAGGGCTTTGGAGAATTCCTGGTCACCACTTTTCTCGCCCTCGTTGAAGCGAAGGTTTTCGAGGATGACTACATCGCCATCGGTGAGCCCGGAAACCATAGCCTGCGCGAGTTCGCCCACAGTGTCGGCCGCGAAAGCGATTTCGGTGCTCAGCAATTCTCCCAGTCTTTTTGCGGTCGGGGCAAGGCTCAACTTTGGATCGGCTTTTCCTTTGGGACGACCCAGATGGCTAACGAGAATGAGTTGTCCGCCGCGATCGACGACAGATTTGATCGATGGCAATGCCATTTCGATCCGGCGATCATCGGTGATATTAAGATTTTCGTCGAGCGGAACATTGAAGTCGACTCGCATGAGTACTTTCTTACCGTTCACATCAATGTCAGCGATGGTTTGCTTGGCCATTTGGTTTGTTCTCATTCGGACTTGGAGTTTTGGTTGTTGAAAGGCACACGACTGTCAATTTTCGATAGGACTTGGCTGGTTTAACGATATCTGCCAAGACGGAGCCTTCGGCTGGGCATTAAACGCAATACCGTTCAAATTATGAACAAAGCGTAACACGCGTCTTTCTGAGCCCCACATTCCGCTACGCGGGACAACGAAACAAATGAACATAATTATGTGGATGGAGTCTTGATGTATCAAGTCATCCTGAGGGAGCCGTAGCGACCGAAGGATCTCACGTCGATCGACGAGAGATCCCTCACCTCGCTCCACTCGGTTCAGGATGACTAGTTCGCCCTTTGCCGACTAACAATGAAGTTCATTGGAACCGAGTTTCCGCGCAACAAAAAACCAGCTCTCAGCAGCTGGCTTTAGAATTCAGTTGCCCAGATAACGAGGCGAGTAGGACGGATTGTTAATCCGTCGGGACGGAATACCATTCCATCCTACCTTCCACCGTCAGGGGCACCGGCACAATCTCAAGTCGTTGGTTCACCTTCACGGTGCACGACGCGCTTTTGGATATCCGTCTCAATCTGACCGAAGACTTCTTCGTGCCGCTGGACGGAGATGTGCAAAGCATGTAACAATCTTTTCGCCGTGTAAAAATTGAGCACAATCCTTTGTTGGATTTCAACGGGTTTGTCGTTGGTACCCATCGGTTGAGAATTCATCCCAAAGTCGACGATGAGTTCTTCCGGTGATCCAGTTACGCGGCAAAAATTCGCATAGCAGCTAACGGCTTTTGATTCGTCGACAGCAATTGGCTTGGGAGCCTGTTTTTCTTCGTTGGCCATGGTATCCGTTTCCTCTGATTCGATAATTTTGCGTGTGTTAGGCGGCTTGACTGCCCGTTAAGATGTCGCAATCAAACTGTTTCGTCAATATTAAAACTCATTTATTAGCTCAGTCAGGGAAAGTCCTGAAGAACCGGAATGAAAAAAATATGCATCATTAACACCGGCGGGACGATCGGGATGAATCAATCTCCTGAGGGTTTGCGTCCGGAACCGGGTTACCTTGCCAGCCAAATGGGCAAGATGTATGAGCTTTCGCAGGAAGACATGCCAGAGTTTGAGGTCGTCGATTACGATCCGCTAATTGACTCGTCCGATATGACGCCCGAACACTGGTTTCAGATCGCCAACAGCATTGCGGCACATTACGACGACTATGATGGTTTCGTCATTCTCCATGGAACGGACACCATGGCATACACTTCGTCTGCGTTGCCTTTTATGCTGGAGGGGCTGGATAAGGCCGTGATCCTGACGGGGGCTCAGATTCCGCTTGGACGAGTTCGTAATGACGCTCGCGAAAATTTGAAAACAGCGATGATGCTTGCGGCCAATTTTAGCATTCCGGAAGTCAGCCTCCTATTTGGAGGAGTGCTGCTTCGAGGTTGTCGGGCAACGAAAGTTAGCGCGACGAATCTGCATGCTTTTGACTCGCCCAACTATCCGCCACTTGGTTTTGCCGAAACGACGATCGAGGTTTTTCAAAATCGGGTTCGCAAGCCGCCTGTCGGGCACCAGTTAAAAGTGCACGATATTGGTGGAGCGGAAGTTGCGACATTCAAGCTCTTTCCCGGGATGTCGATTGACATTCTCAGCAACTTGTTGCGTCTTCCATTGCAGGGGCTGGTCGTTGAAAGTTACGGCGTGGGGAACGGCCCCGCCAAACAAGCCGAGTTTCTCAGAGTTGTAAAAAATGCTGTCGACGAAGGGACCGTTATCGTAAATTGCACTCAATGTCTGCATGGATGTGTCACACCGACCAATTATGCTTCGGGTACCGCGCTCGATGACGCGGGGGTTGTATCCGGCCACGATTTGACGATCGAGGCGGCGTTGGCAAAATTATCATATTTGTTTGCGAGCCGACTTTCTGTTGACGAGATCCGCAAACAACTGCTTGAAAACCTTGTGGGCGAACTCACGCCTCTTCCCCAGTCTGCGAATTGACTTTTCAAGGGACGCGATTGGAACAATAATGGTAGCAAATTCACTGTCGGTTGTTGAGGAAATCATTGTGATGTCGGTTCACGAAAAACTCATCGGTTTTGCAACTTTGTTTTGTTGCCTTGCGTGCTCGTGCGTCGCAGCCCAACAAGTTTCCCAAACTGCGGCGACCGCGTCGCCTGCACAGCCGCCAAATGATCCACTGCCGGTTGGAGTTGTCGCCGAGAAACCAAGTTCTGGACATTTCGTCGAATTCGATGGTGGTTTCATGGTTCCCTATACCGCAACCATTCCTGGAACCGATATCAAATACGCCATGGTTCCGATTCCGGGTGGCAAGTTCATGATGGGCAGTCCCGAGGACGAAGAAGGACGAAGCACAGACGAAGGGCCCCAATTCGAAGTCGAGATTCAGCCGTTTTGGATGGGCAAGTATGAAGTGACTTGGGCGGAATACAAAAAATACATGATGCTGGACAAGGTCTTCAAAGCGTTTGTTCAAAAAAAGATAAGACAGGTGACGGAAGATAACCGGGTCGACGCCGTTACCGCACCGTCGGCGCTGTACGATCCCAGCTTTACATTTGAAGCGGGTGAAGAACCGACCGAGCCTGCTGCTTCGATTACACAATATGCGGCTAAGCAGTATACGAAATGGCTCAGCGCTCTTTCCCAGCGTTTTTATCGATTGCCCACGGAATCGGAATGGGAATACGCCTGCCGAGCTGGAACAAAAACCGCCTATTATTTTGGTGATGACCCAGACGAACTCGAAAACCACGGTTGGTTTTACGAAAACTCCGATGAGTACCGACATGAATGTGGAGAATTTCCTCCCAACCCATGGGGACTTTACGACATGTATGGCAACGTGTCCGAATGGGTTTTGGATCAGTACTCCGAGGATGGTTACAAATCGCATGCAGGCAAGTCGCTGTCTGCTGACGAGGCATTCAACCAACCGACGAAACTCTATCCCCGCGTGATTAGAGGCGGTTCTTTTGAAACAGAGGAAGCATCGGAATGTCGCAGCGCCGCGCGTTTGGGATCCGATGATGAGGAGTGGAAAGACGAAGATCCTAACGTACCGAAAAGTCCATGGTGGTACACAACTTCACCCGGATTGGGAGTTGGATTCCGGCTCATTCGTCCTCTGCATGTGCCGGCCACTGACGAATTGAAACGTGCATACTGGGACGCAGATCTTGAGAGCATTAATCTCGATGCTCGCAACCGCATTCGAGACAATGGTCGTGGTGCTTATGGGATCGTCGATCCCGATCTTCCCACCGCAATCGGCGAACTGACCGACAAAGATCGCTAAGGAATGGTGAGAAATAACTTGATTAAAGTCGACAACTATCACAAAGTTTTCAAGGATACGGTGGCGGTTTCTGGATTGTCTTTTGAAGTGCCTCCCGGTGCAGTGTTGGGAATGGTCGGGCCCAATGGCGCTGGTAAGACAACAACATTGCGAGCGATCGCCGGCATTATTCAGCCCACGCGAGGCAGTTTGTCCATTGCTGGTTACGACGTGATCCGTCAGCCGAAACAGGCGAAGCTGAAACTGGCTTACATTCCTGATGAACCTCGACTGTTTGAAGCGTTGACCGTTTGGGAGCATCTCCAATTTGCGGCGGCCGCTTATCAGGTGGAAAATTTTGTGCCCGTCGCCGAGCAGTTGCTGGATCAGTTTGAGCTCACCGAAAGGAAAACTTCGGCCGCGCAGGAACTGTCTCGCGGAATGCGACAAAAAGTTGCAATTTGTTGTGCCTATTTGCATAACCCTTCTGCGATTCTGTTTGACGAGCCCCATACCGGGCTCGACCCGCACGCAATCCGCACCATGAAAAAGACGGTGCAACAACGGGCCGCAGCCGGTGCCGCGGTGATTATCAGCTCTCATTTGTTATCGTTGATCGAAGATATCTGCTCGCACCTGCTGATTTTAATCAAAGGCCAAGCTGCGTTTTTCGGAACACTTGATGAAGTCCGGGCCGAATATCCGGAACTGGACGGTGAATCGTCTCTCGAGGAGATATTCTTTCGAGCCACCTTGGGAGAGGCGCCGCAGTCTGCCACTTCTGCGGAACCGAGGGATCAAATCAATCGCTAACGGTCAGTAATTATGAGAGCGTTGTTGTTGCTTTATCGGTTGAATATCAACGCGCAAGTGCGGCGTCTGTGGGGTGGAATGAAGACCGTCAAAGGAGCGTTCCTGACGCTCATGATGTTGTTCTTAATGGCAATGATTATCATCCCCAATCTCGTCGTGCACATCGCATTAGACAAACCGCCAAGTATTGACATGAGCACCTTTATTCCGTTTGGACTGTTTGCCTATTTCCTGGTTAGCTTGCTCACCTCGATCGGAGACCAGGCGATCTACTTTACGCCAAGTGAAGTTGACAATCTCTTTTGCGCGCCATTTTCTCGCCGTCAGTTACTGGGTTACAAGATTATTGCCTGGGTCGCTGCAGCATTTTTGATGGGTTTGATTTTTACATGTGCATTTGCTCAACATTTACACAGTTTGATATTTGGTTTTGCCGGAATTTCACTGACGTTTTTGTTTCTCACTTTAGCGTCGATGTTAGTCACATTGGTGCGTCAAATATTGTCGGAAAGACTGTTTTCAGTCGGCAGGCAAGTGGTTGCCTTGATTTGCCTGGGAGCATTTGCGATCGCCATGTCGCAGGCGATCACACAGATTGAATATAAAAATCTCAACGATTTTACGATTTGGTTGCAGCAGATTTCTGGCTCGACGATGGGACAAATCGTCCTCATGCCCTTCAGGATTTTCTCGGACGCGATTTTTGCAAAGGATCTTTTGAGCTTTTTAACGTGGATTGCGTTGGCCACCTTGATGAACATCGGGCTGGTCTTTGCAATTTTGATGCTCGACGCGAATTACCTGGAAACCGCCGCAAACGTGAGTCGCAAAATCTTTGAAAAAAAGGAACGCATGAAAACAGGGAAGGTCAAGATTTCAGCGAAATCGACTCGCTGGAAACTGAAGATGTTTCCTTACTACGGTGGATTCGGCCCCATGGCCTGGCGTCAGCTGGTTTCAGTGATCCGACAAAGTAAATCAGTCTTTATCGTCGCCGCGGTAATCAGCATTTGTGTTGCGATCCCGGTGCTGATGGACGTCAAAAGCGAATTGATCGAGACTCCTGCAGTCGTAGCCGTTGCTTTTGGCGCAATGGCTTACTTGACGGCCATCTTTTCTCTGAGCCTTCCTTATGGATTCCGGGCAGATATTGATCACATTGAAGTCTTCAAGTCGTTGCCGTTACGACCATTTTCGATCGCAGCTGGCGAAATTGTCGGCTCGGTTGCATTGTTCGCCAGTATTCATCTGTTCATGAGCATTGTGGGGCTGATCGCCACACGTAATTTCTTCTGGTGGTGGGCAGCTGGAATGATTTTCATTCTCCCATTCAACGTACTTGTTTGTTCATTGTGCAATACTTTGTTTCTGTTATTTCCGATGCGTAACTTCGCTGGCTCAAAAGACATTCAAACTCTCAGCCTGGGGTTTGTATTCATGCTCTTTCAGGCAATCGTTTTCCTGGGAGTTGCTTTCGTTTGCGTGGTCCCTGCCTTGTTGGTTTACTGGTTGTCTTCGAATCAGTTTCTTACCTGGTCGACGGCATGGGTGTTGTTGGTTATTTCTGCGACTGCCAGCGTTTATATTACAGGGCGGACCTACGAGAATTTTGATGTCACCAGGATTCCGGCTTAGATTCGCGGTTTTGCATACGGAAGACGGCACGAAGAACTCTGCTGATTTCTCGACAAAACCAGAGAGCGCGTTAATGGTCAGAGACAAGAAATGAAAACGGTCGCCAGGTTATCCGCCCGATATTTCTCGGGCGTTGTGATGTTGGTTAGCGTTGCGGCAGGGCTGTTTTGGCTAGCCGGAAGATGGAATTGGGTGCAAGGTTGGGCTTTTCTGATTTTCTTTGCGCTTTTCGTAAACACCCTGGCGATTTGGTTGGCCAAAACAAATCCTGATCTTTACGCCGAGCGTCGTCGACCGGCCGAAAATGTTGAGCCTTGGGATAAGTGGGTTGTCAGATGTCACAGCCTGTTTCTGTTGGCGATGATTGGTGTGGCGGCTTTGGACTCCGGCCGGTTTGGCTGGTCAGACGTTCCGCTCGTTGGGCAACTTGTGGGTTGGGTTGGCCTGTTTTTGGCGGGTGCGATCATTTGGCACGTGATGGCAATCAACAACTTTCTGTCGTCCTGGGCACGCATCCAGGAAGACCGCGATCAGGTGGTCGTCACACAAGGTGCGTATCGATGGATTCGGCATCCCATGTACCTTGCCGTCATCGGTTCAGCTGTTTGCGTTCCCTTGGCGCTCGCTTCGTATTGGGCGTTGATCCCCGGCCTGTTGGTTACTGTTGTAATAATTTATCGGACAGCCCGTGAAGACCGGATGCTGATCAATAAATTGCCCGGCTACGCCAAGTACAAAGAAACAACTCGTTACAGGTTGATCCCCGGCATCTGGTAAGATGTGTCTGCATAAGATCATCTCACTTGTCCGAGAGAATTGCGGGTTAGAGCGCGTTGGGTTTAAGTGTAGCGACTTTTCGTCGGTTTCGCTCGGCAATCAGAGCGCTACGACCGCTATACGTCCGTGCGAAACGCACTAGCGATCGATTCGAGCAATCGCCATTTGAATCATCTCGTCATGGTCGAAGGCGAGGTCGGGAAGTTCAAGCAGCGGAAACCATTTCGCTTTTTTTGCATCGTCCGCGGCGATTGGTTGTTGATTCGAAGGCACCTCTGCGTAGAAAGCAATCGAAACAACTCGTCCGCGAGGATCCCGCTTAACCTTCGAAAACGCGTGTAGTTGTTCCACTCGATCAGCCACCAATCCAGTTTCCTCCTGTAACTCCCGTTTCGCCGCCGTTTCAACCGTTTCGTTCATGTTCATGAACCCGCCAGGTAAGGCCCAGCAGTTGGCGAAGGGCTCTTTTTTTCGCTGAATCAGGAGCACATGGTGTTTGGATGTGAATTCTCGAAACACGACGACATCAACGGACACCGAAGGCCGAGCGTATTCGTACTCGTAAGACATCTCGGCTTACCTTTTATTCTTTTCCAATCCTACGAATTGACATTCTTTGTACATCGAGGGCTAATTCATAGACGTTGGTTGTACAAACAAACTCTCAGTGACGATGCCGGTTGGCGACGAGACGATTTTAGCTCGGTAATCATCGAGCGAAAGTGGTGATTCGGAGTGTCGGCACGAGGTTTGCCATGAATCATTTATTGACAAACGTTGTTCAACGATGCTTCGCAAAAGGTTGGAACCGTTTGAAAACTAAACAGACACCTCGCATGTGAAATCCGACCTACCAGGAATACTCGATGACAATTCTCAGCAATCAAGAACAAGACTTATTGAAAAACTTGTCGGAATTGGCCTATTGCAATCCGTTTCTTCCTCGCCGAGTCGAGTTGGAAAGGTTGATTCTCGGGAAATCAAATCACGCGATGCCAACGGTGTGGAGTTTTCATGTTGAAGACAAAAATATATTTGAGCCAGCTAGCTTGATTTCCAAGCAGATTCAGCCGCTGGCAGAAAAACTTCGGACGTCATTCGTCAATGGGGAAGAGTTTTCTCCGCAAGAACTTGGTCTTTATGAAGACCTGATTTTGTATTTCTTGTACGACAAATATCGAGGCAAACTAAACGAGTTGCTCGTTGAGTATTCACGAGACGGCAATCATACGGAATGCAAAGCGGTCTGGGATCAATTCTCTGCCGATTTTGTTCATTACACTGGGGGTAACAAGCAAGCAGAACAGTTCACCTTGTTGCGCGACCCCGAACACATGTGGGCGTCCTTTTTTCAGATCCGACGATTGTTTCATTACGTGTTTTACTGGATCGTCGGCAGTTCAAATGCGACGGTGGGTCTCCGAGCCTCGATCTGGCAGTCCGTTGTGACGCATAATCTGCGTCGTTATTTTCGTTCGCTGTATCAATGCATGGGAAACATCTCGACGTTAATTACCGGCCCGTCCGGAACCGGTAAAGAACTTGTTGCCCGAGCGATCGGGATGTCTCGCTATGTTCCATTTGATGGAAAGAAAGCTGAGTTTGTAACGGATTATTCGCAATCCTTGTTGGCAATGCACCTGGCCGCTATGTCTCCGACGTTGATCGAATCCGAATTGTTTGGTCACCGCAAGGGTGCGTTCACAGGTGCAACGGAAGACCGCAAAGGCCTGTTTGAAACATGCCATCAAGACGGCACCGTTTTCCTTGACGAGATTGGCGAACTCGTGCCGGAAATCCAAGTCAAGCTACTTCGCGTTTTGCAGAATCGAACGTTTCAACGGTTGGGAGATCTCGCGACTTGTAATTTCACCGGGAAGATAGTCACGGCCACGAATCGCGATTTTGATTCAGAAATGCAGTGCGGTAATTTTCGAGCCGACCTGTATTATCGTCTGTGCAGTGACATGATTCGTACGCCTTCGCTGAGCGACCAACTGGCGGACCAGCCTGATGATCTGAGGCACCTGGTCAATCACTTGTCGCGCCAATTAAGTTGCGAAGACCACGAGGAACTGACGAACGAAGTTGTGGATTGGATCGACAAGAACCTGGGTCCGTCGTACGCCTGGCCGGGTAACGTACGCGAATTAGAGCAGTGTTTAAGAAACATCATGATTCGCGGGCAATATCGGCCCGCGCACCAAATTGACTCAGGCACCCGCCAGGAAATTGGCAACCAGTTTATGTCCTGCAGTTTGACTGCCGACGAGTTGTTGGCGAACTATTGCACGATGGTTTACGCGCAAACCGGCAGCTACGAAGAATCTTCGCGGCGGTTGAAGATTGATCGTCGAACCGTGAAAAGCAGAGTCGATCCGGAACTGTTAGAAAAACTGACGGCGGTTAGTGAGGCTTCGTAGACGCGTTAACGTCAATACCGTTCAATGAGCAAACGAGGACGGTCAGTCATCCTGAAGGAGCCTGGGCGACTGAAGGATCTCTCGTGTTTTCAGGTGAGATTCTTCGGTCGCTAAAGCTCCCTCAGAATGACGTGGGCTAATTTTTGGCTTCATTGAACGGTATCCTCAACCTTGTTGTGATTTTCGACAATCATACCAATATTTTTGCAGACTGGGCGAATAGGACCTCTAAACGCATTGGCAGGTCCGTTAAGTAAGTTGAATTTCGAGAGGACGAAACGATGATTCGTTGTTCGATACTAACAAAAACAGTCGTAATGTTGCTGTTTCTAGGGAGTTTTGTGATAGCCCAGGAAGAAGCTGTGCAAGACGTTCCGGAAAAACTGAAGGACCAAGTCGGCGAAATTGGAAAAACGTTAGACACGGTGCCTGTCGTACAAGAGGCCTCGGCCGGTATTTTGCAGCCGATCTATCAGGCTGCCGAGTACATTGCGTTCCCGGCGTTTTATTGGGTTGCATTTGCACTGATGACCGCTGGCGTCATCAGTTTCGCCGGGCAGTTGTTGTTTTCAAAGCTGTTTCTGCTGTTTCGACTGCATCTGAATGTCAAGGAAATCATGTCGGATATTCTTGGGCTGTTGATTAGCGCTGTGGGTTTGGTCCTGACAACACAGGCGGCCACCGAAAACTCCAACTTTACCGAAAGCCCAATTGGAGTCATTTCGGCCGCCGCCGTAGGCGTCATCGTTGGGTTCGTCTTTTATTTGTGGGGACAAGGCCAGGAGTTTCGAGCGGCACAGAAACCAGTCCAAGTTGAAGAGCGGTCGTAACCCGCTCAGCCAAAAAAGTGTAGGCCGGGAACTAGCTCCGCGCAGTTACGGCATTGCATTGAGACTCAGCCTCAGCAAAAAAAGTGTAGCAACAATTGTCTCAATGGTTGGGCGATGCACAATTCAAATTCGAATGGTGTTCAGCCGTTCCAGGTAAGCTTCGAAAAGTTCGCGAGCGTCATCGAAGCCGACTTGTCGAGTGTCGACATGCATTGAAATTCGAATTCGGTCGTCGTGAAGTTGGACCGAGAAATTGACGCCGAGGCCGGGCCGAACGGGACCAACCCAATCAAAATAATCCAATTTCAGGTTTCCGGCTCGCATCCCTTCTTCAGTTTGCAAGGTTCGATTTTTGCTAAACGGCGTTCCCAGGTTGGTGAACACAATTGTACCGCGGTACTTCTTGTTCTCAGCCGAGGATCGCAGCCACGGAGTAAACACCGACATTGAGCGAACCAGAATCAAGAACGCCTTGTTCAATTGCCATTGTCGAATCAGCCCGATTTCGTAGTCTAAGCCCTGCGCCATTTTGTCCGGCCGATCAAAGTCTTGCGGCCGACGGTCAAGCTGCACAATCGATGAACGATTGGTAGCCGACATCCGACGGTCGGCCATGCCCCGGATACTCATTGGCATCACGACCCGAATCCAGTCTTCGGGTCGGCCGTGCTGGTGTTCGGTTCGCCATTCTCGCACCGTCAAATACAAATGGGTCAATAGCACACTGTTCAGAGAGGCTTTATGTTTAATTGACTGGTTGCGCAACGAGGTCACCGTTTCAGGTTCGATCCAGTCTCCGTGGATCACGGGAAACGTATCGTGAAGTACAACCGGATCGGATCGTTCAAATATCGCGTTGGTTAACAAACCGAATCTTCGGAACAGAAACTTTGTCGCTCCGAACAACGCGATGGGCTGCTTGGAAAGCTGCTTCAGGTAACTGGACGACGTCAGGCCAAGCTTATTTCGAACCGACAATTGAGAAGCGTCAAGGCGCGACAGGCCCTGGTCGACCGGACGACCGGCAACGAGGTTATCATACGCTACCATCCATTCATTTGCGATTTGAATGCCGGCCCCACCATCGAGCGTCGCGTGATGCGCTTGCACCCAAACCTCAAGCTTCTCATCCGTCGCCTGAAACAATAATTGGACTCCTGGTTTCTCGGTAACGTCGAGTCTCTGAAACGAGGGAGGTTCTAAATCATCCGACCAGCGAAGAGTTTTACTCGGAGGGTCGTGATCCTCCCAAAAAAACTGACTGCCTTTTTTGACGATCACCGCATTGATCAGGGGATGACGTTTTTCAAAAAACTTGACGGCTTCGATTGCCTTTTCCCTGTCGACTTTGCCGGAAAATCGAATGCGGCAAAACAGGTTATTGGGAAACTCGTAAGAATCACCAAAAAAGTGAAACTTCTCGATGCTCGTGAGTTGCGTCGGAAAAAGTTGGGTGGTTGAATTGTCCGGTTTAGCAGCCATTTAATTTCCGACCAAACGACGCGGATCGAAGCGGCCCGCAATATCGAACGTCCAAAAGCGAGAAGTCCCAGTCGTCTCAGGTTTTATTCGGTTTACACCCCAAGATTCTTTATCCTGATGAGGCATACTCATCGGATATGATTAAACGCGTTAATCGCATAATCTGGAAGTCTCGGCAGCCGCTCTGATCAAACGATTTTAGTGGGCAATCTAATTTTTGTCGAACACGAGTTTTAATTAGGGGCGGTTGCCCAATCATGGTTTAAACCGATTCGTTGTTGTCAAAAAACACAAAACTGGATCTCGAATATGACCGTTATCAAAAGAGTCTTACTATTGACGATCGTTACCGGTATCGCTTGCATTGGCGATTTCGCCTTCGCCCAGCAGGCTCTGCAGGTAAGCGTGAGGATCGGTCCCGGTACGCTCAAGGAAAACGTCAGCGGACGGGTACTGGTTTTCTTTTCACAAAGGAATCGTTCACCCGTGACCGGTCC
>JAHEJI010000053.1 GCA_024638965.1 Planctomycetaceae bacterium
GCCGTCAAAGAACATCGACGTGTCGCTAAAGAAGATCTGGCCGGCGTTATCACCTTCGGCGGAAATGCCAAAATTGAAGCTGCTCCACATGATGATGATTTGCCGCTAATCGGACGTTTGGAAACGAGCGAATATCTCAATTCAGGCCAAACCAGTCTCGAATCAGCCCTGAAGCTCGCCAAAGCCTCCTTCCCGGAAAACACTGCGCGGCGAGTCGTGATTGTCTCGGACGGAAACCAAAACGTAGGTGACGCCGTCGCCCTCGCAGCAGCCATGGCGGATGACGGAATCGGAATTGATGTCGTGCCCGTTAACCTGATCGCCGAATCGGAAGTTTCAGTCGATAAGGTCGTGTTGCCAACCGACATTCGCAAGGGCCAGGAATTCGAAGCTCGTGTTGTCTTAACGAACGATACCAAGAAGTCCGAATCGAATCCGGATGGCACGGTAACCGGCCGTTTGCGTGTGATGCAAAAATCGAGTCAAAACGAACAGCAAGTCGCCGAAGAAGTTGTCACGCTTCAACCAGGCAAGAATATCCGCGGCTTTTCACTGAAGATCGACCGAGCGGATGTTTTTACATTCGACGCTGTCTTTGTTCCGAACGAAAAGAATCAGGATCTGATCCCTCAAAACAACCAGGCGTCGGCTTTTACGCATGTTCGCGGTAAGGGGCGTGTGTTGCTGATCGAAGACGCAAGCCATCGAGGGGAGTTTACGCATCTGATTGAAAAGCTGCAGGCCAACGCAATCGAAATCGACGTCATGCCGTCCAACGATTTGTATACCAGCATGGCCGAGCTTCTGCAGTACGATTCAATTATTCTGGCAAATCTCCCGAGGGCGACAGGAGATACTGTTCAATCGAGTCAGTCATTTACAGACGAGCAAATTGAAATGCTGGTCAAGAACTGTGAAGAACTCAGTTGTGGCTTGGTGATGATCGGCGGTGATCGTTCGTTTGGTGCCGGCGGTTGGTCAAACTCGGCTCTTGAGAAAGCAATGCCGGTCGACTTTCAGATCAAGAACAAGAAAGTCGATGCCGTTGGAGCATTGGCTTTGATGATGCACGCCGGCGAAATGGCCGACGGAAACCTCTGGCAAACTCGAATCTGTCGTGAGGCGATCAAGATTCTTGGGCCAATGGACTATGTGGGTGTCGTCGCGTGGGGTGATATGACCGGCGCACCGCGGTGGCTGTGGAAACTCCCTCCCAACAATTCGGGAGTTGATCGAGTCTTTCAAAATCGGCAACGCATGATGGGAATGGTTGGCCGGATGACACCGGGCGACATGCCCGACTTTAACGCCCCCATGAGACTGGCGCTTAATGGTCTAAAAGGTGTTAACGCATCGATGAAACACATGATCATCATTAGCGATGGTGATCCGACGCCGCCTACTAACAAGTTGTTGAAGGGTTTCGTCGACAACAAAATCAAGATTTCAACGGTTGCCTGCGGTACCCACATGAACCAAAACAACCCGCTGAAAAAGATCGCCAATGTGACTGGCGGCAAGTATTACATGGTGCGGAATGCAAGAGCGTTGCCAAAAATTTTTCAAAGGGAGGCTCGTCGCGTTGCCAGGCCGGTCATCAAAGAATCCGTGGCGGGGATGAGCGTCGTTGCGACTGGCGAGACCGATCTTCATGAAATGATGCAAGGTATCGATACCAACGAATTGCCCCCGTTTCTGGGTTACGTGATGACCACGGTCAAGAAAAATATGCTTGTCGAGCAATTGGCACTTTCCAGTGATCCAAGCGACGACGGAGAGAACTCGACGTTACTGGCAACCTGGAGATACGGCAATGGCCGGGCAACCGTCTTCACCAGTGACGCCGGGTACAAGTGGACTGCTGGTTGGTTGGAAAGTGATCTTTATTCAAAACTGTTTGTTCAAATGGTGCGTCATTCGATGCGTCCGATCACCGAGAGTGCGAATTTTACGGTCGCCAGCGATGTCAAAGACAATAAAGCCCGAATCGTCGTAACGGCGCTAAATGAAAAAGATGAGTTTATTAACTTTTTGGAATTGGCCGGACGAGGAGTCGGGCCAGATATGAAAGGGTTTGACCTTGAGTTCAATCAAGTTGGGCCGGGCCGTTACGTTGCTGAACGTGCGATCGACCGATCAGGCAATTTTCTGTTTGGGATCATGCCTGGCGAGGGCTACGAGCGTCTCACTGCAGGCGTCAACATTCCGTACTCGACGGAGTACTCTGATCGAGAGACTAATCTGGCGCTGCTTGATTCACTGGTGCAGTTCAAACCAAGGGGAGGTGAAAGCGGAATGATCATTGACGGCGAGTTGACGAATGCCGGATTGTCCGAGCTAATGGCGGCGAATACGTTTCGTCCGACACTGTCGCACGCGCTCAGTTTTGATGACATCTGGCCTTGGCTGTTGATGCTGTGCGGGGTCACGTTCTTTGCCGATGTGTTTGTTCGAAGGGTTGCAATCGACTTTAGCTTCGTCGGACGAGGGTTTGGACAAATAAAAAGCTACATCAGCGGCAAAACTGACGAAAAAATTCAATCCAAAATGGCCCGACTCCAGAGTCGAAAAGCGGAGATTGAAAAAGAAATTGAATCTCGCCGGGCAACCACGAAATTTGCGCCGGAAATTGACGAACAGAAAATGAGCGGTCGACAGAGACTTGAGGAAGTCATCGGAAGTGAAATGGACAAGACTCCCGAGCGGCTGCAAAAAATCGAGCGGGACAAGTCGCTCGATGTGGAGGAAGATAACTCGTACACTTCCAGGCTGCTGGACGCCAAACGTAAAGCTCAAAAGAAACAAAACCGACGTGACGGAGAAAACGATCGCTAATGCTTTGTCAAGTTTTAGTTAGGGCGTACTGTCGCAACGATTATTTAACGCCCAGCCGCAGGCGCCGGCTTTTGGCTTCAAGCCGGCGCCTGCGGCTGGGCGTTAAACGCAATGCCGTGCGAAGAATCAATAGATTAGCCGAAACTACCTCTGAATTCTCACGAATCCAGCTACTTCGAAGTCAACAAATCTTAACGGACGATCAAGGCAGACTGCTTAATGAATGACGAACTAAAATTCCAGAAACAAGCCGAAGAATTCCGTGAACGATACAAATCCATTAAAGACGAAGTTGGCAAAGTCATCGTCGGTCATGATGAAATCGTTCACGGTGTGTTGACTTGTATGATGATCGGCGGTCACTGTTTGCTGGAAGGTGCCCCGGGGCTCGGGAAAACTCTGCTGGTGCGGACCCTTGCCCAAGCACTTAATCTCGACTTTAGCCGAATTCAATTTACGCCAGATTTGATGCCGGCCGATATTCTGGGCACGAATATGATCGTTGAAGATCAGGACGGTCGTCGAGCATTTGAATTTCAAAAAGGGCCAATCTTCACTCAAATCTGTCTGGCGGACGAGATCAACCGAGCCACGCCTAAAACCCAATCGGCGATGCTGGAGACGATGCAGGAAGGGACCGTCACCGTCGGCGGCCACCGTTATACGTTAAAACAGCCATTCTTTGTCCTGGCGACGCAGAACCCAATCGAACAGGAAGGAACCTACCCTCTTCCCGAGGCTCAATTGGACCGTTTTCTGTTCAAGCTGGTTGTTGGTTATTCGAATCGTGAAGAACTTGCAACGATTCTCGATCGAACCACCAAAGGAGTTTCCGTTTCACCCGAACGTGTGATGGATGGCGACGAAATCATCAAGTGGCAAGGTTTGATTCGAGACGTGATCCTGGCGAATCATTTGCGCGACTACATTGTGCGGTTAACGCTGGCGACGCATCCGGAAGGTTCGCACGCGGTCGAGATTACCAATCAGTATTTGCGCTGGGGTAGCAGCCCGCGTGGCGCTCAAACGGTCGCGCTTGCTGCAAAGGTTCGCGCGTTGCTGGAGGGTCGGTTTAACGTCAGCTTCGAAGACATTCGCCGAGTTTATCTGCCGGCGCTTCGACATCGCGTGATTCCAAACTTTGAAGCTCAGGCCGAAGGCGTCACCAGCGATCAGATTTTACTTGAGGTTCTCGATCGTGTCCCCAGAAAAGCAGATGATCTGCCCGAGTAACCAAACGGACAGGTAGGATGTTAAACGCGCTACCATTCATTTTTGACAAACGAAGAAAATGTCATTCTGAGGGAGCTTTAGCGACCGAAGAATCTCACGTTGAAACACGAGAGATCCTTCACCTCGCTCCACTCAGTTCAGGATGACTACAACGTACCCGAGGCAAAAAACGAAACATTGAACCGCATTGTGTTTACCGCCCAGCCGCAGGCGCCGGCTATGCGTTGCGAAGTGCCGGCGTCTGCGGCTGGGCGTTAAACGATTGAACCAGCCGGTCGAAAACGTAATTGAAAAAGGCCAACGTAAGGAATCAGAGTCATCCATGTCCACAGCTTCCGACGAAAAATCGAAAAAAGACGAACCGCTGCTCAGCCCGAAGCTGCTTGCCCAACTGGAACGTATGGAACTGGTTAGTCGCAAGATTTTTCGGGGACGCATGAAAGGCGAACGGCGAAGCAAGCGAAAAGGTCAGAGTGTCGAGTTTGCTGATTTTCGAAATTATGTTGCTGGCGATGATTTGCGTTTTATCGATTGGAATATGTACGCAAGGCTGGACAAGCTTTTTCTGAAGCTTTTTCTCGAAGAGGAAGATCTGCATTTTTATGCCTTGATTGATCCGAGTATATCAATGAATTTTGGTACGCCGACGAAATTCCGCTATGCCTGTCAATTGGCGGGCGCTTTGGGGTACATTGGTCTTTGCCGGGCAGACCGCGTGAAAATCGAATTGCTCGACGGTGCGAAGAAAAGTTCTGCCCCCGTCCTTCGCGGTCGGTCCAGCCTGCATCGGATGATTGATTACCTGGAATCACTCGAACCGGGAACGAACGTCACGCTCACCGAGGCCGTCAAATCGTTCAGTTTACGCAACACGGGCAAAGGCATTCTGGTTTTGATTACTGACTTGATGGATAAGTCAGGCTACGAACAGGCGCTTCGTTATTTAACGGCGCGAAATTTGGACATTTACCTGATCCATGTTTTGTCTCAAGAAGAAATCGACCCCGATATACAAGGCGATCTGAAACTGATCGACTGTGAAGATGCTGATGTCGCGGAAATCAGTGTCAGCCAGCGTTTGATTGATCGGTATCGACAGACACTGGCTGCGTTCATTGAACAGGCTCGTGAATTTTCGTCTCGCCGAGGTATCGTGTACATGATGACGAGCACTGAAAGGCCTGTTGACCGCTTGGTTTCTCGTTACTTGCGACAGCGAGGCCTTGTTCGATGAATTGGATCAGTGCGCTCGGGCCTGTTGGCTGGACCATCTTGCTGCTGGTGCCACCGCTCATTTTGATGCTGTACTTTTTGAAACTGCGGCGCACTCTGTTGGAAGTGCCAAGCACTTACCTGTGGACTCGTACGATCGAAGACCTGCACGTTAACAGCATCTGGCAGCGGTTGCGTAACAGCTTGTTACTTATTCTGCAACTATTGCTGGCTTTGCTGTTGATCGTGTCCTGTCTTCGACCCGGTTGTGACGGAGAAGAGCTTGCTGGTGATCGGTTTATTTTTCTGATTGACAATTCAGCCAGCATGTCGGCAACTGATATCGGCGAAGATCTTTCCAAAACGAGGTTGCAAGAAGCGAAAAAACAGATTGAGAATTTGATCAGGCGAATGAAGAAGGGCGACGCCGGAATGTTGATCAGTTTTTCTGATCGAGCTGACGTTCAACAATCCTATACAACCAACCAGTCTTTGCTCTTAAGGAAGCTGCGCGAAATCAAACAAACTCAGCGTGCCAGCGATATGAAAGAAGCTCTAGTCGCTGCATCAGGTCTGGCGAACCCCGGACGAACCAGTGACAAAGAAAGCGCCATCGACATTCAGGTTGCCGACGCTAAAGCCGCGAAGCTTTATATTTTCAGCGATGGCGGTGTCCCGGAAGTCGCTTCGTTTTCGCTCGGCGAATATTTGACTCCGGAATTCCATCCGATTGGATCGATAGATCCTCCAAACAATGTTGGGATTACGGCGTTTTCGATCAATGACGAAATGGAAACCGAAAATCAGATTCAGGCTTTTGCCCGCCTTCAAAACTCCAGCGATGAGACCAGATTCGTTGATGTTGATTTGTATATCGATGGAGTTTTGCACGATGCGTTGGGTGGAGTTGAAGTTCCCAAGAACGACTCGAAAAGCCTCAGCTACAATTTGACAGGTGTCGTCGAGAATTTGGAAAAGGCGTTGCCGGTCAAATTGGAAATCAAGACGCCAGACGTTTACGTCCAGGACAATGTCGCCTATGCGGTATTGAATCCTCCTCGGCTTGCTGACGTACTGGTTGTACGAGAATACAATCAGTTCCTGGAATTTGCATTAGGAACGGGGCTTAGCCAAAAATTGGCGGCGGTCGAATTTCAACCGCCCAGTTATCTTGACAGTCCTGAGTACCTCGAAGCCGCGGATTTGGGAATTTACGACCTGATCATCTATGATCAATGTGTTCCACAGAAAATGCCGCTGTGCAACACCGTTTTCATCGGCAAGCTTCCCCCGGGTGACCGATGGAAGGCAGGCGACAAGCAGGGTCCAACGCCGATCATCGACTCCGACCGATCGCATCCGATCATGTATTCCGTTTCGTTAAATAATGTGACGGTCATCGAGGCGGCACCTTTAACGGGCCCAAGCGGCTGGACCTCGCTGGTGGATTCGACCGTCGGCAGCATTCTCGCCATTGGACCGCGCGGTGGATTTCAAGATCTTGTTTTCGGATTTGGAATTATTGAGTTCGACGAATCCGGCGATCCGGTCGTGAATACAGATTGGCCCAGCGAACTCAGCTTCCCCTTGTTTGTGCAGAATTTCTTAAAGGGGTTGGGCGGCAGCGCAAAATTTTCCAAGTCACAGGCGGTGCGGCCCGGTGATTTGAAGACCATCAAACCACGGCTCCCCTATCCGACCGTAACCGTTACAAGTCCGTCGAACACGAAAAACAAGTTACGACCGCGAAGTGACAATACGTTTGTCTACGCAAATACAGAAAACAGCGGAATTTACGAAGTCCAGGAACCAGAAACGAAGTCCATCGATCAGTTGTTTGCCGTCAATTTAATGGATCGGCAAGAGAGTAATTTGCGAGTTCGCGATAGTCTTGATATCGGATTTGAAAAGGTCAGCGGCACCGTCTCGGATTACAAACCAGTCCGCAAAGAGTATTGGCCATGGCTGGTCGGTCTGGCATTGGTGATTTTGCTGTTCGAATGGTACGTCTACAACCGTCGAGTGTTTATTTAGAGCTTTTTCAAAGTCAGTATTCAGTTTCTGTCATTCTTAAGGAGCTTGTGACTGAAGAATCTCGCGTTCCTTCACCTCGTGGCTCAGTTTCAAAACAATTTTCGATGGCGGCTAAAATCGCTCGGTTCAGAACGTTAGTGACAAACTTTTTTCGCATTGGACAAACACGTTGCATGATACGAACTGAAGAACAAGCCGACATTCCATTGGTGCGAACGGTGCACTGTGCGGCGTTTCCAACCACAGCGGAAGCTGATTTGGTGGACATGCTTCGTAGCAATGGAAATCTTCTCCATTCGCTGGTGGCAATGGACGGTTGGCAACTGGTCGGCCATGTTGCATTCAGTCCAGCATCGATAAATGACAGCTCGCTTGTGGGAGCCGGTCTCGCGCCCGTTGCTGTGCTTCCATCTCACCAGCGACGCGGCTTCGCCGGTCGTTTGATCTCCGCCGGATTAGAAGCTTGCCGCGATTCCGGGATTGACTATGTGGTTGTTCTTGGCGAACCAGGTTATTACCAGCGTTTTGAATTCGCTCCGGCCTCCAAGTCGGGACTCGATAACGAATACGGCGTGGGCGATGAATTTATGGTCATTGAATTGAGGCCCAATTGTTTGACTGACGTTCGCGGGCTCGTTCGATATAGCGAGGAGTTTCGAGTCTTTTCCTAACTTAATTGCTGTCGATCCGGGACCCTTCATCTATTCTCCAAACTGAATCTTGTCGCATCGCGGCCGGGATACAATTCGGTAGAATCAAGTCAATTGAAGCGATGGTTCAGGCTGATTAGGCTATAGGTAGACACAAGACAGATTATTCAAGTCGGTGAGCGCAGATCGAACAGGACCGATATCAGCTTTCGAAAGGAATCTCGACACCCATGCCGGGTTTATTCAAGCAATAGAGAGAACATCAATGATTCGCCGCAACGCTAACAATATTCGATCGTGGGTCGAGTGCGTTTTTCGACATCAGAAAAAGCTGATCGTCTTTAATCTGTTGGTGATCCTGCTGGTGACATTGGTGGTCCTTTATTTCCCGAGAACTTACCGATCAGAAGCCAAGATTTGGCTTAAGATTGGTCGCGAGAATTCCAAGCTCGACCCATCCGCGGCCACGGGAGAGACAATTTCCGTTCAGGAAACGGATCGTGAAGACGAGATTGAGTCCGTTGTCGATATCATAGGTAGCCGTGGTGTCGCGACGGGAACTGTTGAGAAACTCGGCCCCCAAGTTGTGCTGGGTGATGAGCCGCTACCTGGCTCGGTTGCCGAACCAAAAAAAGCCTCTGCATTCGCGACTGCAGTGACGGGATTCTTGGAGAGCGCGGTCAATGCCATCAAGCAAATTGACCCGATCAGCGAAAAGGAAGAAGCAATTCAGGCCATTGTAAAATACATTGAAGTCGATTCTACACGAAAGTCGAATGTGATTTCAATTTCTTACGACGCCGATTCGCCCGAGTTGGCGCAAGCAATCGTACAAGCCTTGATAGAACAATACAGTTTAGAGCATGCCCGTATTCATACGACGGAAGGATCACTCGGATTTTTTGCCGGGCAGCGCAGGGAACTTGAATACAAAGTTTTGAGCGCGGCAGAGGAACTCCGTCTCGCCAAAGATCAAATTGGACTCTTGTCAATCGACGGACAGCGAAAAAATCTCGAAACTCAAATGTTACGAGTTCGATCCGCCAGGTTGGACGCCATTCGAAACTTGGCCGAAGCGGAAGCTCGGTCAAGAGAAATCAATAAAATGCTTGTCGATCACCCGAAAACGATCCAATCTGAAGAACGTCTGATCCCCAATTCGGGTCGCGATTTGATTCGCTCGCAGTTGTATGCGTTGCAGGTTCGCAGAATGGAGTTGGAATCGAAACTTAGCAAAGACAATCCGTTGGTCGTCTCGGTCAAAGCTCAAGAGGACGCAGCACAAAAAGAATTGGCTGCCCAAACTACAACGGAGCGCAAAGAAGTCACTCAATCCATTAACAAAATTCATGAACAATTAACTTTGGATTTGACTCAAATCGAAGCCAACGCGTCCGGTTACCGCGCGATGTTGGAGACGCTCAACAAGCAGGAGCAGGATTTGCTCAGCGATACCGCCGATATTAACCTGGCCCATATCGAGATCAAGCGTCTGGAACGGGAGTTGGAGCTAGCGGAAGCTAACTTCATGACCTACGCGGAATACTTTGAAGACGCCCGCATTGACAAGGAGCTTAACGAAAGTTCGATCTCTAATATTAGCGTCGCCCAACTGCCAACGTTCCAGGAAGAACCGATCCGCCCCTCGAAGCTGATCGTTGGTCTGCTGGGCATCGCCGCAATGCTGTTTGGATCAATTGCAATCGTAACCGGAATACACATACTGGATGACTCGATTCACGGGCCTGAAGACCTGGAAGAAGTACTCCATGTTCCTGTGATGGCTTCTGTGCCGAACCAGCGTCGCTACAGCCAGGTTCTGCGATGATGACGGCACACGGAAGAACTTCACAGGGCACCCAGGAGCTTACAACATGAACCCATCATCTGCATTTCAAGATCGCACGTCGAGCAGGACTCCCCGGACCACCCGTAAATCAACGATGCCTGAGGGATATCGCGTGCCTCTGCGGCGCGGAAGCGAATACTCCGATCTTCTCTTGCGACGTCTCCGCACTTTGTTGCTGGAGGACCCTGATCAGTCGGCCGTAATAGGTGTTGCAAGCTGCGGTCGTCGTCACGGCGTAACGACGACAGCCGTGAATTTGGCCATTCGAGCAGCTGACCATTTGATAAGTCCCACGCTTATCGTAGATGCGAATTTCAACAACCGAACTGTGAGCAAACTTTATCGCTGCGGCGGACCAGGTATTTCCGAGTGTCTGACTGGCGAAAAGACGGTTGAGGCTTGCGTCGAAAAGACAAAAATCGAAGGCATGCATGTGCTTGGACTGGGCGATCGTGAACTGGCAAGACAGTTGGTTCTCGACCCTCAGTGTTTGAACGGTTTTATAAATGAAATTCGTGAACAATACCGGCTGGCCGTGATTGACTTTCCCCCAATAAATAAACCATCGCAAGCGGACTTGCTTATTTCGCATCTGGATGGAGTTTTACTCGTCACCCGATACGGCACAAAGGAAGAACAATTGACTGAATTTCAGGCGGACGTGCAATCCGCAGGTTCCAAAGTGCTTGGCATCGTTATGACAGGTGGGCGCAGTCCTTTACCAAAATGGTTGCAACGATTTTTCTAGCGATCGAAAACCACATCCCGGTTAGCCCTCAAGGCGAAGACACTTCGACTGATCATTCGGTGCCGATGCTACTTCTGTTCATCGCCGTTGTGGGAATCTCGTTTTGGTTCACCGATCACCAATTAACCGCGAGTTCCAGATTTTTAAGAGCTGACGACTTTGTAGGTTCAGACAACAGAACTGCTGACCGTGTGGAAAATGTCCGGCGTGTATCGACACCGTTCCGAATTGGCCTGGGTCTGTTTGGGCTGGCCTGTCTGGTTTGGTTACCACCTAAGCGAAAACAACAATCGGTTGGGGCAGTGCTGATCTTCATCGCGCTTTTTGCCGGGTTTTTAGGTGCGAGCTGTATTTGGTCAATCCACCCGTTGCTGACGTTTCAAAAGTTTGCCTCGATGTGTTTTTTTGGATTGGCCGCGGTTGGATTAGCCAGGCGGCTGAGTTTGGATGAGCTGGCTATCGTCTTTTCTTCAATCTGCGTCGGACTCCTCTTCGTCGGCGTACTTGCTGAGATCGGATTGGGAAATTTCAAGCCACAGGTTCCCGGATATCGTTTTGCTGGAACAGGTCATCCGAATACTCTGGCATGTTACGGAGCAGTCTGCTGCCTGAGCGCAGCTGTCTATTCGCGAAAGAGCGCGGGATTCAACTTTTGGACCGTTTTAGTCTTTGCCATTGGCGTTGTGACATTACTCCTTACAAAATCACGAACTTCGCTGGCCGCTGTCGTAATCGCATTGCTGGCGACTCGATTCATTACACTAAAACCGAGCTATCGGCTGTTCATGGTTTCGACGGTCATGTTGCTGGTTGTTGCGGCGGGCATGGTGCTGGCTCTAACGCGTGGCGATGCGCTGTCAAAATTAGGCCATGCGTTGGCGATGGGTCGCACACAAGATGTTGGCACGCTGACCGGGCGGCTGCCTTTGTGGGAGGAAGTAGCAGGTTCTATCAAAGAACGACCTCTTCTCGGCCACGGTTATCTTGCCTATTGGAACAAAGAACAAATTGAATATCTATCCGACTCTTTTGGATGGGAGATTCCGCATGGCCACAATATGTATCTGGATGTCATGATCGACGGTGGTGTGTTCGGACTAGCTTTGTTTCTGGCGATCCTGGTGAGTGGCCTTGTCGTTTCGCTCCGACGTTATCGACAATTTCGTAAATTCGGGGTGGCATTTGTGTTTGGGATGATTGTTTTTGCGCTGGTGCATGGCGTCGGCGAGTCGTTAGTCAAGTTGCATACGTTTGTGGGATTTATGATCGTCACTGGCTTGATTGGTTTGGGCAGCCTTGCTCCAAACGACAATGAAGTCGCGAATTGAGTTCGATCGTACATCGAGCGCACGCAGATTTTTTGTTTACCGTCAACCGATTCCCTTAATTCTGAAGACGCGAACCCCAGTCAATCAGATACGGTCTAAAGAATTTAAGTCGAAGGGGAAGATCCAAACTCGTTCAGGTCTTGATCGCGTGGAGAGCTTCCGAGAGTTCTTCCGCAGTTTGAAATCGGTTTTTCGGATCCTTGGCCAAACATCGAAACAATATGTCCTGTAATTCGCGGGATATTGGATCGTCCCCGATACCGAGCGGAGGAGGATCTGAATTGATGTGGGCCATCAAGGTTTCTACTGCCGAGGTCCTGGCGAAAGCATGATTGCCGGTGAGCGCAAAATAAGCGACTGCCCCGAGGCAATAGATGTCGGTTCGATGATCAACCTTTTGTCCGGCTGCTTGTTCCGCCGACATATAGGCCGGAGTTCCAATAATGGCGCCGTCTTGCGTAAGTTGTTGATCTGGTTCAAGACTTGAAACTGATTTGATCAAACCAAAATCAAGTAGTTTTGCCGTTTTCTTCCCGCCGGAATCAGCCAGGAAAATGTTGCTCGGTTTTATGTCTCGATGAATAATTCCGCCACGATGAATGACGGCTAACGCATCTGCTACCTGCGACAAAATCTCGATTGCTTTACGCGGTTGCAAGCGTTCGTTCTCGATTACAGCTTGCTCCAGATTTTTGCCTTCCAGAAACTCCATCACGTAGTAGAAAATGCTCTCGTTGGTGAAGCCGAAATCGTAGATTTGGACCACATTGGGGTGTGCGATGCCGGCCAGCACTTGCACTTCGCGCTCGAAACGCGTCTTCAAATGTGGGTGCAAAGACCATTTGGGATGCATGACTTTGATCGCGCAGCGGCGATTCAGCAGCGTATGTTCTGCCTCGAAAATCTCCCCCATTCCGCCAATCCCGATTCGGCGAATGAGTCGATATCGGCCCAATTTTCCCGACCGAATCATTTGGTGCATACTCTCTTCCAAGCGCCGGACACCGTAAATTGCAATGGCTGCTCCGGTCGCCATCCACAGTAACATCTGCATCAGAAATGATTGAAAAAAGGTAGCTGAAAATTCGTCTAAAAAAACTGCCGCGACCGTACAAATCGTGATAGGCATGATCGCGATCACGGAAACGATGATCGTGCACCGTTTCCAACTACTCGGTACCAATGTTCCGTACGCGACGATCAGGGCAAAAAAAGGCAAGCTCCAGGAACTCGCATAGTGAAACATCTCGTGTTCGTCGAATGGTCGCTCTAACTCAAGATCGATAAACAAATCGTTTGCCAAGCCAAACGACAATTCCAATAAGACTGAACCAAACAAGATCAATTCCAATGTTCTCAATTTCGTAAGCTGGATTCGTCGACGGCTCCACAGGATAAAACAAACAACTGAACAAACGATTAAGCAGAACGCGTTCAACCAATGCAGCCACTGACTTCCCAAAAAAAGTCCGACTTTTGCAACATTTGGATTGAACCAGGCAAGAAACGAAAGATACAACAAAGAAATAAAAATCGTCAGACCGATAAATCGAAGTCGCCGATGAAGCGAGTTTTCTACAGTCGGCATGCTGGCCAACTGACCGCTGATCAGTCTGCCGGCAAGGTTCGGTTCCGTTTGAAACGTTGAACTGGAAATTGGAAGTTCCGGGAGTTCCGGCAATATTTTCGAGGCGTCTGTCTTGTCCGCGTTTTTCTGTGGTTCATTCGGCGTTGACAGAACGGGCCAGAAATTGGCATTAATCGCGTATCGGGTCGCGTAGTCGAGCGGTGTGACATCTTCGCCCGATGAAGTGCGCAAGCGGTATTCTTCAAAAGCGATTTGATCTAGACATTGCTTGTCAGCGATGACGTTCGGAAAGAGGCATGCATAGTCTTCGATAGTCTTGCGGTTTTTTGTCGTCCAACACAGTTCCAGATCGACGCGAATTAATTCCGTTACGATTTCACGATAGTTTTCATCCGCTCGATCGGGCGCAAATTCGCGAATGTCAGCGCCCGGATCTGAACCGCACACCTCCTCGTAATTTGCAATGATGGACTCGAGATCCGCGCTGGCCATTTCCCGGTTTCGACTAGTTAGTGAATTTTTGCGACTTCAAATATTGTCGCACCGACAGCTTTTTGGCTCAACAACTGGCATAACAGAAACTTTTTCTAATCAGGTAAATCCGTCTCTCCTGTACGACATTCCACCAATTGAGATCGTGCCCGGCACGCTTGCATTGTCTCGCTGAACTCACGCGGAGTCCGGAGAAATTGGTTCCGAAGGAACAAAGCTCGTCTTAAATGGGCCGACGACTTCAATTCGTGTCGGGACGATCCAAGTCGATTTGTTGATTCCAGATTGTACGCCTGTTATATTTTGGGTTGGTAGATCACTTGATCGGAGGGGCCCCAGTGAACGTGAAAAATCCTTGCTTGACTTCCTGGCAGATGTCTTGTCGTCAATTACGGGACTTGCCGCGCTCTGCCTTCACGCTGGTTGAATTATTGGTCGTGATTGCCATCATTGGCATCTTGATTGGGATGTTGCTTCCGGCTGTTCAAGCCGTACGAGAATCGGCTCGGCGAACCCAATGCCTGAACAACCTCAAGCAAATGTCACTGGCACTGCTAAATTACGAAAGCACGTTTGGCCATTTACCGCCAGGATACAGTTATCCTGCAGAGGCTTTTTGGTCGGCCTACCTGTTGCCGCAATTGGAGCAAAACAATCTTTATGAAACGATAGATCTCGAAGGCCCGTGGATAATTTCCGGCTCCGCAAATCACGACGCATGTGCCTCCTACATTGCCTTGTTTCAATGCCCGTCGTCAGGCGTAGTCGAACACGAGTCTAATGCTCAAGGGATTGATGGCCGTGTTCCCTGCAACTACATTGCCTGTGCCAGTGGAACGAATAATCGAGAGAGCGGTGAGAAGCCGTATGTTGGCGACGATGATCCTCAGTTGTCGGATGGAATCTTTTTTGAAAACAGTGAAACGACGCTCGCTCAGATTATCGACGGCCAGTCCAATACGATTATGATTGGCGAAGCGCTTCATGATTTCACGCTGTGGGGCCAGGACTACGCCGACAGTCCAGAAGTCGTCGATCACTGGTACATCGGTTCCAACGGCCTTGGGCCCTATTCGTCCGATAACTCGATCGACGTTTCAGAAGCGATTGGTTCAGCCGCATGCCCGATCAATGCCACGCAGGATGAAGACTCGCCAATTAACGACAAAGAACTTTGTTTCAGCAGCCGCCATCCTGGTGTGGCTCAGCTAGGCTACGCCGACGGTCATGCCGGCAACGTGCGAGAGACGATTGATCCGGTGGTTTTAAGCGCGTTAGGCACTCGCAACGGCGGCGAAGTCGTGTCAAGTTTCGATTGACGGCGCGTTCGCAATTTGGCGGATGAGCCCGTCTAATTCGCGCTTTTCCCAACAGCTTCCAGGCTAAACGAGGATATGGCGGCGAGAAGTTATTCATCGACTTGTTGATAAGTTTCAGCAGGATCGTTTGATCAACGATCCGTAGCGCCGGAACAGAGCGGGGCTCGTCCCGGCCTGCAAATCTGAATCGAGCGGAAAAACAGACGGCTTGTGCCCAAAGCCCTCAGAAGACGAGCCCGCCGCAAATCAAATAAAAAAACGCTCCACAATGCTGCAGAGCGTTTAATGAAAGGGACGCTAGGACTGAGGTTTCGGCTCAAAAGTCGAATCGAAAACTGACGCGATCATTCCCAAACGTAATTCCACTATTCGAACCGTATTTTCCGTATCCGTGAGGAACTTGACGATTACGGTTGCTTTCATTTGCGTATCCGTATCCCGCGTTGTATCCGTATCTCCAGTTGTTGTAGCTGGTTCGGTACCCTGAGTTGTAACATCCCGAGTTGTAGCCGGACCGCGTTGTGGTGTAAAGCGACCGATTTAGGTGGTCGTACTTTTCCGCTCGACGGCGTATTTTCTTAACATCATTTTGCATTTTATGGATACAGCGTTCGACTGCGTTCAAGAGACGTTTTACGTGTCGAGTGTCTCCTTTGACGAAACCATGTCCATGTGACGCATGCTCTTCGATTTCGTCAAAGAGGTTTTCGACTTCGTGAAAAACTCCGTCCAGACGATTCAATTCCGCATCCAGCCGGTAAATGCTACCCTCTCGAACTGCAATCGCTTGAACTCGTGCGGCCAATCGGTTTTGTTCATAAACGTATCTGACCAGGTCGTTATAGTGGGTCGCACGACGGTAATGCTTTGTTTCTTCCAGCAAGATCGCCGATTTGTCTTGAATGTTTGTTGCCTCGTTTACGATGCGAGAATATTCGTCAGCGGTTGCAAATGAGGTTGTTGTGAAAACTGCGATCAAGGCAAAAATGCTCATTGAAAGACGTTTCATGGTATTTCCCTTTCCAAGAAAAAACTGGGTCTGCCGAAAGCCGGTGAAAGGGATAATTGCAGCGAGCGTGCCAATCAATCAGCTGAGCAACCGATCGACGAGCAAAAATTGTGTTTGCACTGGTTTTTGTTATCAAACGCGCGTTCTACATGGTTTTTGACGTGGTTCAAGAGATCGATAAGCTTGCAAAAAAGCGCCTTCAATTTGATAACGGCGTCATCGTTGTGAATACGATGCCGAGTCACCAAACAAACAAAGTCGCATTCCGCGCCGTCGAAAGGTGTAGCATCAATTGTCTCACTTGTATCTCCATCGCCTTGTGAGTTCGTCAATTGAGACAATTGTCCGTACGCAAAAAAACCGTCCGCCTTAAGATCAGAGCTGGCAAAACGTATCGTCACTTGTAAGTTGTCGACAAGGGTTACGCCAGTGCAGGCGTTCTGGTTCGATCATATCGTCGGCGAAATTAGGCCCCCAGCTTCCGGCGGGATAACCGTAGACCGGGATTGACTTGTCGTTTTTCCAAGCGTCGAGAACTGGTTCAACAAATCCCCATGCGTACTCAACACTGTCACCGTGGGCGTACAACGTCGCATCGCCCTTCATGCAGTCGAGCAGCAAACGCTCGTAAGCCGCTGGAACGTCAGCGTCGGTTAATTCCGAGTAATGAAAATCCATCCCGACGTTTTTGACCGCAAAGCCCTGGCCTGGAATCTTCATTCCCACGTTCAACATCAGGCCTTCATCAGGTTGAATTCGCAGGACTAGTTGATTGTTGGCTTGGATTATTGAACTTTCTCTTTTGAACAATGTGTGGGGAGGTTGTTTGAACGTGATAACGACTTCTGCGACTTTAGTGGGAAGACGTTTGCCGGTACGGACGTAAAAAGGAACATCAGACCAACGCCAGTTATCAACAAAAAACTTCATTGCCACATAAGTTTCAGTCTTCGAATTCTTGGGGACACCTTCTTCGTCGCGATAACCATTGACCATTTCGCCGCCGACATCAGAGGCCATGTATTGTCCACGAATTACGTTGTTGATTACGTCTTCTTTGCTCAGTGGCCTTAACGATCGGAAGAGTTTGACTTTTTCGCTTCGGAACGCGTCGGCCGTCGGCGTTATGGGGGGTTCCATCGCGACGTGAGCGACAACTTGCAAAAGATGGTTTTGCAACATGTCCCGCAGTGCACCGGATTTGTTGTAATAGCCGCCTCGGTTTCCGACGCCGATGTCTTCGGCTGACGTGATTTGAACATGGTGAACGTAATTTCGATTCCAGAGTGGTTCGAAAACACCATTGGCAAATCGAGTGACCAGCATGTTCTGAACCGTTTCCTTGCCGAGATAATGATCGATTCGATAAATCTGATCTTCATCGAAGTATCGTTTGACGCTCGAATTAAGCGCTTTGGCTGATGCGAGATCGTAACCAAAGGGTTTTTCGATCACGAGTCGACGCCAGCCGTTTTTTTCGTTGTTGAGACCATGAGCGGCCAGACAGGCTGGAATAGTCTCGTATAGCGAGGGTGGCGTTGACAAGTAGAAAATGCAGTTCCCTTTCGTTTGGTATTGTTCATCCAACGCCTTCAGACGCGACGCGACCTTGCCGTAGTCGCTGGACTCCAGCGTATTGACGGATTGGTAATACAGTTTTCTCGCGAACTCGTTAAGCGTTGAATCGTCGTCGCCGTTGAATTCAAGATGGTCGTTTGAAAGAAAAACGTTCTCTCGAAATGCTTCGTCGCTGTACTCGCTACGACTGACACCAAGCAAAGCAAAATTTTCAGGCAGCAGTCCGCTCTTGTGCAAATCGAAAATCGCCGGAATCAGCTTCCGTCGAGCCAAATCACCGGAGGCACCGAAAATTACAAAGATCAGCGGTTCCATTTTCATTCCTGTTGATTTTTGTCGTAAAAAACAGCTGCTAATCCAGAATCGTTGACCGTCCGGGGCAAGCGGAGGACATTGTATCCTTGTTATGGCAGCCAAAGGGAGGATACTAATTGGAGACCGCTATATTCTTGTTTAACCGCGAGCCCATCGGGGCGCGCGGGGCGTTGCCTGAATGGCACTTACTTTGCATTTTATTCAGCAGCTAAGCTGCGACCGCAAGTAGCCCACAGCGCCGGCTGTGGGATCAAAGCCCGAACAACACGTTAGCCGCGAATGCGGTGAAAGCAGAGACTGATTCGCTGTCACCGCTATCGCGGCTGGTTTTCTCGAATACCATAAACCATCGGCTTACGCCGACGGCTACCCGCTACCACCGCTATCGCGGCTAAAGTAAGTGCCATTGGGCGTTGCCCACGCGGTTAAACGATGGGGGTCCCCCCTGTGGTGGAACAGAGCTGGAAGCCATTCCAAAGCGATCTGTCAAAAAAAATCATTGGAACCACTGGAGATACTTGATGTTTGATTTTGGGATGGTCGGCTTGGGTGTCATGGGACGCAATTTTTTGCTGAATGTTGCCGATAGCGGGTTTTCAATTATCGGTTTGGACAACAATCCCGCGAAAGCGTTGGCACTCCAAAATGAATGTGAGGTTGGCGAAGTCAAGGGCACAACTTCAATGGGGGAGTTTGTTAAGAGCCTGATAACGCCTCGAAAAATAATGCTCCTTGTTCCGGCTGGCAAGATCGTCGATGCCGTGATGGACGACTTGTTAAAGTTCGTTGAACCGGGCGACTTGATCATCGACGGTGGCAACTCATTTTTTGATGACACCGATCGGCGGATTGACTTTCTTAAGCCCAAGGGCATCAACTTTCTTGGGGTTGGCGTGTCGGGCGGAGCAGCAGGGGCTCGAAAAGGGCCTTGTATTATGCCCGGTGGAAGCCGAGACGCCTATGAATTGGTACGTCCGATCCTGGAAGAGGTCGCGGCAAAGGTTGGAAAAAATCCGTGCGTCGCCTACATGGGGAATGGCTCCGCAGGTCATTACGTGAAAATGGTTCACAACGGCATCGAATACGCGATGATGCAGTTATTGGCCGAGAGCTACGATGTGCTCAAATCTGTCGGCGGCACCTCGAACTCGGAACTTCACAAAATCTATGCGAAATGGAACGCCGGCCGTTTGCAATCGTTCCTCGTGGAAATCACCGCCGACATCTTTTCTCAATCGGATAATTTGGCGGATGGAGATTTGATCGACAAAATTCTGGACAAGGCCAAGCAAAAAGGGACCGGGAGATGGACGTCACAACATGCCATGGTTGCAGGCATTCCGGTTCCCACGATCGATGCGGCCGTTTCCATGCGTGAGATATCTGCACTCAAGGGACAGCGCGCCGATGCCAGTGAGATGTTGAAGATTGAATTCACGAAGCAGTCCGCTGACAAAGACGAACTTGTGGCTGCTGTCGAACAGGCTCTTTTGTTTTCATTCATCGTCAGTTACGCACAAGGGCTCAGTCTGCTGGCGACTGTTTCCGATGAAAAGAGTTTCGAGTTGGATCTGGAGGCGACGGCTCGTATCTGGCGCGGCGGCTGCATCATTCGCGCGGCTCTCCTGGAAGATATTCGCCAGGCGTATTCTAAAGATCCCAAACTGGACAATCTTCTCCGTTCGCCCGTATTTAGCGAACGACTTCTTGAAACTCAACGTGGTTGCCGTCAAGTTGTCATCGCCGCAACGAACGCGGGTGTTCCAGTGCTCGCAATCAGCAGCGCGCTCGGATATTTCGACGCCTATCGCCGTGCTCGTTTACCCTTGAATCTTGTTCAGGCGCAACGAGACTATTTTGGTTCCCATACTTATGAACGAGTTGATCGGGAAGGTAAGTTTCATACGGATTGGACGACGGAAGAAGCGAGAAGCTAGAAGCTAGAAGCTCTAGCCTCTCGCTACTTTTTTATCCCCTTCGAATTTGAGATCCCTTGAAATGGATCTGGATTCGGTAAACAGTTTTTTTTCGTGAGGATATATTTCCGTTTGCATCGACAAATTCCGGGGTTTCGTGAAGCCGTTTGTCGACGACGGCGTTGAAGCCCCGTTCTGAAAAAATATCAATCAGCATGGAAAGCGCCAACGTATCATCCAACGTTGGATCTTCAGAATTGACACTGGCTCGTCCAGAAAGCGCGTGTCGTTTGATGATGGGCATGAACTTTGTTTGGATCAAATCGACAACTTTTTTGAAAAGTTCCTTGTGATTGAGTTCGTAACTGTCCAGTCGTTTCACGAGTTCCTGTCTGGCATGCAAGATTATCTCTTCGGCCAGAGGAATAGGACGCAGGCGATCGTAGGTGCGCGGGTCCAGTTCGAGCGAACTCTGATAGGAGATCTCTTCCAGAATGTTTTCTTCGACTTCCTTAATTGGGCCCTCGGCGTTGACGAAGTGATAATGGTAGAGCTCTTTCAACGACTGCAACGCGTCCCACGTCTGTTCTTTAAATACCTGGTAACGTCGACTGGCATATTCATCACTCAGGTCAGTCGATCGCTGCTCGATGATTTCGCCGACGCCAGTTTCCATCACGTCTTGATTGTGAAGTGAGACTTCGATGCCTCGCCGGATTTGACGCTCGATGCTCGTATGTTCGCTTACGAACAGGACCATCGCGTGAATGGTTGGTCTGCGAAAATAAATGGCTTTGGGCGTATCTTGAAACTCTGTGTGCAGCCGATTGATTTCATTGACTAGGAGTTTCAGGCATTCGACCTGGACCCGCGTACGTGGGAATCCATCTAACAGCGCCCCGTCTCGAAACTGTTCCTCAAGCAGCTTGCGGAGCAAAATCCCAATGACTTCTTTGTCACCGACCATTCCTCCCTGGTCTTTTATTTTTTGCGCTTCGGGAGTGACGAGCAAGTCACTGACGACGATGGGCGGGCAGGTCAAACCGCGTGCGTTCATGATGAATTTGGTTTGTGTCCCTTTGCCCGACCCAGGCGCACCTCCGAGCAAAATAATCTCTTTAGGAAAGTTCAAATTTTCCCTGCCGAATTCTTCTTCAAGATCTTCCCAAACCGGATCGAAAATGACGTGGGCATCTTTGATTTCTAAATCTTGCAGGTCTTGCGGCGTTTGATTTTCAGTTGACATGTCGCTAATTGGGAAGCGGTTGAGTTGCGTTTTACAAGTTGAATCGTCGAGCAAACAAAATAACTTAATGAACAATTCACGATTTGTTAATCGCGAAACGGCGAATTAGAAAAGTTAGCCAAAACAGGGGGCCAAAAAACGAGTTGTCGGAGAAGTTTTGTTGCGAAAACAGTACGCCATTCGGTTCAAGTTGCGTCCTCGCTCAAGGATTTCTCAAAACTATCTCGTCTCGAACCAAAAGTATTTGCCCATGCGTGACTAAATGCCGCACCGAAAAAAACAGCTAATCCTGTCAGGTACACCCAAATCAACAGAACTACAAGAGACCCAGCGGAACCGTAGACCTCGTTAGTACTCGAAAGTCTCAAATAGAGTTCGATGATGTAACGATTAAGTCCAATCAGCAAGGCGGTCAACATGGCGGCGACCCAGACATCGCGCCATTTGACTTTGGTTGCGGGAATCAGCCAGAACAAAAAAGCCAAAACGATCGGAAGGATCAAATAGGAAATGCCCCGGTCTGCCAACTCCAGATATGAAATTGCAGAAGGGTAGCTTTCGTGGAACAAGTCACCCACGTATTCAAGAAAGGTGTTCAGAAAAATCGAAGACAACAACAGGATGCCGACGACCACGACCATCGCAATTCCGAACAAGCGTTCCTGCACGGAAAACCAGATTCCTGTCCTTTTGCTGATCGGGACTCTCCAAATTTCATTGAATGTATCGTGCAATTGCGAAAACGCACCGGAGGCTCCGTACACCAACACGATCAGGCTGATCGCACCGGCAATGATCCCTGAAGTGGGCCGCCGTTGATTTTCGGTCGTCGCGTTGGTAATCAAAGTTGCAACGGTTTGGGCGATCGATTCTGTCGTAAACCGTCCGACTTGTTCGACGATTTCACTTTGAGCGAGTCCATCGTCAACCAGATAGCCGGCGGTTGCAATCGCGATCATCAGTAAAGGAGCCAATGAAAGCATTGTGTAATAGGCCATCGCGGCCGACATGCGTGACGCTTTCGCTTCACCCCAAATCCGAAATGACGAAACAATTAGAGTTTTTACTCGTTTTAACATAGCGGCCAATTCTAGCCGCATTTGTCACTGGAGCGAAATCGCGATTACTGGCAAGCTGGCATTTGACTATTTACGGCTATACCATTCGTGTTTTGATCGAGAGTACCGTTCGTCATTCTGGGAATATTGCAGTCCGGTAAAGCTCTGCGCTGTGCCGGCAACGCATCGCAGTAAACTCGGCAGTGCCGGAACAGCGCGGGGCTCGTTCCGGCCGACTCCAGCGTGGGCGATGCACTAGCTTCAAGGATCTCGCCTTCGAACAATTCCAACGAGAGATCCTTCACCTCGCTCCACTCGGTTCAGGATGACTAATGGACCGCCCAACAATGCGGCGACATCCAGCTGAGAACTGCCAACTGAAGACTGCCAACTACTTACTCGTCGATTTGCGAATGTAAAAATTGATCTTGCCAGAATTATCGTCGAGGTGGTTCCAGCTGTCTTTGCAGCGTACATAGAGTTGCCCAGAATATCCGGCCTTAAACCGTTTTTTGGCACCTAATTCAAACGGCGGCGAAATTTTGTAGTCGTTCAAAACAACGCCGATCAGCTTTCCACGCCCGCTGGCTTGGCCGTCGGCGGTGATTTCAGGACTGTCCGCCGAGATTTTCCATTTGCCTTTGGCGATCACGTCATACGAGTTGCCTTTGGTCAACTTTGCGGTCGTTGCTTGCCAGCCAGCCATCGCATTCACTTCCTTTTTGACCGGCTTGGTTCCCAAATCGACGGCCTCGGTTTTCCAGTCCCAGGCGCAAAGATCGACTCGATAACCGTTGTCGAAATTCTTGACGAATTGATCGTACTCGAATGAAATCTCGCCAGCCAGATCACCGAACGCGATTTTGAAGGAATCCTTTTCTTCCGCCATCAAATTCATGCCCAGCCTCTTGAAGCGTCGAGAATAGTTCGGGTTGTTTGCCAACAGATGGCAAACCGCCCAGCGCCAGGCATAGGCCTTCCAGGAGTCGCCCGTTATTTGACCGGTAGCAACGATGTCTGAGAGTTTTTTCTTTTTGGCTGAAGTCAAATATTCAATAACGACCGCGTCAATTTCGACGGCTGGATGATCAGGTTTCCAGTATTGCCCTACTTCGGCCATCCCTTCGGAATACCAAGTTGGTCCGGTTGAACCAAATGTCATGGCACAGTATGCGTGAACGGCTTCGTGTTGCACGACTGCATGATCTTCACATGAGTATACGGTGGCAACCGTCTTCTTGCCTTTGACTTTGTTGCCTTTGACGAGCGAATAACCCTGCGAGAGAGTAACCCCGGCTCCTTCGGCAATTTTAGCGACGCCAAATGCAGGCAGCCGACCAGAAAAATTGTCCAGGTCGCGAACGACATAAATTTCGATCTTTTCGCGGGGGCGTTTGTTGTAGTAGCGAAATACAAGTCCGAACATGTTCTCGAGTTTCGCGAGTAAGACCTTTGAACTTCGCAGAGAAAGATCGGTGTGGAGGATGAAGTTGGCTGAACGCTCGGTTCGCGGCTCACCCGGTTCGTCGGAGAGATTGCTGTACTTTTGAAACAACTTATCTGAATAGGAAACCGTTGCCCTTTCACGCTTTGCGGCCAACAGGATCTTGATATTCCGAATTACATGGGCTCCGTTATCCATTTTGTCACCGTCAAATGACTCAACAATGTCGCCGGGACGCACGCGATTGAGGTCATCTGAGGCAATATCAAAAGTCGCGTCCTCAGATAGTTCGAATGTAATTCGTTTTTGCGCCGCCATCCGCGATTTGGGAACTTCCAGGAATAGTTTTCCACGGCGGTAATAGACCACACGACCCATAACGTTGCATTCCGCGAACTCGTCGCCTTCGGGATCTCGAGACACATCAATCGCGAGAGCGTCCGAGTCACCTTGAACGACTTTCATTTTTGAAATCGGATATTCCGGTTTCCCAAATCGATTAATCGAACCCTTGAAGTCCGCATACATGCCTCGCTCGAGAAGATCAGCTCGCAAAGTTCCATAGACTTCGATTTTCGCAGGCATGGAAACGATGTAATCGTTGCCATCGAGTGAAATGGCTCGCTCGTCTTTATCCTGGATGATGAACGACTTACTCACGCCGTCTTCGCGAGCAATCGTGATCTCACCGGGCTGCAGGTCGACGACGGTTCCCTTGCCCTTGAACGCACCTACTTTCTTGATTCGCTGAACGACTTGCCCGGTGGCTTGAAACGTCGGTAACGCGCACAAAATTACGGCGATGCAAAAGAGAGATGAGTGGATGATTCCGTCAGCGCGGTTCATCGAGTGCTCCACAATCAGAATGAAAACGTTAACCGGACTTTAGCGAAAGATGCTGCGATCAAGCCTGAATTCTAGATTGTAGCTAGGAAGAGGAAATACCGATCCGTTCAAATCGATCCCGGCACCGATTTTGTTCGGAAGGAAGTTGCCGAATTCGGGTTGAGTGGGCGTTGACTGTTGTTGTGTGGTGTTTAATTATCTTCACCAATTTTGCGAATTTCCCGAGTAATATCGATTTTGAGATGTCGACCGACAGCGCCAACTTGTAAATCTTAGTCGTAGTCGTCGTCTTAGTCCATCGACTACAGATTGCGCATCGGGAAACGAGACGATTGAGACCAAGATTAAGATTTTGAATACGATAAAATTACAATTACGAGAAGGCTGCCACTGCCCATTCAATAACCATCGTTTTGCTCGACCGTTTTTTCATTCGACAATATTGTTCTGAAGGCGATACGGCAAACAGTCGTTCGAGTGTGACAATCCACTACGTTCAAGCCGAAAACTAAGCTGCGGCCGACTACTAGAAGCCATAAACAATTGCCACGCCGTAGTCCAGGTCATTTTCTTGATCTCCTGGCTCTGGCGTTGAGTCGTAGCGGCTGAGCACGAAGAGTCGAAAGTTCAAATTCAACTCGTCATCGACGACAAAGTCAAATCCTGCATTGGTAATCGAGCGATAATCTGCAAAGTCTTCGACGTTGGGGAAATAATCGAAACTCGCAAACACCTTGGAGCTTTTTGAGAGCTGCCTTTCCCAGTCGGCTCCAAACTGAAGTTCTGGAACCCACTCGTCGTTGAGACCACCGCCTTGGCGTGAGGCACCAGCACCACCACGCAGTTTCAAAAAACCATTGTCGTTATCGTAAACTTTGTAAACCAGGCCGGTATGCAGGCCAAGCAAATAGTCATAACTCTTGAAGCGATCATCTTCAATGGTTGCCTGTACGAAGCAGCTAAGTTTTGGGTGGCTCGCGAAGCCCACTTCGTGCCGACCGAGTCCGAAGAATCGATCGGTTGTTGTAACGATATCGTTCGATGCGTAAAAATAACTTGCCTGAAGTTTAGTAGTTACCAAATTGACGTTCCGAGTCAAATTCAGGTTTAAGTTAATATCCATGTTTTCGCTGTTGCCCGATTTGCCATTGAGACCGGCCGCGAATGAACCATCCCAGATCTTTTCGGCAACGGCGTCTTCGATTATTCCGCTATCCATTTCGAAATCAATTTGCGCAAAACCCGGAATTGAAAACGCAAGGACAGACAGACAAAACGTAAAGATAGTTTTCATTTGTCGATACTTCTTGGTGAGATATGTGGGGAAAAAACGAAAAGAGTGTCGTGGAGCATAGAAATTTCATCCGCTCGAATAAAGGCCAATATTTTTCGGTTTGGCCGGACCGTGAAAAATTTACATGGTCTGTGTGGGAACGATTCAATCTTAGAGTCGCGGTAAGGGAGGGCGAAGCTCCTGCCGAGCCGAAAACTACCTTGCAGTTCTCGGCGCAGGAGGTTCTTCGCCCTTCCAGACATGTACCCAAGTGCGGATTTGTTGTTAATCGCGCCGATGACGCACTTGAGCGAGTCCGTTGTTCAGAATTGGACGCAGTCTGATCACGAGTCGATGTTCGATAGAGCTTGAAACAACCAGTTTGATGCCATCTTTTGCAAGCAGTCCACCCGTGTGATAATGACGCAAAGTTTGCAATTTTTTGGAAAAGGTTTCGAAATGGGTCGAATCGGATTCGTTTTTTCGTTTTTGGTTAGCTGTTTTTTCGGTCTTGTTGCTCCGGCTGAAGAAGGCATGTATCCAGTGAGCGAACTCGGACGACTCGACTTGGCTAGTCACGGTTTGGAAATGGAAGTCGCCGACATTTTTAATACGGAGAAAACTTGTCTGGTCGACGGAATTTGTCGGGTCAACGGGTGCACCGGTTCTTTCGTTTCCGAGAATGGTTTGATTATCACGAACCATCATTGTGCGTATCGGGCGATTCAGAACGCCAGCACTGCAGAACGTGATTTGTTGAAAAATGGATTCAGTGCTTCGGATCGATCTGAGGAGATCCGGGCACCGGGTTACGTTGTGAGAATTACCGAATCTTTCAGCGACGTATCAAATCAAGTGCTGGAAATCGTCACACCGGAAATGACTTTTGTCGAACGCACAAAAGCAATTGACCGCCGCCGCAAAGAAATCGAAAAACAGGCGGAAACGGATAACCCGGGAATACGGGCTGAAGTTGCGGAAATGTTTACGGGAAAGACATACGTGCTGTTTTTATACACTTTTATCAAAGACGTTCGACTCGTTTTTGCACCTCCAGCGTCAGTCGGCAACTTCGGGGGCGACGTTGACAATTGGGAGTGGCCCCGTCACACCGGCGATTTTTCGTTTATGCGAGCTTACGTGGCACCGGATGGTTCGTCAGCCGACTACGCAAAAGAAAACGTGGCTTATCAACCGAAACGTTTCATTCAAGTTGCTGCGCAAGGCGTGAATGATGAAGACTTCGTAATGCTGTTGGGCTACCCTGGACGAACGGCTCGTCACAAAACGGCAAGTTTTCTCCGCTACGAACAAGACGTTCGGCTGCCTTACATTGTCGATCTTTACGGGTGGCAAATTGCCGAAATGGAGAAGGCTGGAAAACAAGATCGCGCCGTGGCGCTCAAACTTTCCTCGCGTTCAAAATCGCTGGCGAATGTTGAGAAACGTTCACGCGGACAATTAAAAGGACTCAAGCGCGCGAATATCGTCGCAAAACGAGCGGCTGAAGAAAATAGACTTCAAGCATTCATCGCTGGAGACCCAGAGAGACGCTCGAAATACGGCGCGATTCAGAATGAGATCGCAAGAGTGTATGCGCAGCTCACAGAAAGTTCTGAATACGAGTTGAATATTCAAAATCTTCGTTCGGCGTCTCGTTTGTTGTCAATCGCCGTCACCATCTATGATTCAGCCGTTGAGCGTGCAAAGGAAGATCTCGAGCGGGAGGCTTCTTATATGGATCGAAATTTCGGCCGCACGATACAACGAATGAAGCTGAGCCAAAAAGACGTGCATGTCCCGACAGACAAGATTCTCTTGCGCGGCATGCTGGCGAGGCTCGAAACGTGCAGTGCGGCGAGTGAGCTTGTTCCTTTGAAAACGGCATTGTCCAGTCGTGAGGAAACGGCCAAGTTTGTCGAAAACCTGTACGCATCTACCAAGCTTACCGACAGCGACTACCTGGATTCATGTCTTAGTAAATCGCCCGAACAGTTGCGAAAAGAAGACGACGCATTCTTGAACCTGGCGGTTGATCTTTATCCTGAATACAAACGATTGCGCGAGCTAGGCAAAGAACGTGAAGGGCGATTGGGCCAATTGTATGGCGATTTGATAACGGTCAAGCAAGCTTTTCTGGAAACCAATTTTGTTCCTGACGCGAATGGTACTTTGCGGTTGACCTTTGGGCATATTCGAGGTTATTCCCCAGAGGACGCGATACTTAAAACTCCGATTACAACATTGGCTGGCGTTGTTGCAAAAACGACGGGCGTGGATCCCTTTATTACGCCGCAAAGAATCATTGATTTACATGCTGAAAAAGACTTTGGACGCTTTGCGCATCCAGTCCTAAACGATATTCCAGTTGCCGTTTTGTACGATACGGACACAACGGGTGGCAATTCCGGGAGCCCAATTTTGAACGCGAAGGGCCAATTGGTTGGCGTGAATTTCGATCGAGCCTTTGAAGCGACGATCAATGACTTTGCCTGGAACCGAAGTTACAGCCGCTCGCTCGGCGTCGACATCCGATACGCCCTATGGATTACTGGAAAGGTTTACGGGGCCAATCATCTGCTCGAGGAAATGGGCGTTAATTAGGTGGATAGCGCCACTTTCTATGAGCGGCAAGGCACTAGCCGCCGGTTTTTCTGCATCGAACCGGCGGCTAGCGCCTTGCCGCTCATAGAAAGTGGCGCTGTCCACCTATGGATTGTGTCAAATGCCAAGGCGAGTTACCAATCAATTTTGGTTGCTGATCCAGATTGCTGGAAAAAAAAGAATCAGGTAATTGACTCTCGCCGCAAAAAAGAAAACGGCAGTCGGCCGATGTTATCGATCGGACTGCCGT
>JAHEJI010000054.1 GCA_024638965.1 Planctomycetaceae bacterium
GATCGTTGCCACGGTAACAAGACGTTTTGGTTGTCGAACGCGTAACCAACAAATATTCGTGCTCATTTCATGAACCCGTTGAAAGGAAGTCAGTAGGATTGTGTTTAAGTTACCGACAGCCGTCCCCCCTGTCCAGCAAATACCGTCAGCTCAAAATGCCAACTTGCGTCAACGACGTGCTGGATTTCCGCGGCGAAGTCAATGCGTTTGCAATCGGTTTTTGAGTCTGCAGCGCGTCGTGTCTCCAGTTTGCGCTCTCCAGATAAAACAAAATTGGCGTAGATTGGGTTCACGACAAGCTTGTCGATTCTTTTCACTCGGACTCTTGTTAGAATAGGAGCGGGCAAGACCACCATCAGCGTTTCCGGAGAACGGATGCAACCACGAGTTTCAGCTTTCGCGATTGTACTTTTGGCTGCGCATTCCTTCGGTTTTGCCGCCCCAGGATTCGCGCAATCGGAGTCTTCGCAGACAAATTGGCGAATCGAGAGAAAACTAAGTGAAGAGTATCTATTGCGTGATCTCCAACCGATCGCCGACTGGTGTCGAAATCACGACCTTCCCAAGTTAGCCGTAGAGACGCTCGGTTGGTATCAGGATCGAGACTTGGAACGCCTCTACATATTCATCCCCTCGGAATCAGGACGAATTCCGCCAACGTCAGCCGGAGAACGAGAATGGGCTGACCAGCTGAACATTGCCTTGGACAAACATGCTGAGCGGGTATTCGAACTCGCCAAGCGGGCGTCGAAGGCAGAGGCCGGCGCGACCGCCTACCAGCTGTTGCATGAAGTGCTGTACTACAATCCCGATCATGAGCAAGTGCGAAAAATCCTGGGGCACCGAAAAACTGAAACAGGGTGGCAAATCGCAGCGGATGGATTCAAATTCAAACGCGCTAAACAGCCCCATCCAACCATCAACTGGCCGGCCGACGACTACTTCAATGTTTCTACGCCTCACTTCAACATCGCCTCTCAAGCCAGCGAAGAGATGACTCAAGTCCTGGCCGAAAAACTGGAACGCTGGCAGGGTGTCTGGCGACAAGTGTTTTTTGAATATTGGAATCGGCCCAGAACCGTCGCCCGCTGGATCGAGGGCAAAGGCAAGTCGCGTATTCCGACAAAAAAATTCGACATTGTGTTCTTTGCCGACAAGCAGCAGTATATCGATCAACTCAGCAGATGGGTAAAAGGCGTCGAAGAGTCAACGGGCTACTATAACGATGCGATTCAAACTTCTTTCTTTTTCGCCAGTAATGAACTCAACACGTGGCGACACGAAGTAACTCATCAGCTCTTTCAAGAGTCTATTCGGACGAAAGAATCACCATTCGATGACGGCTTTATCTGGCTGGGGGAAGGGATTGCAATGTACTTCGAGTCGTTAAGCGACTTTGGTCCATATGTCACGCTTGGTGGTTTTGAGTCAGAACGATTGCAGTATGCCCGCATTCGCCGGTTTCGAGAGGGGTTCTATGTGCCCTTGGGCGAGCTTTCCTCTCTTGGTCGAAAAGAGTTTCAAATGCGAGACAACTTGTCGCGTTTGTATAGCCAATCAGCCGGTCTCACTCACATGTTGATGGATCATGAGTGCGGATCGTCTCAACGAAAACTTGTTGAGTTTTTAAAGCTCATGTACACCGGCAAGTTGAAGCCGGGTTCATTCGAAAAAGTTCTGGAGGCCAGCTTTGACAAACTGGACGAACAGTACGTTGAGTTTTTGAGAGTTCAATCGGAGCAAGTTGAGAAGCGATTGTCATTGCCGGAAGAACGGACTGAACTTGCCCTACCGGCGGCCAAGCTGACGGATGGTGCGTACAAGTTAATCGGTCAATGCAGCAGACTGGAATGGCTGGATTTGACGGCCAACCGGGTTACGCGCAAACAGATCGAAATGCTCAAGGGGTGCGATCAGCTTAACAAGCTGTTCTTAACAAACTGTGCCATCGATTCTGAGACATTGCACTCACTCGGCCAGTTCGATCAATTGCGAGAACTTGACTTGAGCGGTTCGTCAGTCAGCGATTCGATATTGGCTTCCCTGAAAAACACTGGCTTAGAGAACCTTCGAATGACCAAAACCAACGTATCCGATGCTGGACTGCGTCACCTTGCTGACTTCAGCCAGCTCAAATTGCTTGAGGTTTCAGGGACGAAAGTCACGGACAGCGGGGTCGAGTGGCTGTTATCGCGACTTCCCGATTTGAAAATCACGCGGGAATAGCACGTGCCCATCCAGAATTCACGAAAGGATGGGGCTGCGTCTCTTTAGCCAAGCTTCGATGAGCCCGGTTTCTCCCGGCTTTTTTTGTAGCTTGGTCGATAAACAACTTGAGAGTTATCTAAAGAGTTTTGGTCTTGCGAATTATTCCGACCAAGCGCCCACGATTCACCGTTTCTGGCTCTGGCTAACGATCAGATCGCTGCAAACCGGTATTCAGGCTCTATGTTTGCAGAGTATTTGCGTTGCAACCGGTATGACCAGAAAACTGGTAAACGGATTTTGCCATGTCGTTATCTCGCGATAGATTTCCAAAAAGCGAAAAAATTCTTTCACGCCCCATGCACGGTAGAGCCGCATTAGCACTGTTTGCGCTGGCCAGCCTGTGCTGCATGGCTGTTAATATCGCAGATCCAGACCTTTGGGGCCACGTTCAGTTTGGTCGCGATGTCCTTCGTGACGGTTTCATTCATCCGACCACGACCTACTCGTTTACGGCGGAAGGCTTCCGCTGGATCAACCATGAGAACCTGTCTGAGATTTTGTTGGCGCTGACGTACGACAACTTGGGCATCGCGGGCTTGATCGCAGGCAAATTTCTACTCGCCACGTTTCTGTTTTTTGTGATCGTTCACTGCGCATTAAAAAACGGTGTCGACGGTTTGGTTGCGGGGCTTACTGTTTTCCTGGTCGCCATCAACTTGTCGCTCCACTGGCATTTTCGTCCGCAAATCGCCTCGTTTGTTTTCTGCGCTTTGATGTTGTGGAATCTTGAATATTGCTTTCGTGGTTGGCACGAAAGTCTGACTGATCCGACAAACGGTTCAATGGTCGAAGGTTCACAGCAACTTCGCTGGTTGTGGCTCATGCCGATCATATTGTTCTTGTGGGCCAATTCCCACGGTGGTTTCGTCGCTGGTATCTGTATTTTGTTGGCCTACCTCGGTGGTCGGTCCATCGAAGCGATATACTATCGGCGCAGCGACGCCTATGGACTCGTGTTCCGATTGGCGCTGATGGGATTCGTCGGTGGATTGGCCACGTTTATTAACCCCTACGGTCCCGACTTGCATTTATGGTTGGCTCAATCTCTCGGTGAGCCACGACCGGAGATCAGAGACTGGCACCCCATCGTTTTGTCTTCAACTAGCGGAACTAGATTTTTGGTCGTTGCGGTCGTGGCCGGGATTTCGCTGGCGGTCTCAAAACGAAGACGGGATTGGACACAAATCCTGATTTTGACGTTGGTGTGTTGGCAGGCCTGGTCCCATGTTCGACACGTCGCCTTTTTTGTGTTGTTGTTCGGATTCTGGGTCCCTGGGCATCTTCAAAGTCTGCTCGTGCAGTTGAAGCAACGCATCTCGTCAAATTCACTCGCCGACTCGGGCGAGACTACGGCAACTCCCGCGTGGCTAAAGATTTCATGCGTATCCGTTGCCTGTTTGCTTGCTGGTGTTTGTTTTTTTCGAAGTACCGATTTACCTGTCGACAAGTCGTTTTATCCAGTTGAAGCGTTTGAATATATCGCCGACCAAGATCTCAGTGGTCGAATGGTCGTTACTTACAACTGGGCGCAATACGCGATCGGTGCGTTTGGCGGCGAATATCACGGTCTGCCAATTTGCCCGGTGGCATTTGACGGTCGTTTTCGAACTTGTTATCCGCAACAAATTGTCGACATGCATTTCGACTTTGTGATTGGCGATCAAGGCCCCGGTTCACGAAATCGAGGTTCCGAATCGGGCCCTCCAAACGAAACGTGGGTGCTGGAATTTGGTCAACCTGAACTGGTGTTGATCAGTCGCAGGCAGCGACCATCGGTCGACGTCATGAATGGACAGAACGAGCGCTGGAGTTTGCTCTACCAGGACCAATTGGCTCAGGTATGGGGTCGAAAAGATATTTTCGACAACTCTGACAGCCCCAGATTTATTCCAAAATCCCAGCGGGCGATTTCTGACCTGGCTCAATCGGGTACCGCGACCTGGCCGGCGATTCCGACTAATTTCAAGAATAATAGAGTCAATCCGATTGCAGTTGACCGAATTGCTGGTCGCATCACAAAGCTGTGAGTTTATTTCGTTCTCAACTCGAACGCCAACAATAGGCGAGCCTGTCCTAGACTCGCATCAGCCTCGGACAGGCTGACCTACAGGTCATTCGCCAAGTTCATCGGCTGGCGTGGGAGCAGTCGACTTGAGGTACGCCAACAGGTCCAAAATCTCTTCGCTGGTCAGATTATCCAGTAATCCGACTGGCATGACTGAGACAGTCGCCGGTTTCATATCTTCAATCTCTTGGACTGTAAGGCGAACCAGTTCGTTAGGCTTGATCATGTCAGGCTGGACCCAATACTGATCACCGTTCAGATTAACGACTCGTCCCGTAATCGTCCGCCCATCTTCCATCTGGAAAATCGTAGCCTGGTACTGATCGGAAATCGATTTGTTTGGATCGATAATTGTTTCCAACAAATCATGGGTGCTGAAACGGTATCCGGCGGGAGTCAGATCGGGCCCGGCGATGCCTCCCTGCCCCTGGATTCGGTGGCACTTGTAACATTGGGCTACGCCAAACATCTTTTTGCCGTTGGCAAGGTCTCGCGTTGAAAAATCAACTTCCCTATCGAACGCGAGGTCTTTCATCGCCCACTTTTTTACAAACGGCCTGGCCTTGAGATCGGCATACGGATCTTTGCCAGTCGGCTGCGTTGCCAGTAAGTCAGCCAGTTGGGCCTTGTCTTCGGCGGGCATTGTTTCGATTGAGCGAGATCGAATATGTTTTAAATAACCACTGAAGGAATTGCCTCCGTGAAGGTTGGCCGCATCAAGAAAAAACTGAAAGTATTTCTCACGCATTTCGTTCGTCCAACCTGTTTTGGCAACACTGAGAACCAACGCAAAATGAACTTGTTGATGCTGGGCTTCGGCTTGCTGCAGAAGCTCAAGCGTCACAGACGTGGCCGCCGGATGTTTGGCCGCAATCAGCAACCGAGAGAGCTCGCGATTGAGCGATTCGCTGCCTTCTGTTTCTGGCGGAACCGGAAAATATTTAGCCAGATTTTTAACGGTCTGAATCGTTTTGTCGGTTGGCGTCCCCATCCGCATCATCGTCAAGCCAAGGTTACGCAATAGATGATGGCGTTGTCCCAAATTAAGCTCAGGCCATTGCAGCTGTTGCAACTTGTCAATGATACCGTTCTGGATTTCGTCGCCGAGTTCACCCCCCGCGCGCGCGAACGCCATCGTCGATTCAAGAATAACTTGCGGGTCCGTAAGTTCAGCGTCAAGTACGTTTTGGCCCCATGTGCTTAACGGCGCCAGCTCCACATTCGTGCGGGCGACGAAACGAATAAAACGATCTGAATGATTCAGGTTTTTCCAGGCCTTCTTAAGATCATGGGTATTTGCTTCCAGCGCGCGGCGAGTTTTTGCAAGGTCCGTCAATGCACGGAATTGGGCAGGAGCTGTGGATTCGGAACCGAGGTAGCTGATGCGATAAACGGCCGATTGCGATCGCCGACCGCCGATCAAGAAATAAATCGCACCGTCGACCGGATTTACGACCAGATCCGTTACCGGAAGTGCGGGTGCCGCACAAAACGGTTCGCTTGTCGCGATATAGGTCGAACCTTTTGGCTCCATATCGACTGCGTGGATCACGCCGTAGCTCCAGTCAGAGATAAAAAGGGCATGTTGGTACTTGGCAGGGAATTTGGCGCCCGTTCCAAAAGCAATTCCAGTTGGACTGCCGGGGCCGATGTCGATGACGGATGGCAGGCTATCAGGATAATAGTCTGGCCACTTTCCGCTTCCGTTTCGCCAGCCGTATTCACTGCCAGGAACGACGTGACAAACTCGAGTTGGACGATACCATGGCAAACCAAAATCCCATTCCATGTCGGCATCGTAAGTAAACAGTTCGCCATTCGGGTCAAAGGCGATGTCATACTCGTTTCGATATCCCATGCTAATCAGCTCAAACGTCTCGCCATCAGGATCTGTCTTGCAGACCCATCCGCCGGGAGCTTTGACGCCAACGTTATGTCCATTCGCGTCGGAAAGTCTGGGGAGAAGTTGATCTTCCCTCCAGATCCGCGGCACCTGCGACCGTTGCGGATTGGGAATCGCCGTGTTGTTCCCCGCACAGATATAAAGCGACTTTTTGTCGGGACTCAAGATAACCGCGTGCGGGCCGTGTTCGCCCCCGCCTTTAAATTCGCGAAGCATTTCGACGGAATCATACTGGTCGTCACTGTCCGTGTCTCGCAGTCGGAAGAGGCCGGCTGGCATCCCATCGCCTGCATGTGCGACAACGTAAAGACTGTCAAAAGCACACAGCAGTCCTTGGGCTCGACCGATTTTTACGTTGATAGGTTCAACCTTCGGCGAATCAACGGTATCCTTAGTTATCGTCAGTCGATACAACTTTCCATATTGATCGGAAGTAATCAGGCGACCCTGTGGATCGGTTGTTAGATTGACCCACGAACCTTGTTCGGACGGCACCGTGTAGATTAGTTCCGCTTGAAACCCTTTGGGTACTCGGAAGTTGCCTGGAGCCGTTAGTTGAGCCTGAATACGCGCAGGCTGATCAAAGCTGGAACTCGCGGCGGCTAACAAGAAAACGTATAACCACACAAATCTAGTCTGAACAATCATGTAATTCGCGCCGATAAATTAACTCGGGAAAATGGGAGACTACCAGTTTGAAACAGAAGGCGACGAATGTCCACCTCTCAGATTAAGGCACTTGAGGACTACTTTCGATTAATTGATCGAAATGCGATCGCGCATGCGATCCGCGCCGCAGTCGATTTGGGAGTTTTGAAAGCGTTGGAAAGTGGTCAAAAGACGCTGGAACAACTCGCGGCGACACTTTCGCTGGATGAGCACTCGCTGCGATTGTTGATGAACGTTCTTTGTCGGACAGAACTCGTCGAAAAATATGGTGACGATTATGCATTGTCCACTGTGGCTCGTTTGATTCCCCGTCAGTTTCAGCATTTGGGAGACCATTACTGGCAGTTTTTGAGCGTTTTCATCCGTACCGGAATCCCATTGCCCAAAGATGATGATCTGCCGGTTACCGACGCGGATTTCGACCTCAATCAGGCGTCCCGTGAATGGACACAGACTCCCGCGGCAATGGATGCTGCAATCGTTTTGGAGATTGGCAGTACGCGAAAAAATCTCCGAATTCTTGATGTCGGATGTGGCGCAGCTGTGTTTGGCGTTGCAATTTCGCATCGCGATTCGAGTTCGCAACTGACTTTGGTCGATCGAGGCCCCGAACTGAAGCGCGCTATCTCAACTGTTGAGGGTGTTGGTTTAGAAGAACGAGTCAGCTATGTCGAAACTGATTACCTGGACAATGGGTGGGTACAAGGCCTTCAGGAAGAAGAATTTGATCTGGTCGTCGTCGCCGGCGTTGTGCAACGACACAGCCCTGAGGAATGTGAACAACTATTTCGAAACATTCTCCGCCTCTGTCGACCTGGAACGGACTTGGCGGTCATCGACGTTTTTGCGGGGCAGGAGAAAGGCGACTTGCATCGCGAGATTTTCGAATTGGAACTGAACCTGCGTACGTCAAACGGTCGAATTTACCAACCCGCGATCATCGAACGCCAGCTGACTCAGCTTGGATTCGGCGACATCCAATACGCTCATTTGCCATCAACTCCCTACATTTGGGGCCTGATCCTGGCCACACTGCAATGACTTGAATCTGGGGCTGGTGACCATCATCACCCAGTCCACCAGTCCTTACGTTCATGATCGTCACACCGTGTTCTCCGGTTTTCGTAATCAATCTTGCGATTCGAATTCCATCAAATCGTCCATCAACATTTGCGTATCAAGCTGAGCTTTCTCGATCCAGATCATGCGTGCGGATTTGGGTAACCCCAGAGAATCAAACCGATCTGTCGGAAAACAAGAGATAACGCCAGCGGCAACCTGGCGGTTGAGTTCTGGATTCGCCGGAAATTGAGTCGCAAGTGAGTTCAGGTCGGAACTCAGCGAGGCAACAAACGCGAGTTGCCTTTGCAGTTTTTCTTCATGACTTGACTGGCGGTTCTCAAGACGATAATCGTGCAGTCTGCCTTTGTCGAATGCGAACTGATCCCCATCTTCACAGACTGGCAGTTGAGCCATAAACAGATCGGTCCAGCGTTCGATTCTTCTGCGTAAAGCGTTCATTCTGTCAAAGGCCTCTTCGTTCGCCGACTGGCCTTTGAGCATGATTCGCAGGGCTCGATTCTTGGCTTCAATATGGCCAACGTGAACTCCATGAGCCAGCCCGTGAAGTTCATCACTACGCTGATAGAAATCGTGCGATATCATGGCTGCCGAGAATAGTCGCGTTAACAGCTCGGAAATCAAGATCTCCTGAACTACGATTTCGATCGCTGGCCAGGGATTATGGTCGGGATTTTTTTCAAGAAGATCCCGTTCGAACATTTTCAACGATCTCGACCATCGCTGAAGACGGCATTTCGAAGCTGTCCAGTAGGCTTTTGCTGATAGTGGTGGTTGCGGATCCGTTCCATAGACAAGCGTTGCCGAGTGGATGGCGACCCAACTTCCAATTTCGGCCAAAGTTTGAGCATTCATTGTAATTTTTCTTTCTCGCACAAGGACTTCAAGTTAAAACTCAAACGCAACCAGAATGCCAAACGTTAAATCAATGGTTAAGTTGTCGATTTAGCTTGTATTCAGTAGACTTTTTCGAGAAAACGATGTGGTGTGTTTTTGCAACATGCAGTTGAAACGCAACAAGCGAGTGTCTGCCGAATCAAAATATCAACAGACGAAGTTCTCATGAACACGGTGACTGAACAAACGGAAATTGCCACTGAATTCAAGTCCAAGGGTCCAATCTCCAGATTTATTGAAACTCACTATCGTCATTTCAACGCACGTGAACTTGTCGACGCAGCCCGTGCCTACCGCAATCACATCGATTCTGGAGGCAAGATGCTGATCACGCTTGCCGGGGCGATGAGTACCGCGGAGTTGGGAATCTCGCTGGCCCAGATGATTCGTGAAGGCAAAGTTCACGCGATCTCGTGCACTGCTGCAAACCTCGAAGAAGATGTGTTCAATCTGGTAGCCCACAACGAGTACAAGATTGTTCCAAACTATCGCGAACTCTCTGCTGCCGACGAACAAAAGTTGTGCGAAGAAGGCTTCAACCGGGTTACCGACACCTGTATTCCGGAAACAGTGATGCGACACATCGAGGGCAACTTCATGCAGGTTTGCGCGGATTTGGCTCAGAACAAAAAATCACTTTTCCCGTACGAGATCTTTTTTCGACTTTTCGAAAACGGTTGCCTCACACCGCATTATCAAATCCCGCCCGAACATTCCTGGATGTTGGCAGCCCACGAAAAAGGCATTCCGGTTTATTCTCCCGGCTTTGAAGATTCAACACTCGGCAATATATTCACGGCACGAGTCATGGAAGGCAAAATCGGATCACACTCGGCAATTCGGAGCGGCACCGAACAAATGCATGAGCTGGTCGACTGGTACTTGCGAACTGATGCGAAAGCGCCGATCGGGTTCTTCCAGATCGGTGGCGGCATCGCGGGGGACTTTGCGATTTGCGCGGTGCCACTGATCATTCAAGATTTAAAGAAGGAGGTTCGTCTTTGGCAATATTTTTCCCAAATCTCTGATTCCACGACGTCCTATGGGTCTTACTCTGGTGCGGTCCCCAATGAAAAGATCACATGGTGCAAACTCGGCAAGAATACGCCCAAGTTCATGATCAACTCGGACGCATCGATTGTGGCGCCGCTGATGTTTGCCTACATCTTGGGCCAATGATAACTCACGTTTGACTGGCGTTTTTGGTGCCCGAATTACAGCAAGTCTTCCAGAGTCGACCACTCGACGTCGTTTCGAGTATGAATCCGTTTGGCAAGCTGTGAAGCATCTGGACGTTGTTCCAACAAATGATAAGCGACGTTTGCGAGAGCAACGTCTTCACCTTCGAAACACAACACCAACTCGCCTGATGTCCCATTTACCTGGGCGGCTTTAATGCCGAACTGGTCTTCAACGATGGGACCCAATATGGATGTCGACGCGTGCAGCGGGGATCCGATCATCGTTCGGATGGCTCCACCACATTGTGAAACGGCTGGTTGTGCAAGGTTCAATTTTTCGTTGAGCCAGCGCTTTAGCTGTTCGACGTTAATATTGTTTTCGGCGATGATCTTGTCCAGCGAGATCTTTTTGAAAGCGTTTGACAATACCCGTTGCGTCGCATCGTGAATTGCCCGTGGCAAGTGGTTCTGCCAGGAAGCGGTCTCGTTCAGGACGCCCGAGTACCCTCCTCGTTGAGAAATCATCGCGTGATAGACTTGCATCTCGGCCCGATCGATCAGTTCACCCAAGCCCTCCAAAACGTTGTTTAACATCAAACCTTCCATGTTCACGTCGCCCGTTTTGACCGCGGCATTGAAGTCATCTTCGCTAAAGTTTTGCTTAACGAGATCGAGCTGATTGCAGAACTTCTGAACGATAGTTTTGGTCGAAGAAATGCTACTGCTGATCGCTCTACAATACGCTTTTGAATATCGTAGAACGAACTCCTGGATGCGGAATTGAAAATACGAGTCAACACAATTCTGGATGACTTCCGGTTTCTCTGCTTTTCCGCCGCTTTTTTCACGAGTCATTTCTTTCAGGAGACTGAACAACTGCTCCAGTTGTTGTTCACAACTGTTCGTCTGCTCGTCGAATTTGGCTTTGAGCTTGGCAAGGTTGCTTTCACAGGCACCGATCATGCGAAGCTGCGCTGCAAGATCAAGCTTTTCTGACTCCATCAACGCAAAGATCTTCCCGGAGAAGTGCTCACCGATAACCAGAGCGTACTCGCTCACATAACGATCAAACTCATGACAAATAGCAGGGTCTTTGTGACCCGAATCCTTGCGAAGGCTGGGACAACCAAGTTCTTGGTCAAGATAATTCCTGATTTCCTCGGCTCGGGTGGCTGACTCGCTAACGTATAGCTGGTTGACCGTTCCCGTGATTTCGTTCAACTTTTCGTCGCCCAGCATCTCCTGAAGTTGATTGGAGTAGTTGTTCGAAACGCCGTCAAAATGAAGTTCGTTCTCATCGAACCATGATTTTGTCAGTTTCAGCTCTTCCTCGCATGGAGTAACATCGCTTCCGTTCCATTTCTGGATTAACTCGCGCGCAATCAGCGACCCAATCTCGTGAATAGACTGATTACTTGGACCACAGGTATGCAGCCCAAACGTTCGTAGCGAAAAATGTTCAGAATCCTCGACTAATTTTCTGCATTCGTTGAAGAACACCGAGCATTTCGAAAAGCTGTTCAAATAGACATACTCGGCTAGTTTGTCCAACTCTTGTTCATAAGCGGTTTGTCGCAAGTCCAAACCGAGGTCCAAATAGTAGACGTGGTCTAGCGGCGGATGATCCTGAAATTCAGGTAGTCCAAGTGAGACGTCGCCTGGGAAACCAAAATCGTTGAAATGTCGTAGCTCGGTCAAGAACGTAAACGCATTTGCGCTCGACAACCCCGCCTCCCTTGATCGCCGGTTCGTCGAATGCAAGAGAATCCCAGTTACGCAATCGATTGGCAGACCGCATTCGCCGAGAAGCGTTTTGACCGTATAGGCCAAGTCAAGCGTCATCCCGCTACCGATTCCACCACTAATGGAACTGATGATGAACACTCTCGGCTTGACATTTTCGGCCGGGCTAATTCCCAGATTCTCGGAAGTTGTTGCGACGTTTTCGGCTTGCGTGATGTCTTTCAAGGCTCGCTGAATCGAATCACAGATTTTCTCGAAGTGATCGGCAAAAACCAGCCGACCCAGAGGCCGCAAGCCTTCTGTTTGCAAGGATCGTGGTACATTGTAAATCCACCGTCGAGACAACCAGCCGAAATGAGAACTTGTCTTTTCCCGATAGAACTCTGGTTTCTGAAGCGGAATTTCCACGATTTCATCATGCGCCAACGCGCTGCTACCTTCTGCCATAGACAGCTTGGTGACGTCGTTTCGATCGGAATCAAAACAGATCAATTTGACGGACGGAACGTCTTTCATTCCACCATGCCGGATCGCAAGGCGTTGTTTGAGTTTTTGGGCTGCCCGATTTGCGGAATTGCCCACAGACAAAATCAAAGTCGGCTGAAACTCGGCTTTTTCGACATCGCAGTCCGGTGGATCCAGCGCCTCTATCTGAATCGGTTGAAACGGCAGCACGCTTTCGGAAAGAACAGCGGTCACGTCACGTTGAGTTCCATTAACCCCGTTCGTGTTGGTTGTATCTGCCTTTGAACGATTTTGAGATGTTCGCCGAATCGCCCGTTTTTTGTTGAGTTTGCGATTCAACAATTCGTCGACCATCGCCCGGCAGTTTGGATAGCGAACCGTGGGATCTTTTGACAATGCTTTGGCAATGATCGGCTGATCGCTTTTGGGCAAGGGACGCAGATTTGGGCGACCATGCATGTGTTGGGCAGCCAATTGTGCGGGCGTTGTACCGGGAAACGGTCTGATTGTTGTCAGCATTTCCTGGTAAACAATCGCCAATGAATACTGGTCGCTAGCTCGACTTGGCGAACCGTCAAACAACTCGGGGGCAGCGTAGGCGGGTGTCATGCCCGTCATCAGAGACTGAGACACGATTTGCAAGTCCTTGACCAGGCCGAAGTCCGCAACCTTGACGTGCCCACCAACCAACAACAGGTTTTCGGGTTTGACGTCCAGGTGCTGAAGTGAATGCGCCTCACTCAGATAGTCTAAACCTTCGGCCGCGTCACGTATGTATTGAAGCAGTTCGTCGCGGGGAATTCCAGACGAGCCTTCCGCGGCATACTCTTCAAAAAGATCCGCCAGACTGTTGTCGGCGAGTTCACTGACGATAACAAGCTGACCCTCGAAAATTTCAATTCGCTCAAGCGAAAGCAAAAAAGGATGGCGGACCTCTTTAATGCGGTCCATCGCCTTTAATTCAGTCTGTGCCCGCTTTTCGTCATGATAACCGTACACGAGCTTGACCGCTTTAGACAATCCACCTGGCGCTTCGGCTGACCAGACTTCACCATAACCGCCGGCGCCGATCCGCTCCTTGAGCGTATAACCTAATAGTGTTTTTTGTTCTTCAGCTGGCTTTGCAGACACCAGAAACTCCAAGTGATATCGATTGTAAAAGTACCTTTCGCGCAATTTGCGCAATCAAGGCTGGTAAAGCCTAGCTTTCGGTTAACGCCATGAATCCAAGAAATTAGGAACCCGATTGCCCTTTCATGAACCCCGTCCATCGTCGAAATCGGAACAACTGGATTGGGTCACAATATGAGTGGAAGAAAAAGGGCCACAACGTGCACCAATGAATCGACACATCGCAGTCGCGAAAAAGCTTGATCCGATTAACCGATCATTGTTGAACGCGTTTCGCCTGACTGTTCGGGCTTTTATTCCCGCCATCTCCAAGGACTGCTGTGAAGTAGCTCTTGACGACTCGATCAAAATATTCGGGACGCATTTCCATCGGCAGATCGTTGTAGGTGCAGAAGTTGCGAATCTGAGACAATAGATCGCGTGGGTGACAACGGCGAAGTCGACGACCTGCTTCGATGAAGTGTTTCTTTAGCAAATAGTCGACAACTTCGGCATCAAACTCGCATTCAAACCGCTCACAGTAAATCTGAAACAGGAGCTGAAATTCCTTGGGACTGGGATCGCTGATTTCAATCTTGTAGGGAATTCGCCGCAAAAAAGCGTCGTCGACGAGGTCACACGGTTCCAGATTCGTGGAAAAAATAATCAGCTGCTCAAAGGGAACCTGGATTTTCTTACCGGATGCCAGTGTGAGAAAATCGATTCGACTTTCCAGAGGCACGATCCAGCGATTAAGCAACTCTTGTGGCTCGATTCGTTGACGGCCAAAGTCATCGATCAGCAAACATCCACAGTTACTCTTCATTTGTAACGAAGCTTCGCTGACATTGCTATTTGGATCGTGCCGAATTTCCAGTGAGTCCATGGTCAATTCGCCGCCGACGACGACCGTTGGGCGTTGAACTTTCACCCACCTGCGGTCATACGACGCGGCACTCAACAACGTGTCAGAATCGTCATTGCTTCGTTGATGGTAAGCAGCGTCGAAAAACTTGATGATCTGACCGTCTTCAAAAATGGCATTGGGAATCCAGATTTCATGTCCAAAACATTGCGTGATTCGTTGAGCCAACGTTGACTTACCGTTGCCTGGCTCGCCATACAAAAAGAGTCCCGCACCCGAATTCACCGCCGGTCCAAGGCTTTCAAACAGGGACTCGTTGATCGAAATATCGCGAAACGCGTTTTTTAGCTGTGCTCGTTTCGGCGACTCGGCACGAATGGTCTGAGCTTCGGCGCTGAGAACGTAGTCCATGAGAGGAATCGGTGCAGCTCCGACGTAGGAACAAGCTCGTGTCGCGATGGCTGCCCGGTCTCGGCCTGTTTCGGTCAAAGTGTAATTGTAATCATTCAAAGGAGCCGCGCCTTGATGAACAATGACCTGACGTGAGCGAAGGTTTTGGAACAAAGATTCCAAAACATTGAACGGCAAGCTAAGGTCATTCGCCAATTGACGGCCACTGCATAAACCAACTACCGATAACCGCTTAATCAACAGCGACTCAATTAACGAAATTGGCAACCCGGTTTCGGCCAGTGTGCCCGGCTCCGACGGACGAAACGACTCGTCCGCCATGATCGTGGCCAGCAAGCCGCTTCCCAGTGGATGTTGAGTTGAGGTGGTCATGCGTTTCAGGTTTATTAATCGTGATGCGGATGTGAGCAAACACGAGTATTTAATGACATGGTTTTTTCCAGTTTGCAGTGCGCATCACGGAGCACATCGCGCAATAGTCTAGGTCACGGTTTAGATCATGTTGGACGTTCAGCCGGCAAAAAAAGGCGGCCAGAATATTGGGAACAATCGATACAAAACTAGCTTCACTCCGGAAAGACACTGAGTTTCGGCCCGTTCCGGTAATTTACAAAATTCCCCTCTTCGGAATGGAATTTGGAAGCTACAAGAATGGGTGACGGACCGACCGGTACCATTCCATCAGTAAGTAATCAGAGCATTTCAAGATTTCATGAACAATTTGAACCAACTTGAATCCGCCGCTTCACCGCTATCGAAATCGTCTGCACAATGGTCTCTATCCGGACGAATTGACGACAGCCAATGCACTCGCAGCTTCGGCATTCACTCATCGCCATTTTCGGTTGGACGAAAACCCGAATCCTGTCTTCACCTGCCTGTCGGATGTATTTCCAAAGATCATGCAGAAATCGAAATTACGAAGGATAATCGGCTGTGCTTACGCGATCTTGAAAGCACAAACGGAACGTTTGTCAACGGCGAGGTGCTCAAGGGCGAAATGGAAATTTTTGACGGCGACCTGATTCAGTTTGCCACCATCGTTTTCCGCGTTCAACACGAACGTAAGCAAACCCAGTGCAATACAATCCAGGAAAACGTCTGCGATAACGCCTTGGCAATGATGCAGTTTGATCGACTCATCAATGATGGTGGGCTGTATCCTCATTTTCAACCGATTGTTCGATTGGATAACCAGCAGGCGATTGGCTACGAAGTACTGGGCCGCAGCCGTCTATTTGGATTACAGTCACCTTTGGAAATGTTCCGCGCCGCCTCGCGTCTGGATCTGGAAGCCCAACTCAGTGAAGCCTTCCGATACCGCGGAATTGAAATTGGCTTGGCATTTGGTCCAGCAGCAAACCTGTTTGTCAACACGCATCCAAAAGAACTTGATCGCGAAGAGCTTTATAATTCGCTTCGAGAACTCAGGAAAATTGATGCCGAACAGACAATAACGTTGGAAATCCACGAAGCGGCCGTTACCAATTTGGCGATGATGAAAAAGCTTTGTGCTGTTCTTCACGAACTGGACATCAAACTTGCCTTCGACGATTTTGGTGTCGGGCAGGCGAGATTGGTCGAACTTGGTGAGGTTCGCCCGGACTTTCTAAAATTCGACATGGAATTGACAAAAAACATTAATCACGCGCCCGCCAAGCGTCAGGAAGTCGTCGCATTATTTGCAAAATTGGTCAACAATCTGGGTATCCAAACTCTTGCCGAAGGAGTCGAAACTCGAGAATGCCACGAAACCCTCCTGCAAATGGGTTTTCAGCTGGGCCAGGGTTTTTTCTACGGCCGACCTTCCGCGCTCAGCAAATACACCCGGCAGGAAGCACTGGAAACGGACAACGGATAGTTCGCAACATCACGCGGAGTCGATGATGCTAGTCGGCATTTCAAACCCGACGTTTATCGGGCAACACCCGAAGTGAGTGCGTCCGGATCAGAAAAAACACAGCCTTTCCGTGTCTTGCTGATGTTGCCATCTCGGTCGGGCCCTGCCAGCCGCTCCTCGATTCTTAGTGAACACGCAATTACCCCCATTTATCCATTTCGCACCCGCATTGGTTGCACGTCCATCCTCCTCAGAATGCCTGATAAATCGTTCGCGGACGTCGAACAGCGGGCATGTCCTGACCACAAACTGGACAACTCACACGGCGGGGATGTTGAGTCCCCAATTGCCGCGAAGACGAATCGTATCTCGAATCACAAAGTATGCGCCAACTGTAAGTGCAAACGCGAAACTACCCACGATCAAGATTAGTATGAATTCCATTCTAAAACCGTTGCTGGTTCGCCTTACCGGAAGATTGGTTATGGAAAAAAACGCTTGCAAGACAGGGTTTTTGCCACTCCTGTTAAAAAATAGTGCCTTACGGGAGCTTGTCAATTCTGCTAAAATTCGTGGCTCGATTTAAATTCAAAAAGTCAATTTGACTGGGGTTTGGCAAATGGCCAAAAAAGGTAAAGCAAAAAAGAAACTCGAAGTTGTGCATTTGGTCTGCGAAGAAACGGGTGATTACAACTACACGATCCGTCGTAAAACTGGTGGTGAAAAACTGAAACTCAAGAAGTACTGCCCTCGCCTGAAAAAGCACACGGTTCACGTCGAAAAGAAAAAGTAGCTTTCATTTTCTAGTTAATCCATCACCCTGCTTGTTCAGCCTCGCCTGACCGACTGACAATAGCAGGGTATTTGTTTGCGCCAATCCAATTCATCAGGCCAATTTTGTTTGCAGAAAACCCTCACGGATTGAATCATGGGAACTCGCTGGACGCTTCGAGCACATGACGCTCAATTGGTCGAGTCGATTGAACGAGCCGCTGGTGTTTCGCCCGTTGTTGCGCAGATTCTGGCTCTGCGTGGGATAACGGGCTCCAGAGAGGTCACGTCGTTTCTGGATCTGAGAATGACGGGGCTCCGACCGCCGCAAGAACTTCCGGGTCTGTCCAAGGCCACGGAAATCATTTACGACTCGATCATCCAAAACAAAAAGATCTCTATCTATGGCGACTATGATGCGGACGGGATGACGTCGACGGCGATCCTGTATCGCTGTTTGAAGAGACTGGATGCGGATGTTTCCTACTTCGTTCCCAATCGTCTGGACGACGGGTACGGAGTAAATGGTGATTCGCTGAGAAAACTTGCCAATCGGGGCGCCCAGTTAATCGTTACCGTTGATTGTGGTATCGGTAGCATTGACGAAGTCAAACTGGCCCATGAGCTGGGGCTGACGATTGTCGTCACCGACCATCACCAAATTGGAAACAGTCTTCCCGAGGCGGACGCGATTGTCCACCCCGGGCTACCAGGACACGACTATCCGTTCACTGGACTTTGCGGAGCGGGTATCGCATTCAAATTGGCATGGGCTCTCTGTCAGCGCCATTGTGGAAGCGAAAAATTGCCGGAAGACTTCCGCCATTTGTTGTTTGGTTGCGTGGCATTGGCGGCGATCGGAACGGTTGCCGACGTCGTTCCGCTGCTTGATGAAAACCGAATCCTGGTTCATCACGGGCTTGGCTGTATGCGAAAATTCGCAAATGCCGGTTTGCGCCACTTAATGGGTTTGGCAAAGCTCAATGACAAACCTCGACTGGAAGCCGAAGATATTGCTTTCATGATTGGACCGCGACTGAATGCCTCCGGGCGTCTTGGACAGGCTCAATTGGGAGTGGAATTGCTGACGTGTACGTCCGAAGACCGCGCACAGTCGTTGGGTACGTATATCGAGCAGCTCAACAAGGATCGGGATACGATCGATCGCCGCATCCTGAAATCGGCCAAACAGCAAATCAAGGAAAAATTTGATCCGGGAATTGAGCCCGCACTCGTTCTCGCGAATCCTGATTGGCATCTTGGCGTGATTGGGATTGCCGCTGGTCGAATCGCGGAGTTGTACCATCGACCCACGATTCTGATTTCCACCGATCCATTGAAAAACCGAGCGGGAGTCGGCTCCTGCCGATCATCATGCGGAGTCAATCTCTATCAGGCGTTGAGTGCGTGTTCGCGGCACTTGTTAAAATTCGGTGGTCATCCGGATGCTGCTGGCTTGGTTATCGAGCCCGACAAGATTGACGCGTTCCGAGAAGACTTTTGCGACCACGTTGTGTCTCAGGTAAGCCTGGAAGAGCTGGTACCAGATCTGGAAATCGATGCGGAGGCATTGATCAGCCAGATGACTCTGCCCACCATGCATGAGCTTCAAAAGCTGGCACCGTTTGGACAGCACAACCCCCGTCCTTTGTTGTGTGCAACGGGAGTTCGACTGGCTTCTCCACCCAAGACAATGGGCTCAGACGGACGACATATTTCTTTGCAACTTAAACAGGCAAACAGCCGAATTCGAGCAGTTGGATTCGGCAAGGGCGACTGGCTCAAGCAGATTGATCACGAAGCAGGAACCTATGATTTTGCCTTTAAGCCGGTGATCAACGAATTTAGAGGATATCGAAAAGTTGAATTGCACCTTGTTGATTTTCGCCCCACCAAATCTGCAAAATAGAAATGGACTCTTCCAAAGCAAAACTGCCTCCGAATTGGCCGGCTGAAAGCGATTGGACCCCGCAAGTGGGAGATTTTTTTGCGAGCCGGGACGGTATTGAGTTATTGCAGTTCATCGATCGCTGCAGGAAACAGAACAATGTTTTTCCGGGTCCGGATTGTGTTTTTAACGCATTTGCCTTGACGCATTTCGCTGACACAAAAGTTGTAATTCTCGGTCAAGATCCTTACCACGGCACCGGTCAGGCCCATGGTTTGAGCTTTTCGGTACGTGACGGTGTCAAGCTTCCGCCATCGTTAAAGAACATTTTCAAAGAGTTGGAGTGTCCGACGCCCAAGTCGGGCAACCTGGAATCATGGGCCACGCAAGGCGTTTTGCTGCTGAATACGGTTTTGACGGTCGATGAAGCGAAAGCTGGTTCTCACCGGGGCAAGGGCTGGGAGAAATTTACCGATCTAGTTATCGCGAAGCTGAATCGTCACCCGCAAAATATTGTTTTTGTTTTGTGGGGCAAACCTGCGGAGCAGAAAACTGGTTTAATCGACTCTCGCCACGAACTTGTTGTTTCCGCGCACCCTTCTCCGTTGTCAGCGCATCGTGGCTTTAACGGTTCTCGTCCTTTTTCCAAAATCAACAACGCGCTGCGATCGTTCGGCAGAACGGAAATTGACTGGCTTTCGATTTGCGAGTCAACACCAAATTATCAGTAAATTTGATCCGTTTTTTAGAGTTGGTTTTCAGAGACAAACCCTGTACGATCCGCCTCTGAAAACGAGTGGCGTTGCTCGTTTCTGCTTTTTTCATTTACCAGATCCGTCGACGGATTTGAAAACATGCGCAAACGAGATTCTTCAACCAGTCGTCGCCGTCGCGAGAGCAAAAAGCAGACCGCGCCTTTACTGCTGTCGATACCCCATTGCACCCTCTCGGACGACGATCACGTCGTTTCAGCAGAAAGGACTTTCAGTCACCCCAGAAAACAAAAACCGGCTCAAGAGAAGAAGATAACAAAACAGGAAAAACTACGGCCGGGGTTAGCGATCGAATCATCCGCAACCAGCATTCAATTGGGTTATCAGTGTCAGACGCTACGTCCAATCGTGTCATTGGCCTTTGTTTTTCCGCTGATTTTGTTGTACGAGCTGTGCGTCATCTTTCTGGGTCAACAGGAATTGAGAAGTGGGATCGATCAATGGCTGGACAGCTTTTTAGCCAATTTTGGATTTGGTCAGCTGGTTGTCTTGCCGCTGCTGACGGCTGCCGTTCTGATTATTTGGCACCACCGAAAAAATGATTTCTGGAGGATTCCAGGTTCGGTTCTGGTGGGGATGATCATCGAGTCAACCGTACTGGGACTGATCCTGTTTAGTGCCGCAAATGCTTGCAATCAATTGGTCGATGATACCTCGACCGGTCTAATGCTTTCAATGTCATCCACAATTTGCCACCCGCATTGGTGGGCTGAAACGATTGCATCGTTGGGTAGTGGAATCTATGAAGAACTAGTATTCAGACTGTTGCTCTTGTTACCTGCAATCCGATTACTACGTCTCTTTGTTGGTGCGAATCCATTTGCCATTGTGGGCGGCATTATTTTGATCAGTCTTTTGTTTAGCTGTTTGCACTACGACGTCATTAATCCGGCGGGAGCGTCATTTCAAACAGGAAGTTTTGTATTTCGTTTTGCTGCCAGTGTAGTTTTTTGCATTTTATTTTTGTTTCGCGGGTTTGGAATCGCGGTTGGTACACATGTTGCTTACGACATCTTGACTCAAATATAGGAATAAACCCCTGAGCTTTTGAAAGGGTTTTTGGAGAACAAAATTCGTGCGTTTGTCAACTGAAAAATTTCTTGAAACTATGTCGAAAAATAATCGCCTTCTTGATTAATAGTTGGCGATCTATAATTAACAAAACAAGCGATGTTGTTCAAACAAATAACGTCGTTCAACACCGACACAATTTATCGCAAGAAAATCTTAAGGCCGTTTTATCCGTGTTATCAGTTCGTCCCAAAATCACCGATCTGAACTTTCACTTGTTCGCCCGCTCCATTCATCCAGAGTTGTTTCGTGCGTGTGTGTCTCGTGAGTATGCACGTGAGAATTACAATTTGAAAATAAATATCACAACGGCTGGTCACTTAATTGCGTTTGAACATGATGGGCATGTATTAACCGAAGTTAGCACCAGTGCTAATCATCCTTTGCCCACGAAACGTGTATTGCTTTCTAATCGAATCGACGCGGCCCAGTCAGATGAAGCGGTATTTCGCAACCTGATTGAATACAATTGCCAATATCAGCTGGATGGTGTCAACCCACAGACGTTTGTGACAATACAAAAACAGCTTGACGCACAAACACAATGCGAAGGGTTGGTCCATCGCTTCCAGGCCAACGGGCGATTGGCGTTTGGCGCCATCAGCTATATCAACGTTCAGTCTTTCAGATCGCGCGTCAAGATTCGATGCTTCCACACTTTTCCAGATACCTATGCGGTGATGAAGAGTGAATCGAGTTTTTATTTGCTCAACGCTGCGTAGTCGTTCCGTAAACTTACAGCGACGCGCTAAAATGATAATGCGGGGGGGCCTTAGCTGAGGTCCAGTCGTGCCAGGAATTCGACGACGGCCTGATTGAACGCTTGTGGCTGCTCCAAGGGAGCCATATGCCCGGCCCTGGCGATCTTCAAAAATGTTGAATTGGGAATCGAGTTCGCGATTTGCAACATCTCGTCGGGAGTCGAAATAATGTCATGCTCGCCGACAGCAACAAGCGTTGGCACTTCTATTTCACTCAGCCAGGATGTCGTATCTGGCCGAGCCGCCATTGCTCGATGGGCGCCGGCGACCACGTCTCTATCTGATTCGTGAATGACTTTCCGGGTCTGCTTAATCAGTTCCGGCTGTTGCGACAACGTGGATTCGTCAAACAGCTTTTCGATGAGATCGGCGGCGATGGTCTGCGAACCTTCTTTTTCAATTAAACGAGCCATCATTTGGCGGGCTCGAGCCACTTCTGGAGTATCGGCCAAGGACTTGGTGTCGCAAGCGATCAAGGCACCCAGTTGTTGTCGATGGAGTTTCCAAAACTGCCATCCGATATATCCACCCATCGAAAGTCCGCAATAACAGACCGGTTGATCGACGCCGAGCGCCGTTAGCAGTTCCTGCAAGCGATTGGCAAACCCGTCCATTGACATCAGGCCCGGTTCTTTCGCCCGGCTTTTTCCAAATCCGGGCAGATCGGGGGCGATTACACGCACGTGCTGAGCAAGAGCGTCGATTTGGTTTCTCCACATTGAATGGTCCAGTGGAAAACCATGTACCAACAGTAACGGAATCCCTTCGCCTTGATCGACCAAATTCCAGTCGGTCGTCCTGGTTTCAATCTGATTCATCAGATTCCTATCAGCTTCAAGATCCATTGCAACAACAAACTTCCCGCCGCGATGCCTAACGGGACAAACAACCAGATTGAAAACACGGGAAACCGATTCGTAAGAATTCGCCAAATCTGGTATCCGCGCCAGGGAATCTGTCCCAGTACGAACAGGTAAACAAAGAAACTACCAGGATTGAAATGCCAGGCTCGCTGCCACTGACCGCTACTGATTGCGATGAACGAACGTGTCAATCCGCACCCCGGGCAGTCAATTCCAAATAGCTGTCTACTCGCGCAAGATGGCGGCAAGGGAATATAGGACCCCGGCAAATACACAAGTTCTTCCCCGACCGATCTCATGACGAAGGACATCGCCAAGACTGCGATTGCGACTGCCAACAAAACCACATGAAAAATCAGATCTCGGCGCAACTGAACCGCTCTTTTGATCGCACGGGCTTCAGGTTGAGCCATTTCCACATTCATCATTAATTCCGGTAGCTCAGTGATCTCGCCAAAATCCTGGCGCGAACAATACTAACACTGGAAAAATCTCCAACCGGCCCAGCATCATCAAGAATATAAAGACTGACTTATTCAGCGCACTGAAGTCAGCGTAGTTCTGGGTCGCACCAACGATGCCCAGACCGGGGCCAATATTGTTGAGCGTCGAAGCTACGGCGCTCGATGAATCGAGTAACTTATTGGTGTTGTCGATACCCCAGGTTGCGTCAGGTTCCGTCATAACGACAAATAACAAGCTTGACACAAAAAGAATCCCGATCAAACAAAAATAAACAAGAATGGAATGGCGCAACGTTGGCTCTTCCACCGGTTTTCCACCCAGACGCAATATCCCCACTACCTTGGGCCGAAACGACTTTTCGATTTCCAGACCGAGGATTTTGACAAACAGAAGATGACGAATGACCTTCATTCCACCGCCGGTACTTCCCGAGCATCCGCCGATGAACATCAAACACAAGAACAAGCAGCGGCTAAACTGATTCCAGCTATCGAAGTCGCTCGTACCGAAACCGGTCGTCGTCATGACAGAAACGACCTGAAAGACGCCACGCCTCAACGCTCGCTCGCCCGTTTCAAAATCGGTGTCTTGTGATAGATAGCCAAATCCAACGATCGTCACCGAGACGACGACCATAATGCCGATGTACGTTTTCCACTCGGAATCCGCGAACAGTTTTCGTGGTTGACCGCTGCAAACAAGAAACAGCAGCGTGAAATTCGTTCCCGCCAGGATCATAAACAAAATGACGACGTACTCAATGGCCTGCCCGCTCACTTCGGGCAGGTTTCGGGCAAAGTGACCAAGACTGGCGTTGTAGGTGCTAAACCCGCCGGTCGCCATCGTCGCAAATGCATGGCATATCGAATCAAACATCGACATACCCAACATCTTGAAAATAATTGTCAAAATCAGGTTCAGAACCACGTAAATCGCCGCGAACAACCAGGCTGTGTGTTGCATTTTTGACCATGCGGTCTCCTGCGTTGGTCCCGGCATCTCGGTTCGCATCAGTGCCTTTCCCGCCGAGCCTTGTCCAAGCAACACGACGAACAAAACGATGATCCCGAGCCCGCCAAGAAAGTGGGTGCTGGCTCGCCAAAACAAGATGCAACGCGGCACAAGCTGTGGATCCTCAAGGTCACAAAGTACAGTGGCTCCGGTCGTGCTAAATCCTGATTGAGCTTCAAACATCGAATCAACAAACCCCATCGGTACCCACCGCAACCGGAAATGGGAAGAGCGATCAGCTGCCGCGTTCAATTCTTCGCCAGGAAATACCAGCCACTTCGAGAGTTGCGGGATTTTGCTCAGTCGATCGAATACGGCGACCGCATCGATGTCGCCTGATTCGTTGACCAGCTGAGAATCCGTCAGTCCACGAGCCGAGGTGTTGACGACCGCTTTCAATACTTTGAAATCGTCGCGCGATATACCTTCGACGCGTTCCCATGATTCCCAGAACTGAAAAGGTGAAACACTGACCATGACCGTTCGGTCAGAAAAAACTCGAACCGATGGACCGCGACAGGTGCCGCTCAACATATAGGGCAACGAACCCAAAACAGTGGCAAGGATCCAACTTAAACCGACAACCGCCATCGCTTCTTTACGATAAAGTTTGTGCTCAGCCCGACGCCCCAGAAACAACAACAGTCCACCGAAAGCCCAACAGACTAGTGCGCTGATCGCCAGTGCCTCGAAGCCACCCCATTCAAACTGCCGACTCGCAATCCGTGTGTCGGTATGGAACCCATAATTCGGGTTGGCCCAGGCCAGGCTGAGTAGCATGAAAAAGCCGAACAGGAGAGAAAGAATCCCCAGCAGCTTTAACAACAACCGAAAGTTCATTTGCAAGTTCACTGAACACGTGAAAACCCACATTTTAGTTTGACTTTTGGCTCCGCAACACCCAACAATACCAGCTCAAGCGATTTTCGGTCCAACAACTTCGACAACTTCAGATGAACTCAAAAGTACTCTTAAAACCGTTCTTTGAACGAGACGCGAAAATCGTCGCCAAACAACTAATCGGCAGGCGGCTTGTTAGTCGATGCGGCGGTCATCGCGCCGCTGGAATCATCGTTGAAGCCGAAGCCTACTTGCCGGTGAACGACCCTGCTTGTCACGGTGCGCGGGGCAAAACTAAATCCAACGCTGTCATGTTTGGACCAGCGGGCTTTGCCTACGTCTACTCAATTCACGCCGGGCATTGCTTCAACATCGTTACCGGAAATGTGGGAGAACCTGAAGCGGTTTTGATCCGAGCCGTCGAACCGAAACTTGGAATCAAAACGCTTAAACGGCGACGACAGAATGACAATCATCGTTTGTTGACGACCGGCCCTTCGCGACTGTGTCAGGCTTTTGGGGTCAATCGGGAACAGGATGGAATCGACGTGACCGTTCGTCGAAAAATCTGGTTTGAAGACGTCGACTATGACGATGAGATCCCAGTCATGGTTTCACCCAGAATTGGCGTCACTTCCGGTGAGTCATTAAAATTGCGTTTCGTTTGGAAAAACAATCCCTATGTCAGTGGCCCCAAGAAATGGCGCACGTAGACATGACAAAAACAAGTCGTGCATGAAGTTCATGGGAGCGGTAATGCACCGCGGCCAAAAGAGTCTCTCGCAAGAAACACGCCAGTAATCAAATCCCTTCGTCTTCAGTTGCTTTTGGTGACGAGAGCGCGAGCCTGGCACCGAACAACACAGCAATTGGAAACGCAGCCATCATTAATACAAACATCCAGACTAACGACTGTTGCGCACCAATCGCCTGCTGCAGCCCTGAAACAAAAATCAGAATCGCCAGGAAAACTGCGTGCGAAAACTTACCAAACGGCGCTGCACGGGCTACGACCCAACCAAGAAGAAGACACAAAACGGAATTCGTCGCGATCCACGACCAAACCAAACCGCGCGGCAAAACAGACTCGACGTCGTTTTCAAGGGCCTTTTCAAAAACGTCAGGGTCTTGGAGCGTCGCAAACACCTCAGGGAAAAAAAACCTTGTGAGGATGAGAAAAGTTCCCAACCAGCAAACGCAAAACAACGTATAGCAACCCGCGACGATCAGGAAACTCTTCGCCAGTTTTGCGGGCGGAAGCAATCTGGGTTCTGCTTCGTATTCGTCGTTCATTGTGTTTAACGCCCAGTCGGAGGTGCGGTTTTATTCGTTTCTCAGCGTGCTGGAGTCTGTGAGCTGGTGTCCAGATAACTTACCAGCAACAGGCGCATAAAAAAACGGCCGCAACCCGTAAGGGCAACCGCATTTTTGATACCACAAAAACGTAAACAAACCGTCGAACGTTGGCCGTTCGATTTGGGCGCAGGGTAAAACTACCGCTGCGTTGAATTCGCAGACGCTTTGGCCAGAACTTCCTCTGTATCCATATTTTGCCTCTCGAAAATGATCAGTGGATTGCATTCACCTAGCACATTTGCAAGGGGGATAGATACCGCAAAGTGATTTCCATCATCGTAGAATTTGTAGACTTTTTGCGATTTTGACACGGAACCATCCTCATGCTGTTCGGATATCTCGACCACAAAACCATCATCGGCAATCTGTGCAATTCGCCAAGTGCCATATCCTTCCTCGCGTTGCCGTTGGCCGGAGGGTGAATTAATCTCGATGTCGTTTATGAGAGAACCATCTGACTTGAAGTCAATCGCCATAATCGTGCCCGCAAAATACTGCGCCTGTCGCAAAATCTCTTCGCTTTCCTGAGGACTGTAGTTTTTCAGCTTCTCAGCCAAAACGACTTCGTCAATGTAACCTCCGCCGAGCCATACACCGACCAGTTGTTCTCGAATCTGATCTCTGACGCTACTTGTTTTGCAAGTTGCCTCGGCTGTTGTCTCGAGCAACGGTTCGTTCCTCACGCCGGTTGAATCGCCGCTGCCGCAACCCACGGCGAACGAAAACGCCAAACATGCCACCAATACGATCGCCCATGTAATTACGAAAAACCAGGCTCGATGCGTCGGCCTGTGAATAAGTTGGGGTATCCTGCGTTGACCCAGAATTCGAGAAGACATGGCAAACTCCTTTTTACCTGACCCGTTTCGACAACAAGATTTGAAAAGCGAATATGGTTTGTTTACGAACGATCACTTCGATCGCACAAACTGAACCTTCAAGTCAAGTCCAGCCATATTGGGCGGCACTAACTCGATCGTTTGTTCGTCAAGAAACCGAACTTCATGTTCAGTAACTTGAAGTCCTAGGGTGATTTTCAGTTTGGCAGTCGAATCGTCTTTATCAAAAGACAACCATTCCCACTGACCTTCCTTTTGCCCTTGAATCGACCCCATATGAGTCGACGTTTTCAATGTTCCACCAGATCGAAACTCCAATCGCATCCGGCTTGCAGTCGAGGCGTTGGAATTCTGCTCCTTATCCTTAAATCGGCGCAAAACCTTATCAGCTGTTTTAATCTCCCAGTTTCCGATGATTTTAGCTCGATTAGGGTCACCACATCCTGCCAGCAATGGCGCTAGCATGAATGCAAACAAACTCGCAAAAAAGAGTTGGCTTGTCGTCGTCCGACAACTTTCGACTGGTCGAAGCATGATTGATTGTTTACGCGAATTGCGAATTTGGGCAGTTTTAAGAAAGTTTGCTAATTGTAAGGATTTTTTTGATTACGGAAGCCCTGCCGCGCCGATATTCATCAGGCGTATTCTCGAAATACGCCTAACCAAGCTGCGAAAACAAAAAAAGTGAATCAGCCCACGGGCTATTTATCTGGGGAGCTTCCAATGATTCGAATGCTTATGTGCTCATTCGCCGTTGCCATTTTGGCAAGCGGCTGTTGCGGCCCGACTGGATGCGGTCCGGGATGTGGTGTCCAGGACTGTTTTGATTGCGACGGTTGCAGCCAAGTTGATCCTTATCTTGGTCCATTGCAAACGGTGCGACAACTACGTCGAAAAATGGTCTGTGGCAGCGGATGCGGTGAAGTCTACCGCGGTGAATGGAGAAGTACACCTCCCGACTGCGAAGATCCCTGTTGTGGTGGCCAGTGGGTCGGCGGCGCGACCGTTGCTCAACCATTCTGTTGGGAACCTGGTGCAATCCTTTCTTTGTTTCCGAGGCTCTACGGAGGCCGGTTCTGCGATGGATGTGGCGAATTGTTCTCCGACTGCGATTGTTGCGGCGATGGTCAAGTCATCGACGGTGGCGTCATAAGTGAGGGCGGCAGCTGTGGATGTGCATCATGTTCTGGTGACCAGATCAATGGAACTCGAATGGCGACTCAACGAACTCGCACCGCCGGTCGTGAGCCGATACCCAAATTGAAATCTCCCTGAAGTTCCTGGTCGTCGAACGTGCGGTACGCACGTACTGATAAGTAGCTTGCTGGAACACTCGCGTAAAGCCTAACTACTCACATTCCGCACCTCTTTTTGAAGGTTCTCAACTCGGCGGGAGGTACTCCGAGCAGGTTGATGATTTTGCGTTGAATCTT
>JAHEJI010000001.1:0-29979 GCA_024638965.1 Planctomycetaceae bacterium
ATCCCCGGGCGACCGCTGGATGACGATGGAAACATGCTGATTCGATACAAGGGTGGAGCCAAAGGGGTTTTGTATGCCTCGCAAATTTCAACGGGTGACGAGAACAACTTGAATATTCGAATTTACGGCACCGAAGCTTCGCTTGAATGGCATCAAGAACATCCCAATGAGTTGATCCTCAAGTTTGCCGAACAACCTCGGCAGATTCATCGACGCGGTAACGTCTACAACGGCGAAGTTTGCGGTGCTAATACACGTTTGCCGTTCGGTCACCCGGAAGCATTTATTGAAGCGTTCGCAAATGTCTATCTAGGAGTTGCGGAAGCCATGGCCGACCAGATCCAAGGCAAATATCCGCGCGCCGATGGTTACGACTTCCCAACCGTTGCAGACGGTGTGCAGGGTATGGCGTTTATTGAAGCTGCGGTCAAGTCCTCGCAAAACAACGCCGCTTGGACGAAGCTGGAACTTTAGTTGGATCGCACACTGTTTTTTGCGTCCATCTCATTTGCTAAGCTGTCCACTCGATTACGACGACCTACCGCTTGTTTTCGGGGGCTGGATCCGCCTAAGCGAGAAATGCAGGCCAAATACTACATTTTCGGGCCCGAATAGCTTAAGATACAGTCGTTGTTCACTTTTGAAAATAATTCCTTGCAAGCAAGCGACGGATCTATGAGCCCAATTTCTTTTCTGTTGGCACAAGACAACGAGTTGAATCCGACCACGGTCATCGTCGTTGCGGTAGCTCTCATCATCCTGTTTTTTTTGATGATTATTGCCGCGGTATTTCTGTCTTACTTCCGTTGGTGGGTCCAGGCGTTTTTCACCGGAGCGAAGGTCAGTTTTTGGGATTTGATTGGGATGTCGTTTCGCAAGGTCAAGGCGGGCGTAATCGTACCCAGCAAAATCATGGCGGTTCAGGCCGGACTTACCGATACCGACTTAACGACTCGTTCCCTTGAAGCGCATTATCTTGCCGGCGGTAACGTGCCGTTGGTGATTCGCGCTTTGATTGCGGCGAATAAGGCAAAAACGATTAAACTCGGTTTTCGAGAAGCTGCGGCAATTGATCTGGCTGGTCGGAACGTTCTTGAAGCAGTTCAAACGAGTGTTTATCCTCGCGTGATTGATTGTCCGGCCAAAGAAAATGCTCGCCAGAGTCTGGACGCTGTCGCGAGGGACGGGATCCAACTCAAAGTTCGGGCTCGTGTAACCGTCCGTTCCAACTTGCAACAGCTTATTGGTGGTGCGACGGAAGAGACGATTATTGCGAGGGTTGGTGAAGGTATCGTAAGTGCGATTGGTTCCGCCGATAGTCATAAGGTGGTACTTGAAAACCCTGACATGATCTCGAAAACCGTGTTGGCTCGTCGATTGGACTCGCAAACCGCGTTTGAAATCGTTTCCATCGATATTGCCGATATCGATGTCGGAGAAAATATTGGTGCTCGTCTCAAGGCGGATCAAGCAGAAGCCGATACACGGGTTGCGCGGGCGTTTGCCGAAGGGCGGCGAGCCATGGCGGTCGCTCAAGAACAGGAGAACCAGGCTTCAATCGAAGAGAGCCGGGCGAAGTTGGTCGAAGCCGAAGCCGAAGTTCCTCAGGCGATGGCTGACAGTTTTCGTTCCGGTAAACTCGGGATTCTTGATTACTATAAGTTGAGAAACGTTCAAGCCGATACAAACATGCGAACGTCAATCGCGGCGGCTGGCGAAGACAAAACACAAAAAACGCCGATGACGAGTTAACAAGATGGCACGAGATATTGAAGAGTTTTTGCGGCGCGCGGCTGAACGACGCAAACAACAAGGCCAAAAAAAACAGCAGGCGGCTGCCCCGCCACCTCGGAAACGGCCGGCTACGCCTCCGGCTCAACCCCGCCGCCTGGTGATTGCGGATGACGAAGTTGAAGTTGTTCGTCCGCGGCTGGTTGAAAAAGATATGCGAGATGAGTCCGTTGCCGCCCATGTTCAACGGCATATCAATACTTCGGAGATAGCAGACCATGTAACCCATCTCAGCGATCGAATCGAGCAAACGGACGAAAGACTTGAAGCCCGCTTGCACAAAAAGTTTGATCACCGTGTCGGCACGCTCGATTCAAAACCGTCCGTTCAGGATGACGTGGTTCCCGTCGTTAAAGGTGAACACATCTCCGGACTCGCCAAAGATTTGGTTGAAATGTTGAACTCCCCGAAAAACGTGCGGCAGGCGATCTTGATTGCCGAAGTTCTCAAGCGTCCTGATTTCGATTAGTGCGTGTCGCACGGACGTATAGCGGTCGTGGCGGTCTGATTGCCGGGCGAAACCGACGAAAAGACGCCAAACTTAAACCAAACGCGCTCTAGTAAATTGGACAGCGCCACTTTTTGGCAGATCGTCTGTCATTAACCCATTGCAGGAAATCGTTTAACCGCGTGGGCATCGCCCCGCGCGTTGAATACGCAACACGCGGCCCGTTGGGCACGCGATTAAACGAAAGGGGCTGTGGAAACCCGTTTATCAATACCGAATTCGATAAACGAGAACTGTCACCGTCCAAGTGTGCTTTGTTTTTGAGGGTTTACCAGGAATACAACGATGGCCATTTCACCAATCAAACCGGGTACGTCGAGAATCGGATGGATTGGCACTGGCGTTATGGGTCAGAGCATGTGTGGTCATTTGATGAACGCCGGGTTCGAAATGACCGTTTACAGTCGCACAAAATCGAAAGCGGACGACTTGGTTGCGGCCGGAGCTAAGTGGGTTGATTCTCCCAAGGCCGTGGCCCTCGAAAGTGACGTGATTTTTTCAATCGTCGGATTTCCAGAAGACGTTCGCTGCGTACTACTTGGAGACGGAAAAACCGCTGGGGCACTTTCAGGATGTGAACAAGGAAACATCCTGGTTGACATGACGACTAGCCAGCCCGCATTGGCGCAGGAAATCTATGAAACCGCAAAAGTGGTCGGCGTTCACAGCGTCGATGCGCCCGTATCCGGAGGAGACATTGGTGCGCGTAAAGGGACTCTGTCGATCATGATTGGCGGTGATGCAGAAGTTGTCTCGGGTCTCGATCTTTGTTGGCAGGCAATGGGTGAGACGATTGTTTATCAAGGTCCAGCCGGAGCCGGGCAACATACGAAAATGGTGAATCAAACACTGATTGCCACGGGAATGATTGGAGTTTGTGAGGGGTTGCTGTATGCACATCGAGCAGGACTCGACCTGGAAACGGTCATGAGGTCAGTATCCAGCGGAGCGGCCGGCAGTTGGTCTCTTTCGAATCTTGCCCCGCGAATTATTGACAACAACTTTGATCCCGGCTTTTTTGTTGAGCATTTCATTAAGGACATGGGGATTGCGTTGAGCGAGGCAAATCGGATGGGATTATCGTTGCCAGGACTCGCCTTGGCTCATCAACTTTATGTGGCGGTTAAGGCGCAAGGCGACGGGCGGTTAGGTACACACGCCTTGCAAAAAGCGGTCGCCAGTTTGTCGGCTGTCGATTGGGCCAATCGTTAACAATGTCCCAATGCCAATATTGCCGTTAAGAGTATCCCAAAGCTTGTCTAAGTCCGGTGCCAATCATAAACTGACTCGATGAATTCAATTCAAAAAACAAAATTCGATCCTGCCACGATTCGTCGTGATTTTCCGATTTTGGACCAGATGATTTATAAGAATCGCAAGCTGGTCTATTTGGACAACGGCGCTTCCACACAACGCCCATTGCCAGTAATCGAAGCGATGACCGACTGTTATCGAATGACGTATGCCAATGTGCACCGCGGAATTCACTACTTAAGCGAGCGCTCCAGCGCCCAGTACGAAGCAGCCCGGATTGCGGTGCAAGAGTTTATCGGTGCCGAACATTCAAACGAAGTTATTTTCACGTCAGGTTCAACTGCGGCCATCAATACGGTTGCACACTCACTGTTTACCGAGGAGAGAAAACTTAACCCGGGTGATGAGGTTTTGCTGACCATCATGGAGCATCATTCGAACATCGTTCCCTGGCAGCAGTTAGCCGCCCGGACCGGCGCAGTCGTTCGATTCGCCGGAATCACCGAACAGGGCGAACTGGACTGGGAAGACTTTGAGTCGAAGCTCTCCGAAAAAACCAAGCTCATAAGTGTGGCCGCGATTTCGAACGTTTTGGGCACACGCATTCCGATTGCAGATATCGTTTCTAAGGCAAAACAGTTTGGTGCTTTTGTTGTTGTCGACGCTGCTCAACATGTGCCTCACGAACCGACGGTTGTTTCTGAATGGGGAGCCGACTTCATTGCCTTCAGCGCGCACAAAATGTTGGGACCGACTGGCATCGGAATTCTCTACGGCCGACAGGCATTACTTGAAGCCATGCCACCCTTTCTTGGCGGGGGCAACATGATCTCAAGTGTCACCACAGAAGGTTTCACGCCCGGCGAACTGCCGGCTCGGTTTGAAGCTGGAACACCGCCGATTGTTGAAGCCATTGGTTTGGGGACCGCAATTGAATACTTGAAAAACATCGGTGTGGAAGCAATTCGAGAACACGAAGCCGAACTCACTGTTTTGGCTCATGATTTGTTGCCGCGAATTGACGGGCTAAGAATTCTCGGTCCACCGCCGCAAAAAAAGGCCGGGATCATCAGTTTTGTTGTCGACGGCTTGTCAGCGCAAGACATCGCAATCTTTCTTGACCGGCAAGGGATTGCGATTCGCGCGGGTCATCACTGCGCAATGCCGCTTCACGATTACCTTGGGATTCCCAACAGCTGCCGAGCCAGCTTTTATCTTTACAACACCAGGGAAGATGTCGAGCGTTTAGCCGAAGCGTTGGCGGTTGTGGTCGCCAAATTGCGTTGAGGCAAAAAAAGGTTTGTTCGATCTCCGGACCATTGCCGATAATTAGTCGAGTGTACATATGTATATATTATGTAACAATAAAATCAATTGCAAAATCCAAATGGACCTGCTAAAATCCGCCCAAGAGCGACGATAACCGCGGAATCGGGCGTTATCCCGCCTATAAATCTGATAAGTTTCTTAATGCCAAAACAATAATAATACTCGTGCATTAATTCGTACTCGTACTCGTACTCGTACTCAGCGTAAGCGGTACTCGTACTCATACTCGAAAGGATTGCGATGAACGGACCGATCTTCGACCATGAACGACTCGACGTGTATCGTATGTCGATCGAATACGTCGCGTTCTCGTACCGCGTTGCCAAGACATTGACGGGGCTCAATCGGCACGCACGCGACCAATGGTTACGTGCCGCTCAGTCGATTCCGCTCAACATCGCCGAGGGTAATGGCAAACAGATTCTAAAGGACAAAAATCGTTTTTTCCAAATTGCTCGTGGTTCAGCATTGGAATGTGCTGCGATTCATGACGTGCTGCATGTTTGTGATGCAATCGATACTGAATCGAATCGCCTCAGCAAATCGAGTTTAAAACGAATTGTTTCGATGCTCACGCGGCTGATCCAACGGAGCGAAACCGTATCAGAGAGTTCGATCGAGTACGAGTACGAGTGCCGCGATGCTGAGTACGAGTACGAAAAGGTGCTGGTACAAAGCGATGCACCTAAACCGCGGAGGCGTGAAAGCCGAGACTGTCGTCCGACCTCTGCCAACTGACGACTGCCAACCGCCAACTACAAAAACTATTTTTTCTTGCGAAACAGGAGAAAGATCACGGTTGAAAAACTGATCGCCAAGCCAAAAAAGAACAAGCCCAGCAACATCCATTGGGTCGAGCTTGCCAACGTTTCATCGGCTTGTCGAGATGCGTTAATGCAGATGCTGCCGATAATGATCGACGCGATGATGGAGATGATCAGTTTCCCCAGTACGATCGAACGCCACATGATCAGGATTCCTGATGGTTGGATTCGCTCAGCGGCTTACGACCGACAAACAAATAATAAGGCGTGCGCAAAAACGGAACGTAGGGCATTCTGAACCGGTCTTCATGCAAATAAATCTGTTCAAAGTGATGCCGCAAATAGGGAAGGTGGTCGGGCGAAGGAAACACATTATCCGTCGCGAACCAGGGCGGCCAAATCGTTCTCGCCAGCCATTTGTGCCTCTTTAGTTCGGGGGAGGCATATTTGCGACCGACGTAAAAATCGACAACGCCGATTAATCCGCCCGGCTTGAGCATTCGGTAAGCATTCTCGATCGCGGCAAACCAATCGGGAATCATGGTGAGCGAATAAGAAAACGTCACCACGTCAGCAGCCCCTTCCGGGGGGCAATACTTGGTGGCATCAGCTTCCACCGCTTCTACATTCGTCCAGCCTTGTTGCTGAAAGCGATCGCTGGCAATGCTCAACAGTGAAGCCGACAGATCGACAACGTAGATTTTCGCCAGCTTGGCGATGTCAGAACCAAAGTATTCCACATTCGCCCCGGTGCCTCCACCCATATCAACCCAGATCCCGCCGTTCGGTTTGGGGATTTGTTGCCACAGCTCCTCGCGACCTCGAAGAAGGCGTTTGCGGAAATCGTCGTAGTCTTTCGCCTGACCGCCGTAAAAGCTCTCCATCCGTTGGGCATGACTATCTCCACGAACTGGTTTGGCCAGCATGTGGTAGAGGATTTTCATGTCTGCCAAAAACGCCATAAATGAACTCTAGAGCAACAAATTGTAAAACGAGCCGGCTCATTTGAGCGCCACAATCATGCTTGGCGGCCCGACTAGGCCGACAGCTCGGCGATGTAGAAACTACCGTAAGTATGCACCCGATCCTTGGGATGTAGCTCGTCGGCTAATTCCTTATTCAGCTTCAACATCGGAGAGACCTTTTGCAATTCACCGTTATGTCGGACCTGGACCTGATCAATGAAGTCAGTTCGGAGTCCGCCGCTGCGCCAAATAATGCGGCTGTTGGGCGCTGCCCGGTCAACAATTGCCTGCCATTCCGATTCAAGCATTGGAAAGAAGTGGTCGCTTAACCAGTCCATGTGATCGAGCAGGATAAACTTCGAAATGGAACCGTCGTGCTTGTCCAGAAATCCCTGCACGGAATCGGTGTGCGTCGAAATTCGGTCGGTCAGTCCGTTTCTCAGTCTCTCAAAATTGTCTTCTCTCAAATACTCGGGGCAGCACTCGCGAGAATAACTGCCGTTCATATAGACGCGCCAAAAATAATTGTCTTTCATTGGGAGTTTGGCAAATACGCTTTCCATGCAATCCTGTACAAACTTGACGATGCCACCTTCGTACTGTGTCTCGATTTGACGGCGCTGGGCTTTGGGAACGCCTAACATGGAAAGAGTCGTGTCGCGGTTCATCGTGAATTTCATCAGACCCGACCAGAACTTTTCACGAAGATGTTTTTCGTAGATCTCTTGCTGCTCTTCGATGGACTGGGCACTCATCAGGTCGTCGAGATGTCCGCGAACATTGATCATTTTGTCGGTATAGACTTTCAGCATCCGCGCGAACGTCCCGGAAGTGCCGCGAAAATAAAAAGTGCGGCGATTGTTGCTAAACCATTTGATCTTGGCGTCCCAATAGGTCTGGGACCAAGGCGCAAGTGAATCTCGCATCCGCTCACGGTAGATTTCCCGAACACCAGTAAGATGGCCCTCCCCAAACAACTTGAAAAAGTCATCGAAGTCGAGGTTGTTAATGGCGGCTTTTTTGAGGTCAAGGAGCGCGTTTTGTCGCGGGTTCATGTCAACCGCGTAAACGTGATTGGGTTCGGTCAAAACGTAGTCCAGCGCATTGCATCCGGCTGACGTGATGACCAGCACATTATCATCGGGCGCGAATTCAAGTGCGATGCGATCCAGTCGCGGGTCTTCCCAGCATGTGTTGTAAACGAGGTTGTTGCGGTGAACCGCATTAAATACGCGGCGGCTAACCCAGTCGAAAATTGCCATGTCCGTTTCTTGCCAAGAGAATCTAACGTCACTGCGAACCGGAATTGTATCAACTGGCAGTTGACTAAAATAGGCGCGCCGGCGAAATCAGGGGGAAGGGGTGATGCGGGCCGTTTACCTTACGTGACCGTTTTTCATCCGATAAATTGCCCATACTGTGCCATTGGGGCCTTTGAATTCCTTCATATAGAAATCCCCCTCGATGGTGATCGGTCGAACCGTGTATTCGGCCTCCTGGCCCTCGGCCAGTCTGACGAGCACGCAATCGTAAAGGGCGGCACCCGGGCCGAAACAACATTCTTTATTGTCTCGCACAAAGACAAATTTGGTGATCCCTTTTTGGCGGGCGCTGGGGCGAATATAGCCGCTGAGGCTGACCTTCTTTTTGTGAATTTGATTGATCTCTTTTGTCAGCATCGAAGGACGGAATGGTTCGCCTTTCTCCATCTTGAAGATCAGATCATCAAAGGTCAGATCGAGTCTTTTGCTGGGATCTTTTTCAAGTTCGGCGAGTTTTTCTGTGAGTGATTTGGTGGTGCCAGCGCGCGCCTTTCGTTCTCGTTCAACGGCAGCCCGTTGTTCCCTTTGACGCTCGGTATCGTCGAGGTTCAAATCGTCTTCTGAAACGACAGGTTGTTCTTGTTGGGAGGTCGTTTCCTGTTTGAGATCGTCAGTATTTTCGGGCGGCGTTTTTTCTTGTCGAACCGAAGCAGCGAAATTCGAAGTACTCTTCCAGCCCGAGAGTCCGACGTAAAACAAAACCGTGAACAGGCAGAGTATTTTAAGAGCCTTGCTAGAAAACAGGCCGGTTCGCCTCAAGTTCTCAAAACCCATCTTCATTGGACGCGGTTCGCAATAATTTCGTAATAGACGGACGGAATATCTTCTTCGCTGATCGCCCGACGCTTCTGATGAAGCCGGAACTCGCCAGAAACTTTCCGCTTCCGCAAACTGTAGTCGACGGTATCGTCACTGACAATCGAAATCGCCACAACTTCGGTAATCTTTGGATTACCGCCAAAGCAACAATCTCCAAAGTCGCCGACCAAAATGAAGTTTTTCAAACCTCGTTGTTTATCACTTGGCCGAACATAACCCTTCAAGAATACTTTCTGGCCATCGAGTTCGAGTGCTTTTTCTGAAAATGGGTGCTTAGGCCGCTTTTTCTTGGGTGCCAAATCTCGAAATGAAATGCGTTCATGATCGGGGGGAACTTCGGTGGCATAGATGTAACCATGGTAACCCAAGCTGGTCACGAGACATAACAGGCTGAGGGCCAAGCCGACCTTGGCAACCGCCTTGCCAACCAGTTCGCCTGGAAATTTTTTGAACGCGGCAATCGAGCAAAGCCCAAAGATGACGCCCAACATTGGAAAAAGAACGAAGACTTCTGATACAAACGACAAAAGGATTGACAACACGGCAAACACCAGACAAGCAACGGCGGATTTGCTCACCGAGCGATACTGATACGAATCCTGCTCGGAATGGGTTGACATTTTACTTTGAAGTTCGGCTGTATTCATATTCTCACGCGGCTAGGAAGTCGCCAATTGTCTCATGAACGGATCACGCGATCAATGTTCGTTATCTTAACAAGCGACGCACGCAAACGATTCGAGAGTTTCGAATCATACAATCAGGCGTTCAAACCATCCATTAATAACCGACCAAAGCAACAGGAATATTGCTAACGAAATGGCCATGGGTACAAAAATAATGGTCATGGTAAGACCTGGACGAGGCGTCGCTGCGGCGACAGGTGGAGCAGGCTGAACAACTTGTGCGATCTGCGAAGAAGTCTCTTCAGAGTTGGCAGCCATGCTGTCCGCAGGAATTGTACTGATCTCCGACAACTCACCCATTTCCCCAATATCGGTTACGTCGACGGGTGACAAATTGTTCTTGGTGTCTGAACCTGAATCGGTTGAATCGTCTCCTGCGATTGGTATCTTACGCACGACGTACTCATCGCCGGGCGTCACCCGCGAAGTCAATGTCTCATCTTCCACTAAACCGCCATCTGAGGCGTCACCTTCTTTTTTTGACTTTTCGTCGGTGATCTTGTCTGGGGCGCCGTCTGAGTCGACATCTTCATCTTCATCTTCGTCATCGAATTCGTCATCGCCAAAATTAAGAAAGAAATCAGCGCGACGTACGGCGTCTGGATCAATCTTGCTTAACTCCGCAATATGAACTTTGGCTTGGGGATTCGGGCAAGCTCGTAAATAGGTGATCACTGGGACTCGTAGCCAGTTTGTATCTTCGTCGGCGTCTTTGAACATCTGGACGAGACGATCCATGACACTCCAGTCTTCCCAGCGAGCCAAATCCGGAATGATCATGTCGGCCATCTTCGGACGGTCCAGTAGCAAACGAACTGCAGCGACGATCCGTGCTTTGGGGACGTGGTCAACCTCGGTGCCGTGAAACCTGAGCGCTGAAACTGCCGAAAGCGTGTCCACGTAATCGACCGTTTTATCTTTGATGAAAGTGTCTTCCACTAACCCAACGCCAGCCTCACCTTTGAGGTTCAAATAGCAGGCGATCAACGCATCAAGGCCAGCCTGTTTCTTGCGATCACCCGACTTGATCAATTCTTCCAGAAGTTTGATATCCGGTTCACCACCACAAACGCCCAGCATCGTAAAGTACAGGCGTCGACGGTTGATGGAAGTCTCCGGGTCTTTGATCCACTTGATGATCTTTTCGTGATCCATCTTGTCTTTAAGCGCGATCAGATCTTTGTATGGCGCTTTTGCAAATTCGTCATAGGCGTCAAAGGCGAGAACGGACTCTTTGTCTTCAAAGTACTTTTGGAAAAACTCAAGTCGCTCCGGGCCCGATTTAGGCAAACCTTCGAGCTTTCTCAAATAGGCAATCACCCTTTCGCTGGCCTTCATCGGAGTCGACCAGGCGACCGCAGGCGGATCAATTCCCATGACCATAAACTGCTGGCCCTCTGGATAGCGACCCACCAGCAAGGTGCGAAATTTCATTTCCGGTCGAACCCATTTTTCACCCTTGATGACATCGACGACTTCAAATTCCGCCTTCGGGAGTTCGGCATCGGGATCATCACTCATGGGTGGGATTTTCAACAGCTTGGCGATGACAACAACGTCGTTCGATTTGAGTTGTTCTGTAAACGTCAGATTGACGGCTGAACAAAACGGGCAGGCAAGAATAGCCGTCATCGACGTCGCCAGCGCAACAACGATCGCCGCTGCAAAAAGCGCGGTTCTGGAAACCAAGTTGGCCGAGAATTTTCGTGACAAATTTAAGCCCTTTCAAAGGTGCTTTAGCTTATGGCTTATTCCCCAAAATGTCGAACGTCTAAATCCCACAGTGCAACAAAAACAACATTTTGGTGAGCTTGTTCACTTGCCAAGCGAATTGGCAACATCCGTGCGATAAGCGGAAATGGCGGGGTAGATACCAACCAATACCGCCAAAATAATGAGTCCGGGAATCAGCAACAACTCAGGTGACAGGCTTAATTTTATGAGCGATTCAGGAAAAATGGAACTCAGATTTCCCAGATAAGCTCCCAGCGGCATACTCGGAGCGAAATCAAAGAAACCGATCGGGACACCTGTTCGGGCTTCGATAATTGGGCTTAATGAGGCATTTAACGTGTGGCCGGAAATCCACCCTAAGAAACCGCCAAAACAAGCTAGCAAGACCGATTCAACTAACATGATCGACATCACCTTGGTCCGACTCGCCCCTAACGCCCTCATTACGGCAATCTCGTGTTGTCGCTGGCTCATAGAGTTATAGATTCCGACGAGAATACTGATTGCCGATACGACGCAAATCATCAAGGTCAGTGCCAGCAACAACCACCGAACTGGATCTACGAAGAGTGCAAACAGGCTATTCACTTGCTCTACGGGGTTGACTGCTTGAGCTGCAGTTTGAGCCTTGACCGGTCGAAACGCGGACCATTTCAAGGTCGATTCCAAATCACCCTGATTAATCTGTGGCGGTAAGAACATGCTGATCATACGGTACGGGTCGTTTTTCTTAGACGTGCTGACCAGGATCGAGGTGACTTCTCGTTGTTCAATTGGCAGAGGGATTCGTCTCAAACGTTGTTGTTCGGCAAGTTCCTGGGCGGTTGGCGCTGATGAGCCTTCGGCAACCGCAAACTCTTCGGGGTTCCATTCGTCGTCGCCCTCTTCGTCATCAAATAAATCGAATTCACCCTCTGAATCAGTCGGTTCGTCTTCATCCGTTTTCAGAAGCGCGTCGTCTTCCACTGGCTTGGCGTGGTCTTCCATTAAATAGAAGCCTTCCATATTCAAGTAAACGACTCGATCATTGGGTGTGCCGGTTCGATCTACGATACCGACGACCGTGAAACCCTGTTCGTGGACATGCGCGGCCGTGCTATTTGGGTCACCATGAGTCGGATACAAGACGTCTCCGATCTTGACTCCTCCTCGACGAGCGATCTGATACCCAACGACGCACTCGAAATAACCGTATTCTTTAGAAAACTCTTTGAAGTTGCGGCCTTCCACGAATTTGAATTTTTCCCCCGTGTCAACATCGAGTACGAGTTTTTCAAAAAAGGCTGGCTTGGTACCGACGCAACGAAAATTCAGGTCTGAATCAGGAGCTTCCCAGTAATCGCCCAGGCAGAGCGGGACGGCTGTTTCAGTGTAGGTTTTGTAAAGTCCCTTTCTGTTGATCTTCATGATCGCATCTTGATGCAGCAGATAAGCATCGTGCATGAGGCCGTTTGTCAAGATCGCTCCAGGACCTCCGGCAATCGCAGTCGAAGCGGCAAGTACTTCAAGTTCCTGGTCGCGCGCCATCACCGAAAACGAATTTTGCAACTCGTGTTTTCGAGATTCTGCATCTTCGAAAGCGAGGTAGTATTCATAGGGAACGTTCTCAACGGGTTTACTGAGGTAATAAACGGTGTTCAACGTTAGCTGCATTCCGCCGCCGCGAGCACCAACCAGGATGTCGTAACCAAAACTGTTGTTGTTCTTAAACGACTGAGAAACGAGACCGTGAATCGACAACACGGCAACCACCATCATCACGCCCAGCGCCATCGAGATGATGGTTAAGAGCGAGCCAAGTCCTCGATGTTGGATACTGCGCCAAGCGATTTTGAAAATGTTCATACGCCGCCGACCCTTATGTTCTGGACCACGAGATTGATCTCTTCCAGTTTTTCGATTCGGTCAAACTGGTTGGAAACCTCTCTCGAATGCGTCACCATCAGCAGCGCAATCTTTTCTTCGTCACATGTTTCGCGAATCAAGTCGATAATCTGTTGCTGGTTTTGAGGATCGACATTGGCGGTGGGTTCGTCTGCGAGCAACAGTTTGGGTTGATTCGCCAGAGCCCGGGCAACGGCGACTCGTTGTTGTTCACCGACCGACAGGGCAGCGGGTTTGTTGTTTAGCCGATGGGAGAGACCGACTCGATCCAGAAGTTGTTTGGCCCGCTGGGATGACCGTTTTTTTCGCGCGAATGTCATGCCCAACATCACATTTTCTAACGCTGAAAAACCGGCCAGCAAATTAAACGTCTGAAAAACGTAGCCGAGTTTGTCGGCTCGAATTCGATCGCGACCGGCTTCTGAAAATCGAGTAAGTGCCACGCCATCGAGTTTGACCAAACCCGAATTTGGTTTGGTGATGCCCGCAATCACATGCAACAGAGTGGATTTCCCACAGCCGCTCGGCCCAATCAAGGCAACTTGTTCGGCAGCCTCAATATGCAGCGAAGGCACATCCAGAATTTCGACCCTTTCCCCGTTAGGTTGAGCGTAGCTTTTCTTGATGTTTTCGAGGGTCAGCATCGGATGTGCGTTTCCGGGCGTGAATTTCAAAGGAATAAGGTAATCAACAATCGTCTCGGGAAAAAGGCACAACCAGGACGTCTCGTTGTTACGATTCGTTTCCGAACTCGGTTCGGCGATTCAGGAGAATACCGCTCAGATCGAAATCCTCGCAGGCTCCGAACCATTTCTGGACGTGTCTGAATCGGGATCCGGGTCATTTGTTGCGGCTTCGCATCTCTCGATCGATTTGCCTTTTGACATCTGCCTTTTTCTTCGATTCTCGTTTGTCATACAGCTTTTTGCCGCGGCCAACACCCACAATCAATTTGACCAGTCCTCGCGCATTAAAGTAAATCCGGAGAGGAACGAGCGTTAAGCCCCCTTCAACGGCCTTTCCAGCTAACTTGTCGAACTGTTTGCGATGAACCAGCAGTTTTCTAGGTCGGACAGGATCGTGGTTCCAAATGCTGGCCTGCGTGTATTCCGAGATATTGGCGCCGATCAACCAGAGCGCACCGTCCCGTACCCGAACGTAGGCTTCGTCGAGCGAGATTTTGCCCTCACGTAGGCTTTTGACCTCGCTTCCGATCAAAACGATGCCACATTCGATTTGATCCAGGATCTCGTATTTATGCCGGGCTTTTCGATTTTCGGAGATGTTTTTGCTTTGCCCCGAATCGGTCGGTTTCTTAGCCCGTTTCTGTTTTGAGCTTTTGTTTTTGGCGGCCATGGAGATTTTTAGCGCTAAAATGCTGCTCACCGCTGGGAGATAACGGCGGCTGAAAACGGTTACGAACCAAAACTATAGCAAAACGTGAACAGCAAAACATGATTAACGGATTATGAGTTCGGATTTCGACTGGTTGTCGAATTGTGAACGGCCTAAAATCAGGTCGCTTCGTTTTTGATCTTTAATAATTTGAAAGTGGTCGGCAGTGACGCAATTGCCAATTGTTAATGCAGATATATCCGAACAAACCTCGTCTGGGGGTTGCGGAGGCGGCGGAAGTTGCGGATCTCCTGGAGTCATTCCAGTTGAGCGATCGGCTGCAATCGGGCGGTTGCCTAAATGGCTGAAACGGAATATTCCCAAAGGCAACTTCGTCAATCAAACTGCGAGCCTTTTGGATGAGCTGCGTTTGGAAACCGTCTGTGATAACGCTCGCTGTCCAAACCGGATGGAATGCTATTCTCAGCAAACTGCGACTTTCATGATTCTGGGCAATGTCTGTACACGACCCTGCAGTTTTTGTGCAGTCAACCGTGGTAAGCCGGATGAACTGGAATCCGATGAGCCGGAACGCGTCGCCGAGGCGGCTTTTCGGTTGGGGCTCAAACATGTCGTGATCACATCGGTCACGCGAGATGATTTGCCAGACGGTGGAGGCGGACATTTTTATCAATGCGTCAAGGCCGTTCGCGAAAAAACAGGTGCTTCAGTGGAGGTGCTGACACCCGACTTCATCCACAATCCGGCCGGGCTGGAACGCGTCGTTGAATCAAAACCCGATGTCTTTAATCACAATACCGAAACGGTTCCGCGACAGTATCGACGTGTTCGAGGGCCAAAATCTGATTATCGCTGGACGCTTGCACTGCTTCGTCGAGTCAAAGAATTGAATCCGGCGATCAAGACGAAAAGCGGCTTAATGTTGGGGCTCGGGGAAACGCACGAAGAACTGTTTGAGGTGCTTGCGGATCTGCTCGATGTTCAGTGTGATTTTTTAACGCTCGGCCAATACCTCAAACCTTCGACCGATCGGTATTTGCCAGTGGTTCGGTACGTTCCACCGGAAGAATTCGCATGGCTAGGTGAAAAAGCCAAAAAAATGGGCTTCAAGAAAGTGGCCAGCGGACCGTTTGTGCGTAGTAGTTATCACGCCCGCGATATGGCCAAGAGCTTTTAGATACTGGAGTTGTTCGATTTGGTAGCGAACAAGAGTCGATGAGTGACAATAAAAACAAACTTGAGATTACCGTCAATGGCGAACCGCTCGTCGTTGACGAGGGAACTACAGTCACACAATTGCTGGCCCGCATGCAAATGAATCGTCGCGGTATCGCAGTTGAGATTAATCAACAACTCGAACCGCGTGAAAATCACGATCATAGAATTGTGCAACAGGGCGATTGGTTTGAGATCGTGACCCTGGTGGGAGGCGGATAAACTTCATGGACAACGTTTTAGTTTCTTGTGAACAAGCCGATGAGTTCAAGGTCGGTAATCATGTACTACACAGTCGACTCATCCTCGGCACCGGAAAGTACGATTCCTTTGAAGAGATGCGACAAGCGATTGAGGCCTCGGGGACGGCTTGTGTAACGATTGCGGTGCGACGAGAAAGGCTCCACGATAGCTCGGGGCGTAACATTTTGGACTATCTTGAGGCTGATAGGCTCTTGCTGTTGCCAAATACGGCGGGTTGCTATGACGCGGAAACTGCGGTCCGCTGTGCAAGGATGGGTCGCGAGATATTGAGAGGGCTGGAAAATCCGGGGGCGAACTGGGTCAAACTGGAGGTCCTGGGCGATAGTCGAACGCTGCTTCCGGATCCCATCGAGACGGTGAAGGCGACGGAGTTGCTGGTGAATGACGGATTTCAGGTGCTCTGTTACACAAGCGATGATCCGATTATCGCCCGGCGACTCAAGAACGCGGGTGCGACCGCCGTGATGCCTGCCGGTAGCCCAATTGGCTCTGGTTTGGGGATTCTCAATCAGAATAGCCTGCAAATTATTTTGGAAGACCTGAAAAACGACGATCCCGATTATCCAGTAATCGTCGATGCAGGAGTTGGCACGGCCAGCGATGTGGCGATTGCCATGGAGCTTGGATTTGATGGTGTCCTGTTAAACACTGCGGTGGCCCGGGCAAAAAACCCGATCAAAATGGCAGAGGCGATGAAGCTGGGGGTTAAAGCCGGTAGACTAGCCCGTTTAGGTGGCAGGATAAACAAAGCGAAATACGCCTCAGCGAGCTCCCCTGATGTGGGGGTGATAACGAGTCGAAACCCGAAATAACCGAGGTTTTTGCAGGCCTAAAACCCGTCCTCGTCTTCTTTGACGTTACTTTGGCCTAAAAAACTTGACTGGTCCTTTAGTGGTAGTTAGTCTAAAGACAGGAAGAATTTTGCCCTCAGCATCTACACGTCTCATCTTGCGGATTGCTGGTTCATTCCCCGTGAACAATGTATTGGCAACTTGATTTTAGGAATGGTGTGATCTCATGACTGACTTATGGAAGACGATAAGGCTCGGTTTGTACGTCTTTGCTTTACCCTTAGTCGCGACAGCGGCTGCCTCAGCTCATCAATGGATGAACGATTCCAGCCCGCTTACGGTCCCCGAGGCTCCCATCGCGACAACGGTTTCGGACGGTTCAGCAATTATCACGTTGCGGGACCATTCGATTACACTCGATACCGACGGGATGGTTAAAGGTCGTTTAGTTTCCTTTGATACCAAGTCACATGAAGCGATTGGGCTTGGTGGCTTAAGGGTCTATTTCGCTCGTAACGGCGAAATTGCCAAAAAAGTGGTCAGTGAGAGCGATGGTTCCTTCGTCGTTGAGGGGCTTGAAGAAAAAGCTTATTCGTTCATCGTGGCGGGAGAATCTGGATTTGCTGCTTATGGCGTCAATGTCATTTCGGGTGATTCCGAACCAACCGTTATGGAAGTTGCAGCAGTGTCGCCAAAGTTCACGGCAGTCCAAGAAATTTTAGAGAATCGTGTTCCAGCAAAGATCGCGAAGGAAATCGCGGATCTCGCCAAAACCAATAATGAAGAGTCGGCTCCAATCGAAGTTGCCGGTTCGAACCGAGTTATTTTGCAAGATGGACTGCTCGTCGGTTCTGTCATACCGATTTGGGGAAAACCTCAGAGCGTCGATGGCACCTATGTTCACATCGTACAGGATGATGAACAAGTTGCTTCGGCCCGTGTTGATGAGGACGGCAACTTCAAGTTTGAAGATATGGAACCAGGCATTTATGACTTTGTCGCGGCTGGTCCAACTGGATTTGCGGCAGTTGGTTTTGAAGCAGTTGAAGTCGCCGAAACGGAAGTCAACGTTTCTATTCCTGATGAATCTTCGGAGACGGTGTCGACAGACGACGCTGAATCCACTCCTCAGGTTTTCGCGGTTTCCGTTCCGAAGACTGCCTACACTCCATCGGCAAAACTCAATGTTGCCTTGACGTCGCCTGAAGATAGTGCGGTCGTCGGAAACGCGGTTGGTTACGCTAATGCTGCTTCCAATGGCTTCCCAAATGGATACACCGCAGAACCGATTGAGTATGTCGGCCAAGAAGTCGGCAATGCCTGTGCCGCTGGCGCGGCATGTGGTGGGTGTGGAGATTTTAGCGGGTACTCCAGCTGCGCTGGTGGCGGCGGTGGTGGTGGCGGGTTGTTCGGAGGCGGGGGCTTTGGGCGCCTTGCCGCGATCGCTGCAATTGGTGCGGCAATCGCCATCCCACTTGCAACTTCCGGTGACGGCTCGGGTGAGCCACCTGACATGTCACCTTTCCTGCCATAACAGACAATTGAACTGATTCATGGTTGGGCGCTGCCGGAACTCTGGCAGCGTCTTTTTTTGTATTTTGAATTTGCGACTCGCTTATCTCTATCGAGCGTGCTGATTCAGGCGACACGTCTCAAGCTGCTGATCGGGACGTAGAACTTAGTGTACTTCTGCCCATCATCGTAAAGCGTGCCGTTTCTATCGTTAACCAGAACGGTGGCTCGTTTCGTGATGCGATTGACAAATCCGCTGAGGGTTTCACCGCCCATTCGAAAGGTCACTCGATCGCCAGTCCGAATTTGAAACTTGGTTTGCGCTACGTCTCGAGGCGTTAACAACTGGTGGTTCGATTCTGAATGGGCAAAGAATCGGCTGGAAATGCTCTTGAATCGTCGATTCGCGCAATTCGAATCATCCCATAACAACATCTCGGCAAGATGAATCATCTCGTGTTCCATGATTCGTTGTAAAGCCTCGAGGCGATTTGCGCAATCCACTCCACCAACCTTGATGGCTTCGAAGTTTTGAAACGACTGAAACAATGGCGTCGTTGCGATCGCAATTTCGAATTCCGACCGTTTGTTTTTTTTCTTCGTCATGGTGGTCATTCCACCAGAGCTTGTCATTCTTTTTGAAAGTCGAAACCTCAAGGGTCCCGACCGCGCTTCGCATGTATGTCCCAGCTTTCCGTTAAAGAACAGTTCGTCGGTGATGTGAAACAGGAGGCCGAGATCCTGGCTGGCGATTTGTTGGAAGTTTGCCGTCACGATTGAATCCGAATTCATCAGCATGAATTCGAATACCGCTCGTTGTCGAGCTTGGAGATCCGCCCGGGTAAGTTTCCCTCGAGTGATGATTTCTCGAAATAAGATGTTGTTCATATCATTGAAATGATGTTGTTCGGATGCACAAATTCATTCTCGAAAATTATCGCTTGAATGCCAATCCACAATTGAAAGCTTAGGGTAAATGCGAGCTCTCGGGTGAATGGCTTGTCTTGGTTGTTTTGGCGATTTGGAACTGGTTGGCTAGCAACCGAGCGAGATTTTTGTTGGCTAATTCATTAGCCAAATTGATTTTCATTTCAGGTTTCAAACTGTTAACACGATTTAAATGCAAGCACAATATTTTGTGTTGACAGGATCGCCAACGCCGATATATTGGGCTCCCGCCTCGATTGAACGTAATTTGAGTTCTGTCAAAAAATCGTATTCGGGACGTTTTGTCGAAGAGAAACGGTGATTTGACGGTCTAAGTAACATTCGGCGTCGAACGAGGGATTCGCTCGGCGGAGGCATGGAGATTCGAGAAACTAGCGACTGGATGGAGTTCCAGCCAACGTCAACAATCTGCCAGCAACTCAGCAGGACGCGGTGTCTTTTGTTGCTGTTGCGGATTCAAGTGACCGTACGAGTCGTTGACGTGATTACGCTACCTCGAAACTGCGGAGTCCAATGATGCTCGAGAACGCTGTTGGATGCGCAATTAGGTGATTAATAGATTTGAGTGTGAAGACTCGACTCGCGCGACAAGCAAGGAGTACGAAGGAATGTTAGAAGCGACCAAGAAGGACATGAATGTTCGAAAACGTGACGGTCGAGTTTTATCTTTCGATCGCCGGCTTATTCTCGAGGCAATCCAAAAGGCGTTCTGTGCTCAACAGGGGGCAGAGCGAGCTGCGGATCTGGGAACCGAGCTGCTTGAGAAAATTGATGCGATGACGGACTCGGTCGCGAGCCGGGTGTTTGATCAATCGCTTTCCGATGGCGGTGTTGCCGTCGAACATATTCAGGATATGGTTGAACAAGAGTTAATGCGGAGCGAATTTTTTGAAGTCGCTCGTCGCTATATTCTCTATCGAGCCGAGCATGCGAAGATCCGTCAGCTTCGAGACGGTCAGCTTGAGAATCTCGATTTTACCAGGTTGTGGGGGCAAGTCGAAAACGCCTGCGAGGGCGTGCAGGAAGAATGCTCTTCGGAAGAGCTAATCACGGAAGTTCGAAAACAGTTTTACAACGGTATCACGCCCAAAGAGATCAGCCGTTCGATGGTTTTGGCCGCCCGGGCTCGCATCGAGAAAGATCCTAGTTATGACACGGTCGCGGGCCGATTGGTCCTCAACATCATTTATCGTGAATCGCTCGGCAAATCGACTGCGGACGTTGATTTGAACGAACGGTATCGCGAGCGCTTCAGCGGTTTCGTCAAAACGGGTGTTCAAGCGAAACGGATTTCGAAAGAGCTACTCAGTTTTGATTTGGATCGACTTGCGGATGCGATTGATCCGGAGCGTGACGCCTTGTTCCCTTATCTTGGTCTGCAAACGATCTATGATCGCTATTTGCTTCATATCAACGGACGTCGAATCGAGGCCCCGCAATATTTCTGGATGCGAGTCTCCATGGGTTTGGCGATTCATGAAGGCGAGCAAAAGAACGATCGGGCGATCGAATTTTATAACATCCTTTCTGCGTTCAGATTCACTTCGGCGACGCCAACCCTGTTCAATTCAGGAACCCTGCATCCGCAGTTGAGTTCCTGCTATCTCAGCACCGTCTCCGATGACCTGGATCATATTTTCAAATCGATCGCAGACAACGCCAAACTGTCTAAATGGGCCGGCGGTCTTGGCAACGATTGGACCAACATCCGGGCAACCAATTCCCATATCAAGGGCACGAATGGACAAAGCCAGGGAGTGATTCCCTTTTTGAAGGTGGTCAGCGATACGGCGGTTGCCGTCAATCAGGGCGGAAAACGAAAAGGCGCCGTTTGTTCCTATCTGGAGACCTGGCACCTGGACATTGAAGAGTTTCTTGACCTTCGCAAGAACACCGGTGACGAGCGTCGCCGTACGCATGATATGCATACGGCGAACTGGATTCCCGACTTGTTCATGAAACGAGTCTGCGAGGGAAGCGACTGGACCCTGTTTAGCCCGGATGAAGTTCCCGATCTTCACGATTTGGTCGGCAGAGAATTCCAGGCTCGCTATGAGCATTACGAGCAGTTGGCTCGCGAAGGCAAGATTAACCTGCATCGTACGATCCCGGCCAAAGACCTGTGGCGGAAGATGTTGACACGAGTGTTTGAGACGGGACATCCCTGGATTACCTTCAAGGATCCATCCAACGTACGTTCGCCTCAAGACCATGTTGGCGTTGTTCACAGCAGCAATTTGTGCACCGAGATTTTGCTGAACACCTCCGACAGCGAGACGGCCGTTTGTAATCTGGGTTCAATCAACATGTTGAACCACGTCTCCGACGGAAAACTGGATCACGAAAAGCTCGAAGAGACCATCAACACCGCGATCCGCATGTTGGACAACGTGATTGATATTAACTTCTATCCGACCGAAGAAGCCAAAAATTCGAATCATCGTCACCGTCCGATCGGACTTGGTTTGATGGGCTTCCAGGACGCCTTGGCGGCGTGTGGTATCAGCTATGCCAGTGATGAAGCGGTTGAGTTTGCCGACCGGAGCATGGAAGCAATCTCGTATTACGCGATCATGGCTTCCAGTCGCCTGGCGACCGAACGAGGCCGCTATTCTTCATACGACGGCTCCAAGTGGGATCGTGGACTGCTGCCCATTGACACGATTGCATTGCTCGAAGAGGAACGAGGAATGCCAGTTGAAATGGATCGCTCGAGTTCCATGGATTGGTCAGTCGTTCGGAATCAGGTTGCCGAACATGGAATGCGAAATAGCAACGTTATGGCGATTGCTCCAACCGCAACCATTTCGACGATCATTGGTGTGACGCAGTCGATTGAGCCAACTTACAAACACCTGTTTGTGAAAAGCAACCTTTCCGGCGAATTCGTTCAGGTCAACATTAATCTGGTCAATGAGTTAAAAGACCGAGGTCTTTGGAACGAACGTCTGCTGGAGGCGATCAAGTACTTTGACGGATCGCTTGGTGAGATCAACGGTCTTCCGGACGACATCAAACAACGTTATATCACGGCGTTTGAAATGGATTCGAAGTGGTTGATCCAGTGTGCCAGTCGTCGTCAAAAGTGGCTGGACATGGGTCAGTCTTTGAATCTCTACCTCGACCAACCGAGTGGGAAACGCCTTGACGAAATGTATCGCATGGCGTGGCAGGCGGGTTTGAAAACGACCTATTACTTGCGCACCCTGGGTGCGACGCAAGTCGAGAAGTCCACTGTCGATATCAACAGATTTGGCTTGCAGCCACGGTGGATGAAAAACTCGAGTGCAACCGGTGATCTCGAACTAAAACGACAGGAAGACGCGCAGAAAACATGCAGCATCGATAATCCAGGTTGCGAATCGTGTCAGTGATGGCCGGGATGAGACCAGGCGAAGCCCGAGTTCAGTCCTTACGGTTTGGCTCTGACTTCGCTCGGTTCTTGCCTAAAACAACAACGTCCTAATTTATAATTTCGTTCAATTCAAAGCCTTTTAGGTGCAAGGAGTAGCAAATGGCAACGGGCATTCATGAATCAAATCCACTCGCCGGTACTAATAAACGTGTGGATGCGACAGAGAAGCGTTTGATTAACTGTCATCAAGTCGATGTCAATCAGTTGATGCCGCTGAAATACAAATGGGCCTGGGAACATTACATTAACGGTTGTGCAAATCATTGGATGCCCACCGAAGTTCCCATGAACAAGGACATCGAGATCTGGAAGTCCGACGTTTTGACGGCGGATGAGCGGCGCGTGATCATGCGCAATCTCGGTTTCTTTTCAACGGCCGAGAGTCTTGTTGGTAATAACCTCGTCTTGGCGGTGTTTAAGCACATCACCAATGCCGAATGTCGCCAATACCTGTTGCGACAGGCATTCGAGGAGGCGGTTCATGGTCACACTTTCCTGTACGTCGTCGAAAGCCTTGGCCTCAACGAAGGCGAAGTCTTCAATATGTATAACGAAGTTCCGGCGATCGCACGAAAAGATGCTTTCGAAATGGAATTGACCAGAGAGGTTCTCGATCCAGACTTCACGACGGAAACATTTGAAGGCGCACAATCGTTGCTCAAAAACTTGATCGGTTTTTACCTGATCATGGAAGGGATCTTTTTCTACACCGGTTTCGTGATGATTCTTTCCTTCCATCGACGAAACTTGATGAAGGGGATTGGCGAGCAGTTCCAATATATCCTTCGCGACGAATCGATTCACTTGAATTTTGGAATTGATTTGATTAACGGCATCAAGTCTGAAAATCCGGAACTATGGACGCCCGAGTTTCAACAGAAGATGATTGATCGGATTCGCGAATCGGTTGAGCTGGAATTGGCTTACGCCGAGGATTGCCTGCCTAACGGAGTTCTTGGACTGAACACGGAACTGTTTCGAGATTACGTGCAGTACATCGCCGATCGCCGCTTGGAGAAAATTGGCCTGGCGCCGCAGTATCAGAGCAAGAACCCATTTCCATGGATGAGCGAAACGATGGACCTGGCGAAAGAAAAGAACTTTTTTGAAACACGCGTAACGGAATATCAAACCGGCGGCACGCTCGAGTGGGACTAGCTCAATTGTTGACAATTCAAACGCGTCGCAACGTAGTTGAATTGGTGACAATTCAGTCAAAATTTTCGCGAATCTCGCTAGATCAATTCTTCGCCGCAGGGTAGCGATTTGCCTGCGGATTTTTTTGTCATCGGGAAAAACAAATGGATGCGGGGCTCAAAGGCAAAACGGTTGTCGTCACCGGTGGAAGCGGTGGAATCGGCCAGGAAATTGTGCGGCAATTTGTGTCCGAAGGAGCCATGGTCACGATTCACTATTTCAACGGCCGCGAACGCGCCGAACAATTAGCCAGCGAATTCGATTCGGTGTCAGTCCACACGGTTGCCGCCGATTTACGGGTGGAAAGTTCCGTCGCGAAAATGTTTGACTTGACCGAATCGCGATTTGGACCAGTTGATATCTTGATTGCCAACGCCGGTGTCTGGCCAGTACCGCACACATCGATTCGCAACATGTCGCTGGAGCGATGGAATGAAACGGTCGCGACCGATTTGACCAGCGTTTTTCTTTGCATTCGCGAGTTTCTCAAAAGATCTGAAACGCATGGTCTGCTGGAACCTTCGATCGTGATGATTGGCTCAACGGCCGGCCATTTTGGCGAAGCCGGTCACGCCGACTACGCCGCCGCGAAGAGTGGCCTCATGAACGGCCTCTTAGCCAGTTTAAAAAACGAGATAGGTGAAGTTGCACCGCGGGGACGAATCAACGCTGTTTGCCCAGGATGGACGTTGACTTCGATGGCCAGAGAGTTGACGAAGGACTCGGAGGCGATGATCCGAGCTCTGCAAACGATTCCACTCCGAAAATTTGGTAATCCCCAGGATGTTGCCAAGGCAGTTATGTTTCTTTCCAGCAACCAACTTGCGGGACACATCAGCGGCCAGTCACTTTTTGTAAGCGGCGGCATGGAGGGCAGGGTGTTACATTCACCGGACGAGATCGACTTGGAAAAAGCGATCCATCGGAAATAACTTGCACGAGTCAGTTAGAACCACTCCCCAAACAACGGAAATCCAAACAACTCTGCGAAAACCTCACTAGTTGTCGTTTTGCTCGATATGGGCAGGTTCTTTGTCGTCGGTAATTGCGCCGTCACCATCTTCGGTCTGGTCCGGAAGCAGACCGTTTAACGACTCCAGCTGTTTGGCGGTTTCTGACATCTGGTCGTTAAACTTCAATCGGATTTCTGCGATACGACTGCGGACCTGCTTAAGCTGCTCGGTGGCGATCGTCCACTTCGATTGCACATCCTGAAGCTGAGTTTTAGTGTTGGCGAGTTCTTGTTTCGATTGCTCAAGCTCGTCTAATGTCTTCGTGAGTTTTGATTCAGCTTCTTCCAGGATTTGGATCAGTTCAGCATTTTGCTCATTCAGTTCAGCGATCTTTTCTTCCAAAGTGATTGGCCGCTCAACTGGTTGACTTCCCGGGACGGCGACGCCTGTATCGGTAATGGCTGCGTCGCAACCAACCAAAAGCAAGGCAAAGAAACAAATCAAAAACTTCGTTAAATGATGATCCATAGCTGTCTTTCGATCGACGGAATCAAAAAAAGGCCCCGTTATCAAGATATTTTCACCGGCCCGTTTTGCAAGTCTTAACCTACGTTTCGGCAGCAATCTTCGAGAATCCATGAATTCAATGTCGATGCGACAATTAGTCGTTTTCGCAGCTGTTTAGCTGGATGATTAACCTAACCCGCACAACCAAACCAAATTCGTGTCGGGGACCTACCCGGTCGTAACCTATGTTTTTTGACGTAGAAAACAAACATAACCCATCAATTTTCTATTTTCATGTTATCCAGATTTTCATTCGACCGTTTAATTACGTTCGCGATCATCGTGCTCACGATACTTGTGTCGGCATTGGCTATGTCACCGAGCGTGGCTGACCCGGACTTGTGGGGCCACGTACAATTCGGTCGCGATTTCCTGAACACAGGATCGCTGGAAACGACGACGAGTTATTCATTCACGTCCGAAGGCTATCGCTGGATCAATCATGAAAACGTTTCCGAAATTGTGATGGCATGGATTGTCGAAAACCTCGGTCCACATGGATTGATTTGGGGCAAATTCCTGTTGAGCTTGTTTGTGATTGGATCCATTCTGTTTTTCAATCTTCGCAGCAAAGTCAGCCTGATTCCAGCTTGCGTGTTGACAATTTTGGTGGCCTGGAATCTGGGTTATCACTGGAGTTTTCGCCCGCAATTGTCTTCATTCTTCTTTTTTACGGTGATGGTGATTTTGCTTCAGTTGAGTTTCACGGGCTGGCGTGACCATTGGCATTTGAAGTGGTTCAAGCCTCGGTTACTGATGCGCGATGACTCGAATGACGAAATTGACTACAGCTGGATGCACAGTCGTTTGTTATGGATTGCTCCGCTACTTTTCTTTTTGTGGACCAACTCGCACGGCGGGTTTGTCGCAGGCGTCTGTGTCTATGTTGCTTATCTGGGATGCCGAGCGATCGAAGCGTTGTCCAGCTATTGGCCAAAGGGCTGGGGACTCGTTCGCAGAATGTCATTGATGATCGCGGTCGCCGTGCTGGCAACGTTACTGAATCCATACTCATATCGCTTGCCTGCGTGGTTACTCGAATCACTCGGTACACCCAGACCTGAGATTTTGGATTGGTCATCGGACCAGTTGTTTAGCATGATTGGAGTCAAATTCTGGGCGCTGGTTATGGTCGTTGCAGCGGCAATAGCTTTTTCACGCCGCAGCCTTGATTTCACGCAAAACGTGATTTTGGCGATCACGCTGTGGCAAGCCGTCAGTCACTTTCGACACGTGCCATTTTTTGCGATTCTTGCTGGGTTCTGGGCCGGACCGCATCTGCAATCGTGTTTCGTCCGGCTAACACAACTGGAAACCGATTTAAACGACGGGCGCGAATCGCGCATGGGCAGAATTGCAGTTGCAGCGGCAATAGTTGCGTTAATGAGTCTCATTGGATATCAGTTATCGGATCGACTAGGCCAGTTACGTGTTGATCGCCAAGTCTTCCCGGTCGATGCCGTCCAGTTTATGCATGACAATCATCTCGGAGGCAGACTGGTTGTGACTTACGACTGGGCTCAATACTCGATAGCCGCGTTGTGTGTCGAAGACAATTTGCAACCGGGACAACCTGTTTCTCGAGTCGCATTTGATGGACGATTTCGAACCTGTTATCCGCAGTCAATCGTGGACATGCATTTTGATCTGCTCTTCGGTGACAAGACGAAGAGATCTCGCAGCCCCGAATCCGGACCGATCGATCCAACCCGGGTTTTGAGACATGGCGAGCCTGAACTTGTGCTGATTCGACGGCGAGGCGAATTGTCGGAGCAGGTGATGGCTATGCAAACAACCGAATGGACCCTGCTTTATCAGGACAATCTGGCTCAGCTTTGGGGTCGGCAGAATAAGTATGATAAAACGCAAAGTCCGTATTATGTTCCGCTGAAACGACGCATAATCGGAACTGAAATGCCCGAGGGTTACGTCGATTGGCCGGCGTTACCGATGAAAAGTGTGCCCGCAAGATCCCCGGGACAGCTGGTTAACGTCTCTCCCTAGCTGTTCGGATTTTGGCTCTCCCCTTAATCATAGCGGTGTCGTTCCCAAAACTGATCGCCATAGCCCAAAGCGATTCGGTCGTTTGTTTGAGTCAATGAGCGGGTATAATTGTCGTGAGTGAATGAATCATGAGCCAAATTGTGACCAACCAGCAAACAAAACTCCGTGAAGACAACACCGAAATGCTCCAGCAGATTCTTAATCGGCTGGTAGATACGAGTTCGCTGGTGGCGGCCGAATTGGCCGAATATTCAGAGACCTATGCCGTCAACAACCAGATTGACATGACGGCCTACAAACTGTCCGTAATCATTCCGGTTTACAACGAAGAAAAAACGCTCGGGTTGGTCATCAGTCGCGTGGCAGCGTTGCCGTTGAATACAGAGATCGTGATTGTGGACGACTTCAGCACCGATGGCACCCGTGAAATTTTACTCAAGTTGGTCGATGTTCCCGGTCTCAAAGTCATTCTCAAAGAAAAAAACGAGGGCAAGGGGGCGGCCTTGCGAACCGGTCTGCAACACGTCACAGGCGATTACATCATTGTTCAGGATGCCGACCTTGAATACAATCCGCGAGACATACCCGGTATCCTGGAGCCGCTTTTGCGGGACGAAGCTGACGTGGTTTATGGTTCGCGGTTTATCGGTGAGGAACAGCAAGACGAATCGTGGATCCATCGGATGGGAAATGCCGTGTTGACTGGAGCCTCAAATCTTCTCAGTGGCTTGAAACTCACGGACATGGAAACCTGCTATAAAGCTTTCAGCAAACAAGTTCTTCGAGATCTCACGATCGAACAGAACCGATTTGGCATTGAACCGGAATTAACGGCAAAATTGGCCCGGCGAGGATACCGCTTTGCCGAAGTGCCAATTTCTTACGAGAGTCGCGGTTACGATGAAGGTAAAAAGATCGGTATTCGAGACCTGTTTAACGCGATCTATTGCATTGGTCGATACGGCGTCAGCGACTAATGTCGTCGGCCGCAGTATTCGTTCCGCTGGGAGTCACCGATGAAGCTTCAATTGTTGGCTGTTTGCCATCTTTTCTGTGGTGCTATTTTTCTGTTGACGGTCGTCGATACTGCGTCTGCTCAGAGTCGGATCATTCAGTTGGAAATCGCTTCCGGTGAACGGGCTGAAATCACGACCCAACAGCGGTGGATGGAAATACTCTCCAACGTCGGCGCCGATCGAGTCCGCTCACGCACGGCGTTTGGAGCCGTCGAAGTCAAGGTTGAAGAACTGGAGATGGGCGGAGCCACCAGTATCGTGGTGACGGGCGTCATTGAGGGAGGAAAACTGGTGTTGCCCGGGGGCCGTTTTTCGATCGGTGATTCGCAACAAATCAAGGCCTACATACAGAAGTTACGAGATGACGGCTCCAGAGTCGCTTTGGCGGACAAAAAGGCTTTTGGATTGACTTCCGAGCAGCTGGTTGGCCTTCACGAAGAGCTATGTGCGGTCGTAGCAATTCCGACCAAAGGTGTCAGCTCGGCCAAGGTTGTAGATCACATCATCCGCCTCCTCAAAACAAGAGTTGTCTTCGACAGGACAGCAAGTCGCGCGTTGTCGGGCGACGCTCCCGTCCATGAAGAGCTCCAGGGAATGTCCGCGGGCACAGCTTTGGCCGCGGTCATCCGACCCTTGGGACTCGTCGTCCAACCCTATCGGGAACAAGGCAAGCCTTTGGAAATCCGGATGGTTGACGCCAGGTCAGCGGAGGAAAACTGGCCGATCGGATGGCCGATCGAAAAACCGGTTGACCAAGTCGAACCCAGATTGTTGGACAACCTCACCAACATCGAGATTCGGGATTATCCGCTCAAAGATATTCTCGACCGATTCGAACAGCGGATCGGCATTCCCTTCATCTATGATCAAAACACAATGGCCAGAAGAGGCGTTGATCTGGCCACCACGAAAGTAACACTGGTCAAAAAGAAGACCGCTTACATGGTCGCCGTGACGAAACTACTCGCCCAGACTAAACCAAAGATGAAACAGGAAGTCCGCGTTGATGAAAACGGGAAGGCTTTTCTTTGGATGACCATCCCACGGTAACAGGGGAACGCTGGCGATTTGACCTGCCATTTCGGATCGTCGTTCGGCGGGAGGTGGAGGCTCCTGCCGACACGTCGACTCATATATGATCAGGTAATGCCTGACCGATCCAACAAAAAACCAGTTCATGGTGTTCGGTTTGTTGACGGACAACCAACCTTAATTTACGACACCGTTTGCACAAAACATAAAACTCCTTGGCTGGCCAACGACGAGGTTCACCAGCAATTGATCGACGTTTGGACAAGTGCCGATTTTTGGTTGGTCGGTCGATATGTGATCATGCCGGATCACATCCATCTATTCGCTTGGGCGACGGAACAGGCGAGCGAATATGAAAACTGGGTTCGCTATTGGAAGTCGCAATTTACCAAGAAACATCAGAATCCCGCTCGTGTCTGGCAGCCGGATCATTGGGATACGCGAATGAGAAGCGCGTCAGCTTATGAAGAGAAATGGAATTACATCAAACAAAATCCAAAACGTGCGGAACTTGTCGTGGACGCGAATGATTGGCCCTACCAAGGAGAAGTCTTTGAGTTGCGTTGGGAATCGTGACTCGGGAGGTGGAGGCTCCTGCCGACACATCAATCCACAAGTCGCGGCAGGAGCCTTGACCTCCCGTATTCACAAGT